>NZ_AJHH01000398.1 GCF_000256565.1 Herbaspirillum lusitanum P6-12 | reverse complement strand
TCTCGCAGCGCGCGCGCGCCGGCGTCTCCAAAGGCACGCTCTACCTCTACTTCGACAGCAAGGAAAACCTGTTCAAGTCGGTCGTGCGCACCAACATGCTGCCGCTGCTGGAAGAAGCCGAAGGCATGGTCGACCGTTACGAAGGCCACAGCGCCGATTTGCTGCGCGACCTCATCCTGGGCTGGTGGGCTTCGGTGGCGGATACAAAATTAAACGGTATTTCCAAACTGATGATGGCAGAATCCGGCAACTTCCCTGAACTCGCGCAGTTCTACCACGCCGAAGTCATCACGCGTTGCGACGCCACCATCGTGCGCATGCTCGAGCGCGGCATCCGGCGCGGTGAATTCCGCGCCATCGACGCCGAGCACATGAAGCGCGTCATCGTCGCACCGGTGCTGATGCTGATGCTGTGGAGCCAGTCGTTCGGCCCGTGCGCCATCGAGCCGGTAGAGCCCGGCGCTTATCTCGACAACTTCATCGACCTTTGCCTGAACGGCCTGCTGACCAAATCCTGATGACTCTTTCCTTTTTCAAACGCCGCTCGGTCCTGATCGTATTGCTGGTAGTAGTCCTATTGATCGCCTTCATGGCGCTGCGCAAGCGCCCTGCCGCGCCGGTTGCCATGGTCGAAAAACCGGTGCAGGTGCTGGAATTCCTGCCGGGCGACATCGTCGTTGCCCACGTCGAACCGCTGCGCCAGGTGCTGCCGCTGTCGGGCGCCTTGCGTGCGCTCAACCAGGTCGCGGTCAAGGCCAAGGTCGGCGGCGAGGTCAGGGAAGTATTGGTGCGCGCCGGTGAAGCAGTCGCCCTCGGCCAGGTCCTGATCCGCATGGACACCAGCGAATACCAGGCCAAGGTCGAGCAGGCCAGGGGCTCTCTGGTGGCTTCGCGCGGCCAGCTCGACATCGCCACCAAGACGCGCGACAACAACCTGGCGCTGCTGGACAAGGGCTTCATTTCGCGCAATGCCTTC
>NZ_AJHH01000397.1 GCF_000256565.1 Herbaspirillum lusitanum P6-12 | reverse complement strand
TCATAAGCGCGCGGTGCGCTCGACGTGGCGCAAAAGGCGCTCAGCGACACCGTCATCAAGGCGCCGATGGCCGGCCTGGTCAGCACCCGCACCATCGAGCCCGGCGAGAAGGTGTCGGTCGACAATAAACTGCTCGACGTGGTCGACCTGCGCCAGATGGAACTGGAAGCGCCGGTGCCCACCGCCGACATCCTCAAGGTGAAGCTCGGCCAGGAAGTGCTGGTGCGCGTGGAAGGCCTGCCTGACGCCGTCGCCGGCAAGGTGGTTCGCATCAATCCGGCCACGCAATCGGGCTCGCGCTCGATCATGGTCTATGTGCGCATCGACAACCCCGACAATCTCTTGCGCGCCGGCATGTTCGCCGACGCCAGCCTGACCCTGGACAAGCGCGACGCCGTGCTGACCGTGCCGGCCACCGCAATCCAGAACGAAGGCGGCAAGGCCTATGTGTACACCATCGAGAACGGCAAGCTGACGCGACGCGACGTTGTCACCGGCCTGCGCGGCGTCGACAGCAAAGGCAACGCGGTGGAAATCAGCAGCGGCCTGCAAGAGGGTGCGCGCATCGTCAAGGCCAACCTGGGCAACCTGAACGCAGGCACCCCGGTCAAGATCCTGCCGGCGGCGAAGGAATAGCGCATGTGGTTCACCCGCATCAGCATCGGCAATCCCGTGCTCGCCACCATGATGATGATGGCGTTCGTGGTGCTCGGCCTGTTCTCTTATCAACGCCTGCGCGTCGACCAGTTTCCCGACATCACCTTCCCGGTGGTGGTGGTGCAGACCACCTATCCGGGCGCCTCGCCCGAGAACGTCGAATCCGACGTCACGCGCAAGATCGAAGAGATGGTCAACACCATCAACGGCATCAACAGCCTGACTTCGCATTCGTATGAAGGCCTGTCGGTGGTCATCGTCGAGTTCGACCTCACCGTCGATCCGGCCCAAGGCGCGCAGGACGTGCGCGAAAAAGTCGCGCTGGTGCAGGCGGCCTTCCGCAAGGAAGTCGACCAGCCGCGCATCACGCGCTTCGATCCGGCCGACCAGCCGATCTTCTCGATCTCGGTCACCAACGATCCGACGGCGCCGAACACGCGTCCGCGCACGCTGCGCGAGCTGACCACGATTTCCGACCAGGTCATCAAGAAACGACTGGAAAACGTGCGCGGCGTCGGCTCGGTGACGCTGGTGGGCGGCGTCAAGCGTCAGATCAACATCTACGTCAAACCCAACGAGATGGAAGCGCTCGGCATCGGCGTCGACCAGGTCATCACCGCCGTCAAGAACGAGAACCAGGAATTGCCGACCGGCGCGATCCGCATGGCCGATGCCGAGAAGGTGGTGCAAGTGCAGGGCCGCGTCAAGAATCCGGAAGACTTCAAGCGCATCATCGTGGCGCGGCGCGGCAGCCAGCCGGTCACGCTGGAACAGATCGCCACCGTGGTCGACGGCCAGGAAGAACAGGAAACCCTGGCGCTCTACAACGGCCAGCGCACGCTCGCGCTGGACATCCTGAAGGCGCAGGGCCAGAACACCATCGATGTCGCCGACGGCCTCAAGCAGGCCATCAAGGACATGGAGCCGAACCTGCAGAAACTGTATCCCGGCGTGCGCCTGCAAGTCATCAAGGACAGTTCGCGGCAGATCCGCACCGGCGTCGAGAACGTGCGCCGCACGCTGCTCGAAGGGGCGGCGCTGACGGTGCTGATCGTGTTCCTGTTCCTCAATTCCTGGCGCTCGACGGTGATCACCGGACTGACCTTGCCGGTGGCGCTGATCGGCACTTTCCTGTTCATGTACATGTTCGGCTTCACCATCAACATGATCACGCTGATGGCGCTGTCGCTGTGCGTCGGCCTGCTGATCGACGATGCGATCGTGGTGCGCGAAAACATCGTGCGCCACGCCGGCATGAAGGTGCACGGCAAGTTCAAGACGCACAAGATGGCGGCGCTGGAGGGCACGGCGGAAATCGGCCTGGCGGTGCTGGCGACGACCTTCTCGATCGTCGCGGTGTTCCTGCCGGTGGGCTTCATGGGCGGCATCATCGGCCGCTTCTTCCACCAGTTCGGCATTACGGTGACGGCGGCGGTGCTGATCTCGATGTTCGTCTCGTTCACGCTGGATCCGATGCTGTCATCGATCTGGCCCGACCCCGATGTCCATGGCGAAAAGCGCAAGGACGGCTGGTACGCCAAGTCCATCGGCCGCGTGCTCGATCAGTTCGAACGCCTGGTGCAATGGCTCTCGGCGAGTTACCAGAAACTGCTCAAGTGGTCGCTGCGCCATCGCATCATGACGCTGGTGCTGGCGCTGCTGAGTTTCATTGCGGGCCTGGCGTTGCCGGCGGCGGGACTGATCGGTTCCGAGTTCGTGCCGCAGGCCGATTATTCCGAAAGCGGCGTGACTTTCTATACGCCGGTCGGCTCGTCGCTGGAACTGACCGAGTCCAAGGTGCACCAGGTCGAAACCGTGCTGCGCCAGTTTCCTGAAGTGGTCGATACCTACAGCACCGTCAACACCGGCAATTCGCAGGGCAAGAATTACGCGACCGTGTTCATCCGCCTCAAACCGCGCAAGGAACGCCAACTGAGCACGGCGCAACTGGCGCCGCAATTGCGCGAACGCCTGACGCGCGTGGCCGGCATCACGGTCACCCACATCGGCACGCTCGACGGCGTCGGCGGCGACAACAAGCAGGTGCGCTTCAGCTTGCTGGGACCGGACCTCGATCAACTCGGGCGCCTGTCGGAAGAAGTCCAGACCAGGTTGCGCGCGATCCCCGGCGTGGCCGATCTCGACTCCAGCCTGAAGCCGCAAAAGCCGACCATCTCGATCGAACCGAAGCGCGACATCGGCTCCGACCTCGGCGTCGGGGTGGCGCAGATCGGCAACGCGCTGCGCCCCTTGCTGGCCGGTGAGGCCGCCAGCAGCTGGCGCGCGCCCGACGATGAGAACTACGACGTCAACGTGCGCCTGGCGCCGACCGATCGCAATACGGTCGACGACCTGTCGCGCATGATGCTGGCCAGCAGCTTCAACAATACCGACGGCACGCCGCGCATGGTGCCGCTGCGCCAGGTCGCCGACATCCGCAACACGGTCGGCGCCAACCAGATCAACCGGCGCGACCTCAACCGCGAGGTCGAATTGTCGGCCAACGCCGCCGGCCGCTCCGCCGGCCAGGTCAACGCCGACATCAAGGTCATGCTGGACAAGATCAACTGGCCGCCCGGCTATCGCTACCAGATCGGCGGCTCGACCAAGAGCATGAACGAATCCTTCGGTTACGCGCTGGGTGCATTGGCGTTGGCGATCGTGTTCATCTACATGATCCTGGCCTCGCAATTCGCCAGCTTCCTGCAACCGGTGGCGATCATGTCGTCGCTGCCGCTGACGCTGATCGGCGTGTTCCTGGCGCTGATGTTCTTCCGCTCGACGCTGAACATGTTTTCCATCATCGGGTTCATCATGCTGATGGGGCTGGTGACCAAGAACGCGATCCTGCTGGTGGACTTCGCCAACCAAGCGCGCAAGGAAGGCATGGAACGCGGCGCGGCGCTGCTGGAAGCAGCCCACGTGCGTCTGCGCCCGATCCTGATGACCACGCTGGCGATGGTGTTCGGCATGGTGCCGCTGGCCTTCGGTATCGCCGAGGGCTCGGAACAGCGCGCACCGATGGGCCAGGCGGTGATCGGCGGCATCATCACCTCGTCGCTGCTGACGCTGGTGGTGGTGCCGGTGGCGTACACCTATCTCGACGATCTCGGCGCCTGGGTCAAGCGCAAATGGTTCGGCGCTGCAGTAGTAGAGGACAAAGCGGAGGACGAGCATGCGTCCTGACTATTTCCGTTTTGCAAGCATGGCGGCGGAATCGGCAAGCGATAATTTCGCTGAATTCCCCACTGCGGCCCCGAAAGCAACAGCCTGGCGCTGTCTCGCAGCGTCGGGGTTTGATAAAATGCTGCTTTTACGTCGCTATTGAGCCCACTGCCATGAATATCGAACAAGCCCGCTTCAACATGATCGAACAGCAAATCCGCCCTTGGAATGTGCTGGCGCAAGATGTGCTGGACCTCCTGACCGTGGTCCGGCGCGAGGAATTCGTCCCGGCCGCGCATCGCAGCCTGGCGTTCTTCGATACCGAGATCCCGCTGCCGGGCGGCGAAAACATGCTGGCGCCGAAGGTCGAGGCGCGCATCCTGCAGGAAGCCAACGTCAAGAAGCATGAGCAAGTGCTGGAAATCGGCGCCGGCTCGGGCTACATGGCGGCGCTGCTGGCATCCAAGGCGCGTCACGTGACCACCGTCGAGATCGATCCCCAGCTCAAGGCCCTGGCTGAACAAAACCTGTCCGGCTACGGCGTGGTCAATGTCAGCGTCGAGCTCGGCAACGGCGCGCAAGGCTGGCAAGGCGAATACGACGTGATCGTCATTTCCGGCGCGCTGCCTTTCCTGCCGGACGCCTTCCTCAAGCAAATCAAGGTCGGCGGCCGTATTCTGGCGATCATCGGCGAAGCGCCGGTCATGTCGCTCCAGGTCATCACCCGCACGTCCGACCAGGTCTACGACACCGTCAACGTTTTTGAACTGATGGCCAAACCTCTGCATGCGGCCAGCGAGCATTCTCACTTCACTTTCTAGGAAATTTGCATGGAGCACATCACCGCACCGGAACTGGCCGCCTGGATCGCCGACCCGGACCGCCCGACACCCCTGTTGCTTGATGTGCGCGAGCCATGGGAATTCGATACCTGTCGCATCGAGGCTGCCCAGCTGATGCCGATGAACACGATTCCCGGCCGTTTTTCCGAACTGGACGAAGAACAGCCCGTGGTGTGCATCTGCCACCACGGCGCCCGCAGCATGCAGGTTGCCGCGTTCCTGGAGCGCCAGGGTTTCACCAAGGTGACCAACCTGACCGGAGGCATCCACGCCTGGGCCAAGCAGGTGGACACGGCAATGCCGACGTACTGATCCATCCCCGATTCAGCAATGCCAGGCCGCGACAAGACGGCCGTTTCGCTCGTCCCCGGACAGCCGCGCAAGCTAGCGTAATCAGGGAGTTTCATATCTTCTCCAGAGAATTCAACGTATGCGTCCAGTCTTACTCGTCCCGCTGCTGACAGCCGCCCTGCTGGGCGCTTCAGCCCATGCCGCCGCCGCCGATCTGGTGCAGGTCTATCAGCAGGCGCTGGGAAACGATCCCATCTACCAGAGCGCGCGCTACGCGCTGCGCGCCGGCGAAGAAAAGATCACGCAGGGCCGCGCCGCCATCCTGCCGACCGTTGGCGTGGGCGGCAGCTACACACGCTCCGGCGACACCATGCAGAATTCGTCCAACACCTACACGCTGCAGCTGACGCAACCACTGCTGCGCTGGGCCAATTGGGAAACCTACCAGCAAGGAAAATTGTCGGTGGCCGTGAGCGAAGCGCAATTCGCCCAGGCCCAGCAAGACCTGATCCTGCGCGTCGGACAGGCTTATTTCGACGTGCTGGCGGCGCAGGATGCGCTGGGCTTCCTGCGCGCGCAAAGAATCGCCATTTCGGAGCAGCTGGCCTCGGCCAAACGCAACTTCGAAGTCGGCACCGCCACCATCACCGACACCAATGAAGCGCAGGCGCGCTACGACCTGGCCGGCGCCCAGGAAATCGCCGCGCAGAACGACCTCGAAGTGGCGTTGAGCAAATTGCAGCAGATCATCGGCCAGCCGCCGACGCCGCTGTCGGCATTGCGTCCGAACGTGCAATTGAGCTTGCCGCAACCGGCCATGATCGATCCCTGGATCGCCAGCGCCGAGCAGCAGAATTACAGCGTGGTGGCGCAGCAGGTCTCGCTGGAAATCGCCCAGAGCGAAATCCGCCGCAATCGCGCCGGCCACACGCCCACGGTCGACCTCGTGGCGGGCCGCAATTACATCAACCAGAACAGCCAGCTGACGCCCTATACCAACGGCCGCGGCTACGCCAACTCGATTGGCGTGCAATGGAATATCCCGCTGTTCTCGGGCTTCAGCGTCAGCAGCAAGGTGGATGAATCGATCGCGCTGGCCGACAAGGCCCGCTCGGATCTGGAAAATGCGCGCCGCACCGCCGTGCTCAATGCACGCCAGGCCTATCTCGGCGTGAGCAACGGTTTGTCGCAAGTGAAGGCGTATGAAGCGGCGGAAGTCTCGAGCCTGTCGGCGCTGGAATCGAATCGCCTCGGCTATCAAGTCGGCGTGCGCATCAACATCGACGTGCTGAACGCGCAACAACAACTGTTTTCAACCCGGCGCGATCTGGCCCGGGCGCGTTACGACACGCTGATGAACGGATTGAAACTGAAGTCGGCCGCCGGCAGCCTGAAGGAAGAGGACCTCGCGCAAATCAACCTGCTGCTGGGCGCTCCCTCTCCCTGACGGGTTGGTTGTGCTGGCTCAGCTGAGCAGGGTCGGCGCCGTCTTGATGGCGTGAATGCAGGCGGTAAGCACGCTTTCAGCCTCCAGCTCCAGATCGAAACTGTCTGGCGAAAAGAACCAGTCGGCCAGCAAGCCGCTGAACATGGCATGCGCCATCAGGCAGGCGCGACGGATATTCAGGTTGGGCGGCAACTGTCCGCGAGAGATTGCGTTGGCGAGAATTTGCTCCATGCGCAGCATGCCTTGCATCTTGCATTCGCGCTGGCGCATCAGGATGGGATCGTTGTGGTCGACGAATTCGCACTTGTTGAAAATGATGTCGAAGACTTTGCGGCAACGTGGATCGGTCGCGGCCTGCCTGAGTACGTACACGCCGCCCTTGATGAACTCGCCGAGCGGATCGGTGACGCGCTCGTCGGCGTTCGCTTCCATGATGGCTTCCATTGGCAGGCGCACGCGCTCGCACATGGCGTCGAACAGGTCGCTCTTGTTCTTGAAATGCCAGTAGATTGCGCCGCGCGTGACGTCGGCGGCCTTGGCGACGTCGGCCAGCGAGGTATGCGAAACGCCGCGCTCGTAAAAAACTTGTTCGGCCGCATCGAGAATGCGTGAACGCGTTTCGAGGGCTTCTTCCTTGGTGGAACGGGCCATCGTCAGCAGTCCGAGTAGGATGTTGTGATCATAAATAGTGGATTCATTGCAATCTCCGTGCACTTTCGTTGTGCGGTAAAGACAGACTGCCGCAGTTCTCTTTGACAAAGAGACGTTTTCGCGAAAATCTGCATGTTTTGCATGTTTCTGAAAGTATCGCTGAATTGCATTTCGACATATTGCGATACATCAATCAAATACATACATACAAGAATGTATGTATAATAGCACCGGATTTCAATGGCCGCTTGGGCGTTTTACGCTTGCTTTCTTTTGTTTCACCTGTCTGCTGTCTTTTCTGCACTGCAACAATTTTTGCGTTATCTTCTTGGTTCTGCCGCAGCACCATTATTTTTCAAGCCCGTTTCTGGATTCATTCCGTAATCACTCCGTAATTGTTCCAAAGCTATATTCCGCAATGTCAGTAATTTAAATAGCAATTTAATTACCGTATTCGAATCACCAGCTGCATGTGCAGCTTCAACTTTACCTACCGTGCGAGATATTTATGAGCTCAGTTAGTCGTTTCACGCGCCTTACCCTTACTGTCGTTGCCGCGGCCGCCCTTGCGGCATGCGGTCAAAAACCGAACGCCCAGGCCGGCGCAGGCATGCCGCCAGGCGAAGTGTCCGTCGTCACCATCGCGCCGGAGCGCGTCACCATCAGCAACGAACTGCCGGGCCGTCTGGAAGCCACGCGCGTGGCCGAAGTCCGCGCCCGCGTGGCCGGCATCATCCTCAAGCGCACTTTCCGCGAGGGTAGCGAAGTCAAGGCCGGCGAGGTGCTCTACCGCATCGATCCGGCCACGTTCAAAGCCAACTACGACAGTGCACTGGCCACGCTGGCAAAGAGCCAGGCTTCGCTGACGCAAGCCTCTCTGAAGGCGCAACGCTACAAGCCGCTGGTCGAAGTCAACGCCGTCAGCAAGCAGGAATATGACGACGCCGTCGCCGCGCAGAAGCAAGCGGAAGCCGATGTCGCCGCCGGCAAGGCAGCAGTGCAGACCGCCGGCCTGAGCCTGGGCTACGCCACCGTGACCTCGCCGATCTCCGGCCGCATCGGCCGTGCATTGGTGACCGAAGGCGCACTGGTCGGCCAGGGCGACGCAACGCAGCTGGCCGTGGTGCAGCAGCTCGACCCGATCTACGTCAACCTGACGCAATCGAGCACCGACCTGCTCAAACTGCAGCAAGCCATGGCCAGCGGCCAGTTGAAGACAGTCGGCCAAGGCAAGGCCAAGGTCACGCTGGTGACCGACGACGGCCGTCCTTACCCACTGCCGGGCAAGCTGCTGTTCTCGGACGTCACGGTTGACGCGACCACCGGCGCAGTGACCATCCGCGCCGAGTTCCCGAATCCGAACCGCACGTTGTTGCCGGGCATGTATGTGCGCGCGCAACTTGAACAAGCAGTCAACGAATCCGCCATCGTGGTGCCGCAACAAGCGGTCATGCGCGACCTGAACGGTTCGTCGGTGTTTGTGGTCGGCGACGACAACAAGGTGGCAGCGCGTCCGGTCAAGACCGGCTCCGCCCAAGGCAACAGCTGGATCGTCACGGACGGCCTGAAAGCCGGCGATCGCGTGATCGTCGAAGGTATTCAGAAGACCAAGCCGGGCGCACCGGTCAAGCCGGTGCCCTGGAAGGGTCCGGCCGCTGATGCCGGCGCTGCCCCGGCAGGTGCATCCGCTGCACCTGGTCGGGCGCCAGCCAAGCAGGACGCCGCAACCAAAGCTAACTAAGAGGCTGTCAGATGGGAAAGTTCTTTATTGATCGCCCCGTATTTGCGTGGGTGCTAGCAATCTTCATCATACTGGCGGGCGCGCTGGCCATTACCGGCCTGCCCGTCTCCCAGTATCCGAGCATTGCGCCGCCGACCATCGTGGTCACGGCGACATATCCGGGCGCGACCGCGCAAACCCTCGACGATTCGGTGACCAGCCTGATCGAACAGGAAATGAACGGCGCCGACGGCTTGCAATACATGGAGTCGCAAAGCCAGGCCAACGGCCAGGTGCAAATCACGGTGACCTTCTCGCCCGACACCAACGCCGACCTGGCCGCAGTGGACGTGCAGAACCGCTTGAAGCGCGTCGAAGCACGTCTGCCGGCAGCCGTGACGCAACAAGGCGTGCAGGTCACCAAGTCGCGCAGCAACTTCCTGCTGTTCATCGGCTTGTCGTCGACCGACGGCAAACTCGATCCGGTGGCGCTGGGCGACTATCTGTCGCGTAACGTCCTCAACGAAGTCAAACGCGTTCCCGGCGTCGGCCAGGCGCAGTTGTTCGGCACCGAACGCGCGATGCGCATCTGGATCGATCCGAACAAGCTGATCGGCCTGAACCTGACGCCAGCCGACGTGACTGCCGCCATCACCGCACAAAATGCGCTGGTTGCCGGCGGTACGCTGGGCGCCTTGCCAAGCCCGACCTCGCAGCAGATCTCTGCGACCGTGGTCGTGAACGGCCAGCTGACCAGCCCGGAACAGTTCGGCAATATCGTCTTGCGCGCCAACGCCGACGGTTCATCGGTGCGCATGCGCGACGTCGCCCGCATCGAAGTCGGCGGCCAGTCGTACGACACCTCCGGCCGCCTCGACGGCAAGCCAAGCTCGTTCATCGGCGTGCAATTGTCGCCGACCGCGAATGCGCTGGGCACCGCTACCGCCGTGCACAAGAAGATGGAAGAGTTGGCCAGGTATTTCCCGGCCGGCGTGAAGTACACCATCCCTTACGACACCTCCAAGTTCGTCAAGATCTCGATCGAAGAAGTGGTCAAGACCCTGATCGAAGCGATCGTGCTGGTGTTCCTGGTGATGTTCCTGTTCCTGCAAAACATCCGTTACACCATCATCCCGACCATCGTCGTGCCGGTGGCGCTGATGGGCACCTTTGCAACCTTGTTCGTCTTCGGCTTCTCGATCAACGTGCTGACCATGTTCGGCATGGTGCTGGCGATCGGTATCTTGGTCGATGATGCGATCGTGGTGGTGGAGAACGTCGAACGCATCATGAGCGAAGAAGGTTTGTCGCCCAAGGAAGCAACCCGCAAGGCGATGGGCCAGATCACCGGCGCGCTGATCGGCATCACGCTGGTGCTGATCGCCGTATTCATCCCGATGGCGTTCTTCGGCGGCGCGGTTGGCGCGATCTATCGCCAGTTCTCGCTGGCGATGGTGGCCTCGATGGTGTTCTCGGTGCTGATGGCGTTCACGCTGACGCCGGCATTGTGCGCAACCATCCTGCTGCCGGTCGAAAAAGGTCATCATCACGAGAAGAGCGGCTTCTTCGGCTGGTTCAATCGCCGCTTCAACAAGACTGCTTCCGGTTATCAGGGTTTCATCGGCAAGATGCTGACCAAGACTGGCCGTTACATGATCGTGTATGCGCTGATTGTCGGCTGTGTAGGCTTGCTGTATGTGCGCCTGCCGGCTTCGTTCCTGCCGAACGAAGATCAGGGCTACATCATCACCAACGTGCAGTTGCCGCCGGGCGCAAGCACCGGTCGCACGCTGGAAGTGATCAAGACCATCGAAAACTATTACCTGAAACAACCCGCCGTCGAGCACGTCGTTGCGATTGCCGGCTTCAGCTTCTCGGGTAACGGTCAGAATGCCGGTCTGGTGTTCACGCCGCTGAAGGACTGGAGCGAGCGCGACAAGACGCAATCGGCTGACGCCGTCGCCGGTCGCGCTTTCGGCGCCTTCTCGCAGATCAAGGATGCGATCGTGTTCCCGTTGAACCCGCCGCCTATCCCTGAACTGGGTAACGCCACCGGCTTCACCTTCCGTCTGCAGGACCGCGCCGGTCTGGGACACGCTGCGCTGGTGCAGGCACGTAATCAGATCCTCGGCATGGCTTCGCAAAGCAAGGTGCTGGCAGGTGTCCGTCCTGAAGGTCTGGAAGATGCGCCGCAGCTGCAACTGGACATCGACCGCGACAAGGCCAATGCATTGGGCGTGCCGTTCTCGACCATCAACAGCGTGCTGTCGACGGCATTGGGTTCGTCCTACGTCAACGACTTCCCGAATCAGGGTCGTCAACAGCGCGTGATCGTCCAAGCCGATGCCAAGCGTCGTTTGCAACCGGAAGATCTGGCCGGCCTGTATGCCCGCAACAGCGGCGGAACCATGGTGCCGTTCTCGGCCTTCACGACGTCGAAGTGGATCAATGGTCCCGTGCAGCTGATTCGCTACAACGGCTATCCGGCAATGAAGATCGCCGGCGGTGCAGCACCTGGCCGCAGCACCGGCGACGCCATGACAGAAATGGAATCATTCGTCGCCAAGCTGCCTCCAGGCTTCGGTTTCGAGTGGACCGGCCAGTCGCTGGAAGAAAAGACCTCGGGCTCGCAAGCGCCGGCACTGTATGCGCTGTCGCTGATCGCCGTGTTCCTGGTGCTGGCTGCGCTGTACGAAAGCACCTCGATCCCGCTGGCGGTGATGCTGGTGGTGCCGCTGGGCATTCTCGGCGCACTGCTGGGCGTGACGCTGCGCGGCATGCCTAACGATGTGTACTTCAAGGTCGGCATGATTGCGGTGGTCGGTTTGTCGGCGAAGAACGCGATTCTGATCATCGAGTTCGCCAAGGATCTGCAAGCACAAGGCATGGGTCTGATCGAAGCGACGCTGGAAGCGGTGCACCTGCGCTTCCGTCCGATCATCATGACCTCGCTGGCGTTCATCCTCGGCGTGCTGCCGCTGGTCATCGCCAGCGGCGCCGGCTCCGCCAGCCAACGCGCCATCGGTACCGGCGTGATGGGCGGGATGATCACGGCAACCGTACTGGCCGTGTTCCTGGTCCCGATCTTCTTCGTCGTCGTGCGCAAGATCTTCAAAGGCAGCGAACGTCAGCGCCAGCTGGACGCGGCCCATCACAAAATCGATGTGGAGGATAAGAATGTTTAAGTTTCCCGCCCTGCGCCTGAAGCAGTTGAGCGCAGCCATGCTGGTGGTCGGCGTATTGTCCGGCTGCACGCTGGCGCCGACCTACGAGCGCCCGCAAGCGCCGGTCGAAGGCAGCTATCCGGCCGACGCCAAGGGCCAGGCGGCTCTTTTGAGTCCAGCGCAAAATCTTCAAAGGCAGCGAACGCCAGCGCAAGCTGGACGCCGCCCATCACAAAATCGATGCGGAGGACCACAATGTTAAGTTTCCCACCCTGCGCCTGAAGCAGTTGAGCGCAGCCATGCTGGTGGTCGGTGTTTTGTCCGGCTGCACGCTGGCGCCAACCTACGAGCGCCCGCAAGCGCCGGTCGAAGGCAGCTATCCGGCCGACGCCAAGGGCCAGTATGACGCCGCCACTCTCGGCTGGCGCCAGTTCTTCCCTGATCAACGCCTGCAGGCACTGATCGCAGCCGCGCTGGAAAACAACCGTGATCTGCGCACTGCGGCACTGAACATCGAAGAAGCGCGCGCGCAGTACCAGATCGCCCGTGCCGATTTGCTGCCGACACTGAACGCCACCGGCAGCGAATCACGCACCCGTTTGTCGGCCAGCCAGTCGACCACCGGCGCACCGCTGATCACCAAGAGCTACCAGGTCGGCCTGGCGATTCCTGCGTATGAACTGGACTTCTTCGGCCGCGTTCGCAGCCTGAAGGACGCCGCGCTGTCGACATACCTGTCGACCGAAGAAGCCAGGCAATCGGTGCAAATCAGCCTGGTATCCCAGGTTGCGCAGGCTTATCTGACCGAGCGCTCCTATGCCGAGCAACTGAAGCTGGCGCAACAGACCCTGGAAAGCCGTCAGTCCAACCTCGGCCTGGCGCAGAAACGTTTCGACGTCGGCGCCTCGTCGGCGCTCGACCTGCGCCTGTCCGACACGCTGGTGCAATCGGCGCGCACGTCGGTAGCAACGCTGCTGCGCCAGCGCGCCCAGGCGGAAAACGCCCTGACGCTGCTGGTCGGCACCAACGTCAAGGACCTGCCTGCAGGCCAGGACCTGTCGCTGCAGAACATCGTCACCGACATTCCTGCCGGCGTGCCGTCGGATCTGCTGACGCGTCGTCCTGACATCCGTTCGGCGGAACAGAAGCTGCTGGCCGCCAACGCCAACATCGGCGCGGCGCGTGCGGCGTTCTTCCCGCGCATCAGCCTGACCGGCTCCTTCGGCAGCGCCAGCAACTCGCTGGGAGGTTTATTCGATTCCGGCTCGGGCGCCTGGTCCTACGGCCCGCAGTTGAGCTTGCCGATCTTCGACTTCGGCCGCAACAGCGCCAACCTGGATGTAGCGGAAGTGCGCAAGAACCAGGCAATCGTGACGTACGAAAAGACCATACAAACGGCCTTCCGCGAAGTTGCCGATGCGCTGGTGGCACGCGGCACGCTGGACGAACAGATCGAAGCCCAGGAAGCCTTCCTGAAAGCGCAACAGGAACGCCTGAACCTCACCGACCTGCGCTACAAGAACGGCATCGCCTCCTCGCTCGACCAGCTCGACGCGCAACGCGATCTGTTCTCGGCGCAGCAAGCATTGATCCAGGCGCGTCAACTGCGCCTGAACAATGCGATCGATTTGTATCGTGCGCTGGGTGGGGGGTTGAATGAGACGACGGTGGCTGCGGCAGCAAAGTAAGCGGCCCCGACCGCCAATGAAAACGCCCCTTTCGAGGGGCGTTTTTTGTTTCTGCCAACAAGACGATATCAATCAGTGCGACACCGCGATCAATGCAGATAATTCCTCAGACGCCCGGGTAGCCAGAAATTCGGCGCCATAGGCGCTCAGGTGACCCGGATCGTAGTACAGGATACGCGGGCCGTCGATGACCTTGCAGCCATCCTTACTGCAAAAATAGGGATAAGGGTCGAATACCGGCACCTTCAAGCGCTGCATCTGAGGCAGCAAGGTGTCCCGGTAATGGGTGTCGAATTGTTCCGCGCGCGCCAGCGGCAAGTCGCAGAAATTGGCATCCGACAGACGCACTGCGCGCATGATGCATGCCTTGGGATTGGCGCCGTTTGGCGGCGACAACAGAATGACGACACGCTTGCCCAACTGACGATAGAACACCACCGTACGCTCCAGCGCCTGTGTGAACTGCTCGCCGTCGGCAAGATAGTAGCCAGGCCAGTTCTCTGCCAGCACGATTGTCTTGATGGAGGCTGTACGCTTGACGTACTCGGCAATCTTGCCGCTGATTTCACGGCAATAATCGAGGCCATATTCCAGCAGGGAAGGACACGCGCCCCGGGCGAATTGCCGGAAGACCTGATCCGGCACCGGCTTCGACCGATACAAGCTGGCGAATGTGGGCGCATACGCGCCCGAATAACTGTCGCCGATCAGCAGAAATGCAGGCTCCTGCGACGGCGCCACGGCATTGGTACACCAGTCGCGCGGATGGGCGGCGCCGACTAATTGGTCACAAGAGGGATGCGGCAATTCAAAGCGATTCAACACGGCGACTTGTTCAACATCCGCGTTAAAGAGCTTGGTGATCCGGCCCATGTCGCGAAACTCCATGCCGTTGCGCTGCACGGTGTAGTAGCCCACATAGCCGACAAACAGCATGAGGCAAGCCAGAACACCGGCAATACGTCGCCCACGAGCGCCGACACGGATGGGACGCTCGACGAACCGATAGGTCAGCCAGGCCAACGCAATGGCCAGGCAAACCGCCGCGATCCGGATTGTCGCCGGCGGCGTCTGCCCTACCAGCAGACGGGCCAATGCCAGCAATGGCCAGTGCCACAAATAGAGCGGATAACTGATGAGTCCGATCCAGACCATCGCACGCGCCGAAAAGACCCGACGATTGAGCCAGGCTTGCGGGCCGGACGCCAGTATCAGCCAGGCGCCCAGCACCGGAAAAATGGCCCACCATCCCGGGAAAGCGTGAGTTTTTGTCACCAGGCCCATCGCTGCCGCCACGGCGACAAGACCGACCCAGGAAAAGACAGTCGCTCCCGGAAGAACAAACCCCGGTTTGCGAAAAGAAAGATATGCCAGGAGCGCGCCGGCAGTGAGTTCCCAGAACCGAGAGAACGGAAGGTAAAACGCTGCGGCGCTGTCGGTCTGCACCGTTGCGATATTCACGCCGAACGACAAGAGCGCGATCACGATAAAAACCACCCCGCAGCGCCGCTTCCAGACCGCCCAGAGCAGCAGGGGCCAGATCAGGTAAAACTGCTCTTCCACACCCAACGACCATAAATGGAGCAAGGGCTTGGTGTCGGCTGACGTATCGAAGTAACCGGCCTCGCTCCACAAAACAATGTTGGAAACAAAACCGGCGCCAGCCGTCATATGCTTGCCGAGTTGTCGGAACTCCTCGGCTAGCAAAGAGAACCAGCCGAGCACGAAACAGGTGAGCATGACAAGGATCAACGCCGGGAAGATCCGCTTGATGCGGCGAACGTAGAAATCGAGGATGCTGAACGATCCTCGCTTCAGATCGTTGAACAAGATCCCGCTGATGAGGTATCCCGAGATGACGAAGAAGATATCAACGCCGACGAATCCACCGCGCAGCAAGTCCGGGAAAGCATGGAATAGCACGACCGATACCACGGCGAGGGCGCGCATGCCGTCGATGTCGGGACGATAGATAGGATGGTTATGCAGAGGATGGGCGACGCTGTCGGCTTGAGGCGGCATGAGGCGGCAAAAGAAACGTAAAGGCGGCATTATATTCTGCTCGACCGCGATTCGGCTTTTGTCAGCAAGCAGAAACTGGTCCTCAACCTCACGGACTCACGACCGGGCCAGACCTTGCGTGAGGACGTGTCGCCGCCTTGAGCAGGATCGGAAACACCTCCGCAACATCCTGGTGTGCGGTCGATTTAGTGACGGAGCAATCCTTCGACCAGGCCCAGCGTACGCTGTGTGGCGCCGCGGTGGCGTCGCGCAAATGCAGCAGCATGCCCGCTCATGGTTTCGCGCGGCTCAGCTTGCGCCAACAATTTCACTGCGGCGCGCAACAGATCGTCGGCGTCTGCAATACGGACGGCTGCCCCGGCCGCGACTGCCTGTTCACTGATGACCTGAAAGTTGAAGGTGTGCGCGCCGATCATCACCGGCTTGCCTAGCACGCATGCCTCGATCAGATTCTGCCCCCCGAGCGGTAGCAGGCTGCCGCCGATGAAAGCGACGTCGCACGCAGCGTAATAGGCGAACATTTCCCCCATCGAGTCACCCAGGACGACATCGACCGCCCTTGCGACCGATGCCGTGCCCAGCGAGGAACGGCGTTGCGTCGCAAACCCGCGTGTTGTCGCCAGAGCAGCCACTTCATCGAAACGCTGCGGGTGGCGCGGCACGATCACGGTGAGGAAATCGCGATTCGCAACCCCGCGGAGCGCGTCAAGGATCAACGCTTCTTCACCTTCGCGCGTGCTCGCGCACAACAGCACCGGACGTTCGCCGAACTGCGCGCGCCATTGTCGTCCCAACGCAACCATCTCAGCCGGCGCTTCGACATCGAACTTGATGCTGCCGGTCACGTGGACCTGGCGTGCGCCGAACAGGCGCAATCGTTCGGCATCCTGCTCCGACTGCGCCGCGACGCAATCGATGCCCGCTGCCGCTTCCAGCAGGATGGCGCCGAAGCGCTGGCCGCGCCGCAGCGAACGCGCCGACAGGCGAGCGTTGGCGAGCATCACCGGTACGCCTGCGCGTACGCATTGGCGCACCATGTTAGGCCAGACTTCGGTTTCCATCAGGATGCAGATCCGCGGCTTGAAATACCGCAGGAAGCGCGCGCACATCCAGCCGGTGTCGTAGGGAAAATAACTCTGGATCACGCGTTCGCCGTGCGCAGCGAACAACTGCTGCCCGGTCGCACGACCGGTGGCGGTCATGTGCGTGAGCAGGATCGTGTGCTGCGGATAGGTTTGCAGCAAGGCCTCAATCAGGGGTTGCGCCGCACGCGTCTCGCCGACGGAAACGGCATGCACCCAGATCAGCGGCGACAAAGCGCGCTGACGGAACTGATCATAAAAGCCGAGGCGCTCGCCGATGTGTTGCCGATAACCCGGCTCCTTGCGGCCGCGCCGCCACAAACGCAGCAACACGAACGGCAAGCCGACCCACCACAGCGCAGAATAAAGCAGGCGCATCAGACCAGCTGACGTCCGGTGAGCTTGCTCAGGATGGCGAGCGGACTGGCGGCGGGGTCATATTGCTTTTCAGCGGGCAGGTGCAGGGTCTGCTCCAGCATGTACTGACCGGACATCACGGCATGCGAAGCCTGATCCGAGAAGCACACCCAGACCGAGCCGGCCGCGAACGGCATGGTGACCTGGCCGGCGCTTTCCTGATAGGCCATGTCGCCCTTCATGCCGTCATGCAGCTGCAACATCAGGTGGTCGTATTCGCTGCGCAGTGATTTGGTCACGTGCAGCGCCTTGAGCGCCTTGGCCTGCCACGGCACATACGGCTTGGCGCGCGGCACGAACTTGCGCGCCACGGTTTCAAACGGCTCGCCGACGCGCCAGACGCGCGGCACGCCGTCGGGATTGATGTTGCTGAACACGCGCAGGATGCGCTCACCATAGTTGGGACGGGAGGGAAAGGCATCCACATGCATGCGGCGGTCATCGGCACGCCAGGACTGGGCGCGGGTCTCGACCTGCATCGGGCGGTAGCTGGTGGGCGCTACCCGCAGCGCGTCGCTGTATTTGGGCAGCAGGGAATGCACCAGCCCAAGCGCCTGCTCGCGGAAACGTCCGACCATGGCGGCCAGCGCCAACTGCTGCTCGGCGTCGCCAGCGGCGCCCTTGATGTGGCCGCGGGCGTCCAGGCTGATGTTGCGAACCTTGGGATCGCGAATTTCAGGCTTCAGCAAGACTTTCTCTTCCGGCAACAATTCAAACGGCAGTTGCGGGAAATACAGCACCTTGCCGGCCTCCAGGCCGGCGATCCATGCGGGATTCGGCTCCACCACCTGCCAGTCGGTGACGCCGATTTCGATAATTTGCGATTCCATGTCGATATTATGCCTCGTTGTTCCGTGCGCCACCGCGCTACGCGGCAGCCTGCGCCGACAATACGCCATCAATGGCGAGCAGTACTTGCGCTACATCAGGAGCCTGGCCGATATCGCCCAGATTGGCAATGAAAGGCGACCAGTTTCCTTCGGTTTTCCAGCGCGGGGAGTCGCAGTACAGTTCGACGGTAGGCCGACAGTAGGCGGCGGCAATGTGTGTGAGACCGGTATCGAGCCCGACCACCAGCGTGGCCCGTCGAACCAGCGTCACCGCCTCCATCAGCGACAGCGCAGGAAGGACCGTAGCCTGTGGCATCAACGCGGCAAGGCGCTCGGCAGCTTGTTTTTCTTTCAGATTGCCCCACGGCAGCAAGACCGGCAGATTGCGTGCATGCAGCGCCTGCGCCACGGCGACCCAGTTCTCGGGCGACCATTGCTTGGCGGCGCGTGCCGTGCCGTGGAAAAACAGGGCATAGGGATGTTGCGGCAGCCAGTCAGGTAATTCGGCTGGCGGCGGCGCACCCAATCCAAAATCCGCCGTGTCATCCGACGAATAATCGAGCGCAACCGCGGCCACGGTGCGCGCACGCAGCACGGCATGCGTATGCAAACCGACCGGCACGCTCTGCGTATGGAAAATCCTGGAAAGAGGCTCGTAGCCCGAACCCTCGGTGGCGTTGGCCAACCCGACGCGCTTGCCGCCCGGCGCCAGACGCGCCAGACGCATCACGACGCTGGTCTTGAGCAAGCCTTGCGTATCGAAGACGATATCGTAAGCCTCGTTGCGCAGCTGGCGATAGAATCCGGCGATTTCAGCGCGGGTGGCGGCCGAGCCGAGGCTCTTGCGCCAGCGCCGCAGGGCGATGGGGATGATCCGGCGGACGTGCGGGTTGAGCCGCACCAGGCTCGTATAGGCCTCTTCCACCACCCAGTCGATGTTGGCATCCGGATAATGGCGCCGGATGTCGGCGACCATGGGCATGTTGTGCACCACGTCGCCTAGGGACGAAACGCGGACGATCAGGATGTTCAAGGCTAACCCACTATTATTTGTCTGTGGGCCAGCATCTTACCCCTTTCAAAAGGGCAAGGCTACATCCGGCCGGGCCGCCAGGATCACGCGCCGGAACTCATCCTGGATGCGCGCCAGCGCTTGCTCCGTCTCGGCCTCGAAGCGCAGCACCACCACCGGCGTGGTGTTGGAGGAACGCATCAGGCCGAAGCCGTCGGCGTATTCGATGCGCAGGCCGTCAATGGTGATGACCTGTTCGGCGCCGGGGAATTTTGCATCGTTTTGCAATTTGCCGATCAGGGCGAAGTTCTCGCCCTCCTGCAGCTTCAACTGCAATTCGGGCGTGCTGATCGATTGCGGCAAGGCGTTCAGCATCGCCGACGGATCGGCTTCGCGGCTGAGCAGCTCCAGCAGGCGCGCGCCGGCATACAGGCCGTCGTCGAAACCGTACCAGCGGTCCTTGAAGAACACGTGTCCGCTCATCTCGCCGCCCAGCGGCGCGCCGGTTTCGCGCAGCTTGGCCTTGACCAGCGAATGGCCGGTCTTCCACATCAGCGGTTGTCCGCCGCGTGCGCTGATCCACGGCGCCAGATGGCGCGTGCACTTGACGTCGTAGAGGATTTCACGACCGGGATGGCGCGTCAGCACGTCGGCCGCGAACAGCATCAGCTGCCGGTCCGGATAAATGATCTGGCCGTCTTTGGTGACCACTCCCAGGCGGTCGCCGTCGCCGTCGAAGGCCAGGCCGATCTCGTTGTCGGTCTCCTGCAGGCAGCGGATCAGGTCCTGCAGGTTTTCCGGATGGGCCGGATCGGGGTGATGGTTGGGAAAGGTGCCGTCGACTTCGCAGAACAATTCCGTGACTTCGCAACCGAGCGCGCGGTACAGCTCACCGGCAAATGCGCCGGCCACGCCGTTGCCGCAGTCGACGGCGATCTTCATCGGGCGCGCCAGCTTGGCGTCGCCAACGATGCGGTCGATGTATTGCTTGCGGATATCGTGGGTACGATAGGCGCCGGTGCCGCTGGCGAACTCGTTTTCCACGATGGCGTGATACAGGGCCTGGATGGTTTCGCCATGGATCGCCTCGCCGGCCAGCACCATCTTGAAACCGTTGTAGTCGGGCGGATTGTGGCTGCCGGTGACCATCACGCCGGATTGCGTGCCCAGCACGTGCGTACCGAAATACACCATGGGGGTGGCCACCACGCCGAGGTCGATGACGTCGATGCCGGCCGATTGCAATCCGGTAGCCAGGGCGGCAGTCAGCTCAGGGCCGGACAGGCGACCGTCGCGGCCGATCACGACTGAGGTCTGGCCCTTGGCAAGGGCAGCGCTGCCGAAGGCCTGGCCGATTTGTTTCGCCACCTCGGCGTTGAGAGTCTGGCCGACGATGCCGCGGATGTCGTAGGCTTTGAAGATGGAAGGAGCAATAGTGGTCATGAATCGTTCTCTTGTCAGCGTCAATGTCGTCGAGTCTATTTATGCTTTTTCCGCAGAATCAGCCAACGTGGAGACTTGAACCGGATAATGCGCGAATACAACCAGACGTAGCTTAGTACAAACAGGGCACAACACAGCATCAGCGCCCAGGTATGACGCCACAACAACGTTGCAGGCCCAACCGCCATCAGCGACAACAGCCAGAGGTAGGGCGAAGTGAGCGAATTGCGCCGCGTCAAGGTACGCGCGTCACGTCTCCCTACGGCCCACAGGACGAGACGGCGAAAAATCAAACTGTGCAAGTGAATGCCATCCGGCATGCCGGGAGACTGTCCCCGCAGAAAGAAACGCCGATATGCTGAAAACACGGTTTCAAAACAGGGATAGATCAGCAACAGCGCCGGATACCATGTTGACACCTGTGGATTGCGCATCACCAGCAAAATCGCCAGCTCCCCCAACATGAAACCGAGGAAGTACGCGCCACCGTCTCCCATGAAAATCAATCCAGCCGGATAGTTCCAGATAAAGAAGCCGGCCACCGCACCGGCCACCAGCAGCGCTGTGATCAAAACGAAGGAGTCGCCAACTTGCAGCGCCACGTAACCAAGAGACAACAACATGCATAACGCAACGATGCTGGCCAGTCCATTGAAACCGTCGATGATATTGATGGCGTTGGCAATTCCCGCTACAGCAAGAACCGTCAGCGGAAGGCTGATCCATGTGTAGTTCAGACCCCAGCTTCCGGAAAAGTGATCAATCCGGTCAATACGAGCATCAAGCAGCCAGAACCCCAGCAACGCAGCGAGCATCGTCAGCAGCAGCCGTCTTTTCGGACTCACGCTTTTGGTGAAGTCCTCGACAATGCCTCCGCCGAAAGCAACGCTCGCACAAACAAGCACCAGTCCGATACTTCGCGCGATATCGGGCTGACGCCAAGCCGAATAAACGCTGCCGCAAATGACGGCAAGAAATATCCCGAGGCCACCGATACGTGGCACGGCATGAACATGCACCTTTTGCACACCATCCAAGTCGGAGTCCAGCATGCCATCATGCAAGCTCGAATATCGGATAACGAGCAATGTCATGACGGCCGAAATAAGGAAACTGATGAATAGCGATGACATGGTGGCTTGGCTTTTAGCTAATTAGTATTGGTTGCGCACGCATGCTGATTCGGAGGAAGAGCATATCAAGAACCTGCAGCGCGGATTGTGCCGAAAATGCCTAGTTTAAAAGCGAATCCTGACGATAGGCCCGATTTTATCCTGACTGAGCATCTCCCGATACATGATTCAATTTATGCGCAAACAATTTTTCCACGCCAAAAATGATCACCAGGTTCAAAAACAAGGACCCAAAAAGCAGGTAAGACTGCGAGGGAACGTAACCAAAACTAGAAAAACGATAAGCAACGACTTGCGCAAAGAGTGAGCACAAAATCAGATTCTTGCCGCCCAGACGATATACCGCGACATCAATTACGGCCCCTATTGCCCCCACCAGAAGCATGCACCCGAACAACAGTACAAACGAACCGGAATAAAAACAGAACGCAATGATGCCTGGCAAGGAAATGTAGTGATGAACCGAGCTGTCCGCTTTGAGGTACGGAGAATCCACCATGTTCAAATCAAAGAAACTGGTACGATTCTCGAAATATTGCTCCCGCCACCCCTGCATCCAGAGATCCCAGCTTTCCCTCCCGGAACTTGTTACAGCAAGCACTCCCTCCATCCCGACCCAACGGTCAATGAAAAGGGATTTCCCCATGTTGTTGACCATGCGGGCATTTTCTGACGAGCCGTTGCCTCGCCACCCCCAATCCCGATCTGAAGAGAATTCTTGCGCAACATGCGCGAACGCCCCTTGAAGACGCAGATAGTTGACAGAGAAAACGGAGCTTCCAAATAACAGCACGAACAACAAGACGACGACGACGAGGAAAGTTGGTTTTATCTTAAGTCGATTGAATTGCACACTACGAAAAAATCCGAAGAACAAGGCACTCCAGTTCAGCACCATTCCTCGACTCAACAAGGAAACACTGGAGGTAAAGCCTTCAAGCAGGGCAAACAGCCAGCCGGTAATCGAAGTTCGTTGCGCGACGACGTATTCATAGTGCAGAATCAATGCGCCGAACGAGGCAAGCCCAAACTGCAGAAGCCATTTGTAAACTCCATTCAAGCCGAGGGGCAAGACGATCTGGGACACTTGTCCACGTTGATAAATGCCCAACACAATATTCGTAATGGCAACGCTCAGGCATAGGACGGCAAAGGTGGCCAGTAGAAGTTTGCGGTGCTTTCGATAGAAACAATATGTTCCTAGGTGGCTCGGCACGGCCGATGGCTTCTTGTCATACTGGAACAAGCGCTCACGCACCAGGGAAACCGTCACTAATGCAAACAATCCGCAGGAAGCAACCAGAAGTCCGCGGTCAAAGGCCGCGCCGGATCCGTCGAAGTTTCCAGTCTGTTCAACGAATCGACCTTCGGTAAACGCGACGCGAATGCTCAACTTGAGCCAGAAACCAAGATAAAAAAGAACCCCGATGAAGGTATCAAAATAGATCGCGTTCCTTCGGAACCCGAGCCATAGAAGATAGTTCGATATCACCGTGAAAAGCAAATAGATATAGCCGCTACCGGGATATTCATGAAAGGTAATAACCGCCAATACCAGCATGATAGCCACAAAGACGAAGACAAAAATCCTCGTGATCAATTGAGGTAAAATTCTATGCTGCTGCATCAGGAGCCCTCATACGCAATTTTGATAATTTCGTGATCAACAACCCCCACAGGAAGAAAATGAAAACCCCTGAATAGGGCTGTCGCATGCTGACCTTGACGGTGTTGTCGACAATCACCAGATACGGGACCACCAAGCTGAGCGACAACAAGGCCGGCGAATCTTTGATTTCATGCCACATACCATGCATTCTCTTCACCGTGACACCAATGAGCAGCAACGTCGGCAGCAAAGCGATCAGTCCGAAGTTGTAGAGAAAATCCAGATAGTAGTTATGCGCACTCGGATAGCGGTTGCGTTCAGGCGCGCTACTTGCTCCCAGTAAAAGTGACTTGATGCCGGAGGTCACTCCGTTGAAGTAAAAGTCCCAATACTTGATGCGTTCAGAAAAACGGGTCTGCATTTCGATTAGAGAAATGGGATTCGCTGAGGGAGCGGTGCCGTCCTTGGCGATCGAAACTGCGGCATAGGAAGCAGCCCGTGTCGTCAGATGCGCTGCATATGTCGCGTACGCCCCACCACCGACTAGAACGCTGATCAACAGCAACATCGGCAGGACGGCATTGCGCTGTGTGCGCTGCCAAGAGAAAACAACCGTTCCGATGCACAACAACAGACAGCTTAAAATCGAGGATGACGCCACCGCATAGAGGGCCATGCAAATTGACAGCACAAAGAAACCAGGCCTGTATTGCGGCAACTTCCACAAACTAAACAAGGCGACGATGTACGCGGCAACAAACACAAGCGGCACATACTCGAGCGCCTGGTAAGCGGAAAACAACCCCAGCCTCGGAGACAGATAGCCACTTCCAGACTGCCAGGTATAGATCAGTTGGAGTGGGACAGTAACGATCAGCACCCAGAAGAATGCTTTGGGATATATGTCTTCATTGACGACATCCCGGGGCTCAAACACTTGCCCCAATACCAGAGCAAACATCGGCAGCAAAAGCTGGATCAGCAGAAGGAATTTTGCTTGCTGCTGGTCAGGAATATTTTGCGTGAGAATAATAGCCGACATGATCATCAGGACACAGGTCATGAAGATATAGCTGAACGACAAAAACGCGCGCCGATAGGTGCCCAACAACAGAATCCCGAGATAGCAGCACAACGCGGAAAATGGAATGGGAAGATCCGTGATTCTTCCCCCTGAGTCATACATGGCTGAATCGCTATGGAATACACCATGGCCGATCTGGAGAAACAGAGGCAACAGCAACAAAGCCGCAATCGCCATGCGCAATGTCCGGTCGGTCGTGACAGACCACACCTGCCCGCCCATGTTTTCCTGCTTTTCCTTCTTCGCGCTGAAGTAGAACACGTACGCCATCAATGAACTGGCTAGGTATAAGGCGCTCAGCGCCTGCAGGCCAAACAGATAGAATGAAAATGGCACTACGGCGAAGATAAGGATATTCATCAGCACGTCAGGACCGAAGACATCATGTTCGGCATCATGCTGCAATAGACGGAAGCGTGTTCTCTGGGCATGGACCATGATGACGCCACCGATCATGGATAACCCCGTTGCCTGCCAGAAAAAGAAGGATTTCTTGGTCAACTCCAGAATCGGCAGTTGCAGAAGTGCCATCACCGTCAGGCAAAGCCCGGAAAATAGCAACAGGGTCAGTGCGAGCCGTAGAAACAGGGGCTGATGAGGTTTGCCACTATTCTGCTCATGCAGAGCGATGCTCGCGCCAAGAGCATTAGCAAAGATCGAGCCGATGGCGCCGCCAATAGCAAACGCGGTAAACAGGTCTCCGGCCACCTCCTTGGTCGTCACCAGCAGAATCAACACCCGAAATACATAGACTGTGATGCCGATGATCGCGGTCGATCCAAGATTCGGCAGGATCTTGCGCACGGAGCCTCGCAGCGGGTTGCCTGCCAGACTGCGCAAGCCCACCAGGAATCTGGCGCTGAAGAGCAACGGCACGCCCGCCCATAAAGACAGGCCCACCAACGGAAGGGGAAAGTCGCCGACAATCCAGACCAGGACACCGAACAACAAGAATGATTGCAAGACAACATAGTCCTTGGCTACACGTTGTTTGCCAAGACGCTCCATCTCGCTCAAATGCACCTCGCCGATCCACTCGATGCAACGACGTGCAATCAAGATGACGGCAAACAAAGGTTCTGCGCCCGCCACATCGGCGCTCAGCCAATATGACGCCACCGCCAGCGGGGCCATTAGCAGCAACCGCCCCGACATGACCGCATACGCGGAGACACCGGAAGTCTTGCTGAGGATGAGGCTGCGCGCATTCGCCGAGAAGGCGTAGAGCAAAGCCAGCGTAGCGGCCTGGACGACACCGACCTCTGCCGCCATGACCTGATGCCCGGCGAGACCGAGAACAATGAGAAGCACCGTCACAGCGAACGTATTCGCCATGAACGCCAAGGGAAATGAGTAACGCAATCCGTATTTCTTCCATTGTCAAAATAATTATTAACGGCGACCTGCTGAGGTCTAGGACTGCAATCACACCCGTAGGTTCAATACTTGAACGAGTATCTCAGGGCTTGGACCAGACTACGCGATTGATGTAGTCAACATAACTAGCTACCACGCGGACGACTTGCTTCGATACATTGGGATTTTCGTAATCTGCAACGGGGAGCACCGGTTGACTTTTGCGCTTACGTTGAGAAGCGATGATTTCAATCGCGTCAATGACACGCTCTGCCTTAAGCCCTGCCATGATCAATGTTCCGACATCCATGCCTTCAGGACGCTCATGTGCGTTGCGTATTGTGATGGCGGGAAGATTGAGCAAGGAGGCCTCCTCTGTAATCGTTCCGCTGTCAGACAACACGCAAAGCGCATTCATTTGGAGTTTCATGTAGTCAAAAAAACCCAACGGCTTGGAAAACACAATACGAGAATCCAGTTCTTCGTACCCGATTTCTTCAAGACGCTTGCGTGTTCTGGGATGCGTCGACACAAAGATCGGCAGTCCGTACTTGCGCACCAGCGCCTGCAGTGTTTCGAGCAAGTCCTTGATCGCTTCCGGTGAATCGACATTTTCCTCCCTGTGCGCACTGACCACAAAGAATTTCCCGGGCTCGAAATTCAAGCGCGACAAGACATCCGAGTTTTCAATTTTCGGGCGGTAGTGGTCAATCACTTCACGCATGTGCGAGCCGGTCTTGATGATCGTTTCTGGCTTGATGCCCTCGCCGATCAGGTAGCGCCTCGCATGCTCAGTCAACACCATGTTGATGTCGGACAGATGATCAAGAACCTTGCGATTGAGTTCTTCCGGAACACGTTGATCAAAACAGCGATTGCCCGCTTCCATATGAAACACGGGAATCTTTCTTCGCTTTGCCGAGATCACCGCCAGACAAGTGTTGGTGTCGCCGTACAGAAGCAGCGCATCCGGTTTTTCCTGAGCAAACAACGCGTCGGATTTTTCAATCACTGCCGCAATTGTCTTGGCCGCGGTTTCACCAGCAGCCTCCAGAAAAAAATCCGGCTGACGAATTTCGAGATCATTGAAAAAGATCTGGTTCAATTCGTAGTCGTAGTTCTGTCCGGAATGCACCAGCACGTGATTGAACTGGCGATCGCACTCGGCGATCACCCGGCTCATTTTGATCAGCTCCGGACGCGTTCCAACCAACGTCATGACCTTAAGCATCAAGCGCCTCCCGAATTTCCGGCAGCTTCAATAACAGCGTCTTGATTTCTTCGACATTGAGGCGCTGCGTATTGTGCGAAGTGTAGTCGTCCAATTCAGAAATATGCGACTCGCCCTCGACGAAATATTTGTTGTAGTTGAGGTCCCGATTGTCGGCCGGCACACGATAGTACCGCCCCATGTCTTCCGCCTTGGCCATCTCCTCCCGGGAAATCAACGATTCATACAATTTTTCGCCATGGCGAGTGCCGATTACCTTCACAGGATTGTCGAGCTTGAACAATTCGCGCAATGCCTGAGCCAAATCAGCGACCGTCGACGCCGGCGCTTTCTGTACGAACAAATCGCCTTGTTGCGCGTGTTCGAATGCATGCAACACCAGATCGACAGAATCCTCCAGTGACATCAGAAAGCGTGTCATATTCGGATCCGTGACCGTGAGCGGCTGCCCCGCTTTTAACTGCGATACAAACAACGGAATCACCGAACCGCGCGATGCCATCACATTGCCATAGCGTGTGGCGCAAATCCGCGGCCCATCGGCCGGAATGCCGCGCGACTTTGCGGTAACAAGTTTCTCGGCCATGGCTTTGGAAATACCCATTGCATTGATAGGATAAACCGCCTTGTCGGTACTCAACACGACTACCCGCTTTACCTTCGAGGCAATAGCTGCATTCAGCACGTTTTCGGTACCGAGGATATTCGTGCGAATCGCCTCCATCGGATAGAACTCGCAGGACGGAACTTGCTTCAATGCCGCCGCGTGGAAAACGAAGTCGACGCCAACCATGGCCTGGGCAATGCTGTCGTAATTGCGTACGTCACCGATATAAAATTTGACCTTGTCGTTTTTCAGTGCAATACGCATGTCTTCCTGCTTCTTTTCATCGCGACTGAAGATGCGGATTTCACGCACGGCGGTGTCAAGAAAACGTTTCAGGACGGTGTTGCCGAAAGAGCCGGTGCCACCTGTGATCATCAGTACTTTATTATCAAACATATAATTTCTCGGTTTCAACAATGAATAGATGGTTTATTGATGCGATGTCTGTGACGTCAGTTCGTTCAACCCCAAAGGGCTTAGTCTGATGCCTTGTAGCGCGAGTGCATTGCCTCGATCAATTTGCGCCAGGGTGCGGCGCGAAATCCCGTTTTCCCGGCAAACCGATCGGCGCTCAACGAACGATTGATGACCAGGCTCTCATCGGGAATGATGTCGATACGCTTTCCGTATACGTCCGCAACGAGAGTCAGAAGATCGAACTTGGAAATCGGCTCTGCCGCCACATGATACAAACCGTGCAAATCGGGAGCCGGGATCACGTGGTCACGAACGATAGCGGCCATGACCGGCGTTGGCAATCCCGAGAAAATGGCTTTTTTGTATCCCGTGCATTGCCCTTGCTGCGCCAGAAACCATCCTATCAAACTGTGTGCGCCCACAAGTTCGTGCCCGATGATGGAGGTCCTCAATGTCACGACATTTTCTCCGTCAACCTCACCCAGTAATTTGGACCGGCCGTAAAGATCACGAGCATCCGGAAGTTCATCTTCGGAGTAGCCCCCGCGCGAACCGCTAAAAACACAATCGGTGCTGAAATGAATCAGGCGAATGTGCGCCGCGTCACAGAGTTTTTTCAGTCGCTGAGGCAGCAAAGAATTGATCGTGATGGCCTCCACAGGATCTTCCGCCTGCGCCAGTTGCTTGATCAAGCCGATGCAATTGATCACCACATCGGGTTTGTGCTTGTGGAAAATGTCGGCGAGAACATTAGTGTCCGCGACATCAATGCCGCTGATGAGATGTGAGGCGATCTCCGGTGCAAAGAAGCGCTTTGCCGCTTCGGAACGCATTGTTCCAAGCACATTGAAATCAACGGCCTCACTCAACACACGCATCATTGCGTTGCCCAGCATTCCCGTTGCACCCAAGACTAAAATCTTCATTCCGCTTTTGCGGCATTGCCAGCCGCATCCGATAAATAGATGATCAATTGTTCGATTAACTTCTCCCGATCAAAATGTTGCCGGGAGAACATTTTACCGCGACTACCCAGTTGTTCCCGCTCTTCAGGCGCCATCGTTGCGAGCCGCAGGACGGCATCGGCCAATGCAACAGGGTCTTCGGCCGGAACTGCCAGACCGGCTTGCGCCTGCGTTACCAGACGGGCGCCTTCACCGTTGAGGCTGGCGATAATCGGCCGACCCGCAGCCATGTATGCCTGCACCTTGCTTGGCACTGTTGCGGCGAAAATCGGCTCATCCGCCAGCGTCACCAGCAACGCAGATGCCTGTCGCATAAGGCGCGGCATGGTTTCAACCGGAAAACGACCCGGCAAATGCAGATTGTTCAATCCCCTTTTACCCACTTCTTCAGCCAGCCAATCCCACTTGCTGCCCTTGCCGAAAACATGAAAAGAAATGTCGGTGCGATGACGCAGCAACTCGGCAGCACCGACAATCACTTCTACCGCCTGGGCGGCGCCGATATTCCCGGCAAAAACGACTGAGAATCCCCGCTCCGGCAACGTCGGCATCGGTGCATCCACGCTGGATAGGAGATCAGGTTGTTCGGTACTGAACATGGCATCCACTGAGTTGGGATAATAAATCACCTGCTTTCCCGGCGCGAGAGCCTGCACGCTTTGCCTGAATGCTTCCGACTGAACCAGCAACAGGTCAGTATGGCGGTAGATGAACCCGATGACTTTTGCAAGGCACCTCAAGACGAAAGGGCTTTTGACATACCCCGTAGCAGCCAGACTTTCCGGCCATAAATCCTGTACCCAGACCGTCACTCTGGTTCGCTTGAGAAAACCGAAAAACAAAGCCGGCAGCGCTTGCAGCATGGGGGATGTTGCATAGACGAAAATAGCGTCATAGCGACGCCGGCGCAGTAACCAAGGGCCAAAGATGCAAGCGGCGGCGATAAAGGACAAATAGTTCAGCACCAACCTGACGGCGCTGCGATTCCCTCTGGCCACCAGCGGCACGCGATAGACCGTGACGCCGTCGATTGCCTCCTGCTGACAACCGAATCCCTTATAGCCCGGAAAATACTCTCCATCGGGATAATTTGGCTTGCCGGTCAGGACATCTACGTCCAATCCCTTGGCCGCCAACGCTTTCGCCATGTCGTTGATGGGAAAACCTTCCGGCCAGAAATGTTGGCTGACAATCAATATTTTCATTTCGACAGATTCAAAATCAAAAGATCCGCAGGGAAATCAGACAAGGCTGCGGCCTGTTCCGAGAGCCTCCTCTGAGAGCACCTTCAATCCTGATTGTTTTCGGCGCTTTTAAGCACGTGGTCAAGGAAGGTGCGAGCGTCTTGCAATTTGGCTGCCGGCGCTTCCCATCCCATGAACCGCCTGACCGCCCGCGCTATCGATATCGGTGATTCCGGATCAAACGTCTGCTCCGGATCCACAACGTCCCGCACATAGTCCAGTTCTGACGCCAATATCGGCAGCCCCGCCTGCCGGGCCTCAATCAGAGGCAAACCAAACGATTCCATTGTCGACGCATAGATCAAGGCTCCCGCCCTGCTATATAACTCGCCGATCTTGTCATGCGCGATGACCGAGACATTATTGATGCGCAGTCCATGTTCTTTGGTTTTGCGCATCACCCAGCCACAAAGCTCTACAAAATTGCCGCTATCGAGCGTAAGAGTCAGCGATGGATAAAAACCTTCTGCCGCCAACAAACACCACGCCTCAATCAGGCGCCGGTGATTCTTGTGCCGATCGCCGGAGGCGACATAAATGAAGTCGGTCTCTTTTTTTTCACGTAGGGAGACCGGCACCGCCTGTCGGACGTATCCTGCGGGATCCGCCACAAACGGCAAGGTGGAAACCAGCACCCGATTTCTGGTCAATGCTTCCAGCGCCCTCTTCATCGATGGTGTCTGGACAATCAGGAGATCGGCATTTGTGATGCGCGAATGCAGCCACAACCGTTCGAAAAAAAGCCGAAACCATGTCTTGAACGAGGTGGAATCAAGCTCCACGTCATTGACCAGATAACGGTTCTGAACAAAGACAACGGCGTATCCCCGATTTTTGAACAGTGGAGGAAGATTGCCAAACGACAAGAGGATGTCCGCCGTTCCCACACTGCGGCGCAACCACATCTCCGCCATGAAGCGACCGACAATTGTTGGCGGCGCACGCCGCACGACCCTGCCCTGGCTCAATTCGACTGAAAGTACAACCCGCTCGTGCAAAGACAGTACAGTTTGCATGCCCTCAGGCAACACGGCGAGTAAAGCATTCAGAAGAGTAAGACCACCGCCTTGATGAACGTTCGTAGCGTGAATGAACAACCTGCGTGTCAAACCAGACTCCGTATCACGCCACAGGCATGGGGAATCGTATTGCCCGCAACGCGGACCAATACGCAAATTGGAAGGATATTAATGATGGCACTCCAGCACTGAGCAAAAAACACACGCAATTCTAGTGCATTCGAGAACGCAGACCGGTTATTTTCAAGTCAAATACTTGAAATCCGCCTACGTATATACCGATGCGCAACAAGTGACAAAGATATTCCCGCCTCCCGGGGGGGGTGTTCATCTGGAAATTCCTCGCAGGAGGCCAAAAATATCATTTAGACAAATATTTACGAACGCGCCATTTCAGTTTCGCCCAATGCTTTTCCAGGTGGCTCAGCAGGACGCTTCTCTTTCCGCTCAGAATTTTTGCCCTCGCGGCCTCGTCAAAGACCCTGACATTCGCATCGCTAACGCCCCCGACTTCCATGTTCACTGTCACCTCGTCAAAAAAGTCTGCACCAAGGCGATCGCGAGGACGCAGCAGCAACTCGTAGTCGCCGCAAATCTTGAAACTGTCGTCGAACAATCCATATTTTTCAAACAGCGTGCGTCGATGCATGGCGCCCACATGCGCAACTCCCATATATTGTCGGAATATTGACCAACGCCAGGCGTGGCCGACTTCTCGCAATACTTTCGTATCCTTAACCAGACTCACCTTTGAGGAAACAAACTCAAGCGTGCCTGAAGGATGGTTTGCGAGAAAATCCACATAACCGTCTATGGCGCCGCTGAGGTAGGCGTCATCCGCGCCCAGAAAAGCAAGCCAATCACCACTTGCCAATTTGACGCCCCGATTCCATGCATCATAAATGCCGGCATCCGGCTGGCTGACCCAGTAGTCGATGTATTGATCGTATTTCCTCATGATATCGACGCTAGCATCCGTAGATCCACCGTCCACGATAATAAATTCGATGTTGTCGTAAGACTGATTGATGACGCTTTCAATGGTGGCGGCCAAAGTCTTTTGAGCATTGAAAACTGCAGTAATGATCGTAATCAGCGGACGGCGCTCATCATTGGCGGTGCTGCGCTTGAAATATCCTCGCGTCCTCAATCCCCCCTCTGCGGAGGGTAGGCCAGACTGGGAAAAGCGCAAGGAAAATTCAAATTTCCCATTGGCGAAATCGGCAGGCGCCGGTGGATTACGCGTGAGCCGGCGAGTCGTACTAAAAGCCGGATCCACGCAAGTGACTTCATACATAGTGCGCAATTCTTGATTTATAGGTAAGCACTAAATTCAACGCCATTACACACACGCGATGCTAAACGTTTCGATAGTATTTATTGACAACTCTCTGCAGATAAGCGGAATCAAAGCACACCCCGGCATGGCTTAACAAAGGGACAATGGCACTCGTATCTATCGCATATTCCGAGCCCAGATCCACATCCTCAAACACTGCTGGCTTGCCAAGCGCACTCTCCATCGCTTTGACGATATCGGCAACGGAATCCGCCGAGGTATTGGCAATGTTGAAGGTAGAACCCTGCGATGACTCGAGCATCAGCAACTGTTCGGTGATCTTGACAACGTCTGCAACATCGATGATGTTTCGTTTCGCCTTATGCCACAGCTTGAATCCCTCGCTGCGAGAAATGCGAGAGAAAAGAAAATTCAGCAGTGTATGTGGATTGGGCGTCTTTCCCACCACTTGAGGCAAGCGCAAAATCAAGTGCAGAGGATGTTCCCGCGCTATGTTCTCCATCGCCAATTTGTGTAAAACATAAGGTGCATTTTTCAAATCCGGATCCGCGATGCTGCATGTTCCAAAATAGACGAAGACAGTCTCGCTCGAAATTTGCGACAATGCCTGCTCCAAACGCAGGCGTTCGCGCACAAACTCTTTGACATCGGTGCATCCCGAATTGGATACGCCTGCAGCATAAATACAGATGCCCGCACGTGCCGAAAATGAAGTCGAAAACGCAGTGGCCAACAAGCCCGAGCCAATAATCAACGAAGTCACCTTTCAAAGAAGAGTAATACTTTCATAGAGCTCAGAATAGCGCTTGGCGATCTTGGGCAAATCGTAGCGATCAAGGACGATGTCACGCGCAGTCTTTGACAGTAAGCCATGACGTACATCGTTCTCCAATACCCAGGCAATCCCATTGACCAGGTCGTCCACTTGGAATGGCGTTGCCAGATAACCGTTACTCTGATGGTCAATCATGTCCGGCATGCCCCCGACATCAAATGCGACGACCGGAATACCGCACGCCAAGGCCTCCAGAACCGTGTTCGACAGATTTTCCTGTACTGAAGGCGCGACTACAACATCAGCGGCAGAATAGAGTAGCACCTGACTGATTTCATCGTGAAGATGCCCCACATAGTGTACTGGCAGCCCAAGATCCAAAGGTATCTCTGGCCTGGATGCTCCAATGATGACAAGCTCGGCGCTGTCACTCCATCCATTGGCCGCCAAGCTCTGCAAAGCAGGTATCAGAAATTGACCGCCCTTGCGTTTGTCAGACACGGCATTAACTGCTGAAAACAAGATCAGTCGCTTGTCCTGGGGCAAGTTGTAAGCAGCACGCGCTGCGGCTTTGTCGAGCGGCTTGTATTTGTCGGTATCGATCCCGTTTGGAATCACTTCTATGCGCTGATCCCGGAACAGCGAACTGGCCCTTGCCATATCCGCCAACCAATGACTGGTGGCGACGATAACCATGGGTACATTGCTCCACGAAGCTTTCTTTCGGGACCAGACTTTTCGGGACAGATCTTGCTCTTGTTCCGAATTTAACAGAGGGCATTGGCCGCAAGACTCGCGAAATGCTCCGCACTCATCGTCATAATGACAGCCGCCGGTAAATGGCCACATATCGTGCAATGTCCAGACTATGGGTCGATTGACGTGCTTCAGGTGTTCAATTCTCAAGAACCCACCGTTTACCCAGAACAAATGTACGATGTCCGGATTGGCTTTATTTACTCTTGATAACCAGTCTCCTGGAAGCCACGCAGAAGAAAACAGCAATTTCTTCCGGCCACGGTATGAACGCAGACGCAGTTCCTCCAAAGCGGGGCGAACTGCTACCACGGCTTTTTTCCACTTCCCATCTGGCCCTGTGACGCTAAAATCATCTGTCTTTTTAGTTTGAACAAGCATGCGAGAATTCACTCCCCCGAATGCAAACGGTAGGTCGCCAACGCAGCGCCACCTTGATTATCAAATGTATTGACGATTAATAAATTCACGAACAGATCATTTCAGAGAGTAAAGGTCTTGCAAATTTCGGAGCGTACAAAAGTGATGCAATCCCTGGATAAGCGACTAAATACTTTTCTTGAATACCGCCAGGTGCGTTTGTCCCACGATCTTGTTTCCACCTGAGATGAACAAGACCGGCGCCATCAAGATCGCAATCAATTGCTGCACCTTGCGCAAATATTTGTTCTTCGTTTCACGATGAATCAATGACGACAGCAGACCTCGGTAATGAACGTAGCGCAGGCTCTCCGTCTCATATCGCACAATTTCCAATCCCAGTTTCCGAGCACAAAACTCGAAGGTCTCTTTTTTCCAGGCAGTATTGTGATGTGGAGGCATATCCAACAATGCGAGATCGACATCTTTCAAATAGCCGTCCGGATTGGGCACCGATACGAGCAATACGCCACCGGGATTGAGTACGCCGGCCAAGGCCTGCAAGATTTGAGATGGTCGATACAAGTGCTCCAAAACTTCGAACATGACGATCATGTCAAACTTCTCCTGCAATTTTTCTATGTCGTCCTGCCGAACATTCAGGCCCCTTTTACGCGCGGCTTCCAAAGCATCTGGATTGATGTCCAAGCCAAGAGAATAATTGACCGCAGTCGCAGCCTTCAGCAAGAATTCTCCCGCGCCACATCCGAGTTCCAGCAAGGTTTCAGGACGAGCAGATTTGATAACGTCAAGAGCGCGATGAAACTCCCACTTTTCAGCTTCGTAGTACCAGTCGTGCTTGGACAGCTGTGCGTAAAAATCTGCATCTCCCAAAAACTCGGGGGAATGATAGATCAATGCACAGTCGACACATTGCCTTCGGTCAATCGTCTTTTCAGTAAATTTTCCGACAAATGGATCGAACCCAAAATTCAGCTTCCATCGATCAGCAAGGACGGCTACATCCACTTGACTTAATGTCATGTATTTTTGTTCGGAGCACAACGGACAGACCATGATATTTCCTCAATTACGGATACGATAAATTGCCTAACCGGCAAACCCCAATGAAATAACACTCTTTCGGTAGAGCGTTCCGAGCTTCCTGACGATGCGCCGGAACAGGGAAATCTTGTGAGCGCTATAAAAATCGCGCATCGCGGCTCGTCCGACCTGACTTTCCTGTACCGCTATGTCGCCGACATGAAGCCGGTCAGATGATATTTCCCCCGAAAACATGTCAGTTGCGCCGCAATGCGTGCCGCTACTGTCGTTGCCAATGTTTGCAACCAGACTTTTACCCGGGTACAGGGTGAGCTTGTCTTTCAGAAATGCACTCGCGTGCCAACGAATTGCCCATGAATCGACGCGCCCGGTCATCTGCATCTTGAGCATATTGGTATGGGGGTAGGCGCCATCGTAGTCGAACGTTCCGGTGAGTTTTCTGCGCGTCAGCTCTGCCAACAGCTGGGCAGAGTCTGGCTGAAACTCGTTCCACCCCCGCTGCCAGGTCGCCCATCCCCAGCAGTCTGCTCCACGCAGGAAAAAGGTCTCCGGCAGCGGACCTTTTACCGGCGAGACATAGCCATGAATGGAAATGACCCGGTCATCGTCCGCATACAGTGTCAACGCTTCGTTCATGAAACGAAGGAAATGGCGCGATGTGACCAAATCATCTTCGAGCACAATGACCCGTCCAAACTGGCTGCTGAGCGTACTTGCGCCATCAATGATGGAACGAGCCAATCCCCAGTTGCGGGAGCGTTCAACTACCGTCACGCTCTTGAAGCCAGAAATCGTTTTCAAGTATTCACGCACTTGCTGCACTGCCGGCCCGGCAAGTTCATTTTTTGCTGCATCAGAATATATGAACAGATCGCTGTCACCGGCAAGATCGTTTTGCTGGAGGCTTTCTATCGCTTTTCTGGTATGTTCTGGCCGGTTGTAGACAAAAAGAACAATCGGGGCAAGAAGAGTAATTTCAATATCCATTGGAAAAATCAATTCGTGTGTTCAGATCCGGATTGCGCCTGCAGGACATGCATCTCGCGATAAAGGGCACAACGCGCCAAAAGCTCCTGATGAGATCCGGCGTCTACAACATAGCCGTGCGCCATCACGTAAATCACATCGCAACTTACGACGGTAGACAATCGATGAGCCACGATGACAATGCTTATCGTCTTCCGCAGCTGCTCGATTTCCTTTGATATTTCATCTTCGGAGATCGTGTCCAATGCACTGGTGGCCTCATCAAACACCAACAACTGGGGATCCCGGTACAAGGCCCGGGCAATACCAATGCGTTGTCGCTGCCCGCCGGAAAGACGCAGCCCATCTTCTCCGGCAAGCGTCATAACCCCATCCGGAAGCCCCTCGATAAACGCGTCGAGATTGGCGATACTCAACACTTTGGCAAGCCGCTGTCCGTCGTACTCTTGTTCAAATGTGATGTTGAAGGCGATGGACTCATTGAGCAGAGTAATCGCCTGCGGGACATAACCCACCATCTGCTCCAGGGAGTGACTGGTAAATGGATTGAATTGCCGATCGTCAGCATATATTGCTCCGGAATCAGCCTCCTGAAGGCCCGTAATGATATCCAGCAGCGTTGTCTTGCCCGAACCTGATGGACCTACTATGCCAATTGCACCACCACGCGGGATACGCAAATTCACATTTCTGAGAATAGGACTGTCGCCATAGTTGAAAGAGACATTGCGCAACTCAATTTCCCGCTCGAAGGTGATTTGATCAACACTTCTCACATGTGCGGATTGAACCAAAGTATCGCGCGTCAGGATCAGATCCTCCATCGAGGAGAGCGAATACCTTACAGCATTGACTCCGACGATGAGGCGCGAGAATGACGGAATGGCCCTGATGGCAGTAATGGCGATAACCCCGAGTACGGGCACCATTGATTTCAGATCCCCTCCGGACAATACCAGCAGCACAATTGCGCAGACAAACGCCAACAACATGAAGAGCTCTATATACAGCCGCGGAAGTACGCCATTCAATCCATATTTCCAGGTAACGTCGGCAAAAGACTCGGATATTTTTCTGCTACGCCGATCAAATAGCACAGCCAATCCCATCACCTTGATATCGCGGATCGCGGTGACGATAGAAAACTGCAACTCGTAACGCTTCCGGTTGGCAACTGCCTGAACATAACCCAGTTGCTGGGTGCGTTTGATAACGGAGAAGTACAGTCCAATTGTCAAAAGAACGATCATGACCACAGACGCACAGCCCAGCGAAAAATTGATCTTGAATATCGCCAAGAGTAACAAACTTAAAAAAACAATTTCGTTGATGATTTGCAGTAGAGCCTGAAACACCAATGTGGCATGTACAGTGTTTGAAGAAGCGATGCCGACAATTTCGGAGGCAGGGAATTTTTGAAAAGTAGCGTAGCGTGCTCCCAGCACCAAGGAAATGGTGTCATCCGTCAGACGCTGAGTTAGTTCAGCAGCACTTTTGAACTGGTATCTGGTCAGCCGCATTTGAAGGAAATTCTTTGCGATATAGAAAAGCGCCAATCCCCCGCTCAGCCAAAACAATAGCGCTCGTGCCGAAATATCCCTCATTCCAACTGGCAACCATTTCTGCGCGAACTCACCCGGCAAGGATATGATTTGCAGATAGGGGAAAATAATCGCAATGCCAATCAAATCCAGGACGGACATCAATAACACCGATAGCAATAGCGCTATCCCGGTCTTTCGACCAACAAAACTGCTCAAAAACGTGAAAGACTGTGAATGTTTTTTATTCATTACGTAAATTTTCAAATAGCAGACAATTTCTCTGCCCACATCACTTGGCCGTCGACACAACAAGGTTGTGGATCAAACCGGCTCTGCTAAAAGAAGACAGCTCCGTACCTGCTCACGGAAAACATCTTGCTCACTGATTGCAGACAACAAGACCTGGAATCTTGCGGCATCAGGTGGAATTGCGTCGGAATAAAACGCCGTCCTGTACCGCCCAATGGCGTTCAGCAGCATCTGCTCAGCCGAGGACACATTCAGACTGTGCATGAAATAAAATTCCAGGCATTGACGCCGCATGTCATTCAGGTCGAATTCCAGGCGGGCATAGTTTTGCAACAACCGGTCATATTCATTGATGGTCGTCGCCGTAAAACAAAAATCAAAACTGATATGCGGATGATCACCGCACGCAATAACCGGTACACCAAGGTAAGCAATTTCATGAGCGACGGTACCATATACCGTCAATGCGCAAATAATGCCGGCGTCAACCAATTGCCGATTGGTAATGCGAGAGGACAGAAATTTCACACCGGGATGACGGATCATCAACGCCGAGACAACGTCAGCACTGGCGGCAATCTGATTGGGATGCGGCTTCCAGAAAACCTTCAAATTATACTTTTCGGCAATCCTGATTGTGTGCTCGACCCACTCCAAAAAATCCGGAAACAACATCCATTGATGACAATGTGGGCTGTCGAAAAAGTCATGCATGAAGATCACGAGTGCACCGTGAACATCTGGCACCGACTCCCCAGTGTTGGCATAGGCAGAAGCCCGCATATAGGCAGTAGCGGCATCGACTCCGCCCGCCAATCGCGCTGCCAGGCCTTGCTCAGCGTCTGCGATTTTCCTCTCCTTATCGCTCAGCCGCAGCCACTCACGCTGGTATTGTTCGTGCGCACGAGTATGAAACCAATCCTGCAAAGACAATCGTTTGGCCAGCTCTTGATAGTTCCCCAGCGTGAATACCTCGATGCCCATATTCAAAGCAACCCGCACCGGAATGCCATGCTGGATATAGGAGCTGTAGGACGCAAAGAACAGTAGTGGCTTTGCACGTATAAAATATTTCTCGCTTACGCGGACATTACGGTACGCTTGCCAGATGATGATCCACAGATAGACGTCCTTCAAATTGACGGTGGCTGCCGGCTTGAATCTCAAATAACTGTCATAAACGAGATCGCCAACGGAGATACCATTGATATGCAACTTGAGGAGATCATGTTTGGTATCCAAACTTTTCCAGAGCCTGAAGGCGCGCAGTGCGTTCGGAATATCAAACAAAGACACGAACAAGCCTACATTGCGGAAAGCCACCCGATCACAAAATGATGAATACAACCGAACCCATTTGCCGTCAGTAAACCAATTTACAAAAACAAACGCACGAATTACGTTGCGAATTGACTCCGAGGCACCAGGTCTCAGGTTCCGAACTACATACTGTTCAATAGAAACACTTTTCAGCTGCCGCAATTGGGTTGCAATGAGTGCGAACAATCCCAGATAATAGTAATCTTCAACACATTGCAGCAAAACTACCGGAGCCGCTGGCCCAGCATGTTTTTTGCTCATATTTTTGAGCACGTTGAAATAAGCACGCTCTGTGTCGGACAAACGATATTGCCCCACCAGACCGGCAATTTTTCGTTTCATGCTGGACATTACACTTGCAATTCCCACCGAACAAACTCCTCTAGACCTTACGAATTCATCTCCACGTGGCTGTATATGCGGAGACAGAAAAATAAACTCAACCGATGGGCCTTACTTACGCCTCATCACTGCAGACCAGTACCTCGACAGCACGCGCTACCTTCAGCGCATTTTTCTCGTTGGCATATGCCTCCACTAGAACGCAGTACAAAGGATCGACAACTCCCTCCGCTGCTTTGCCCAGCAGCTTCCTGACGGCTGCCTCCAGAACCAGCGGATCAGCGGTTTCTGCAGCGCAAAGGGTATCGATAGAAAACCCTGCGTCGAAACGAAAAACTCCCGGCAGATATCGGTACCAGGGCAAACCGAAGACAAGCGTTTTCTTGCCAAGCGATATCGCCTCCCATCCTGCGGTCCCTGTGATTGTCGCGACGAATTGCGAAGCGCGAATCAACTCCAGCGAATTTGTCGCCATTGGAACAATCCGAACATTTCGCAACATCTCAAGCCGCTGAAAAAATTCAGCATCTCGCTGCATGTCAGTTTGCTTCGGATTTTCTTTCACGTAAATCAGCCAATCGGCAGGCAAAACCTCGTCAAGACGCTCAAGCGCCAGCAACTGATCGGAATAAATACCACCCAAGGCCGACGTCGTCAGCTCAGGCTGCAAATGCAAAGGGAAATAGACATATTTACAATCCAAACTGATATTCGGCGCAATACGACGCTCAAGATTTCGCCGAAAATCGAACGCCTTCTTATATTTGTAAAATGCATACGGAAAAGACAGCGGCGCCACAAGGATGTCCTTTAACAGCTTCTTAGCACCGTATTGGTAGTCTCCAGTCTGCATGTAGAACCAGTTGAACTCACGCTCCAGCCGGTAGTGCTCATTGGAAGAAAGCTCAGGAATCTCGGCAAATCGGCCAAAATCATTCAAATCTCGCAATACCCAGAAACGATCCGGGAATGGGCTTTGATGGCACATCAACACAGGAAGCTTGAGATAGCGGGCAATTCTCTCGACAATGAAGTCAACCGCTTCATGCGGAATATTGGCAAAAACCACATATTCGATACGCTCCGATGTCAGAAGCCGGTAGCAATACCCAAATAGCAAATTGAAAGCATTGAGCAAGCCGTGATAACTTTTTTCGTAGTAGGGAAAGCTGCGAGAATAGATATCGATAAAGACCGGCAAACTTCCATATACATTGTGATAGCAGTCACGATCCACAGGCGAAGCCGGCAAAGATTCGATTGGGAAATCCAACGATGTCAATTTACCAACATGGTGGGTACAACCGGCCTCGTCATGCATCCAAACGCGAACATCCATAAACTTCTTGAGATGCAGTACGATATTCGAGTCAAATCCAGAAATGTAAGCTCTTTTTTTCATTGCGTTTTAGTTAAGTACCCAACCCATTACCGGCAACCCTCCATTTTAACCAATTTGATAAGGAATCGGCGTAAATAGGAAACCGTTACCGTGGAAATTCTTAGATCAAACCTGCGGTTTAGAGGTGCTTTAGGACCAAATATAGGGAACTTAACTCTGATAAAATGCGGCCTCATCAACGCAGACCTGAATATGGAGTAGCATTCCCGTGAGCGCAGCCCTACATGACTTCCGACTTGATGCCATACACACATTCCAGATCAGAACACTTCGTTCGCTCGGATTCCATACTCGCGTTACGCTACTCAATAAGTCAGATGAAACCCACGGTTTCGCATGTGACTATCAAATTGATTTGACTGTCTATGGGCCACAACAAACTGCAGAGAAAAAAATAACAGGAATTGCCCACCTGGCAGCAGGTACTTCCATATTGCTGGATTGCCGACAATGGGAATCCGATGACGCAGACCGGATCATCATCTTTCACCTCATCCCTACTCGGCTACAAAATATCAGTCAAGATCGGCAAACCGTCGATATCGAACCAAAGCAAATCTGGGCATTGATCGGCGCCCAGGACCACTACGTGGAATATTTTCGTGACGACGGCTTTGCCAGTGGCGTGCTGTATCAATGTGGCGCGATGAATTATGACAAAGTGGCCAAGGACTGGTCGACACTCATCCAAGCGCCAAAAATTTGTATCTCGAATACGCTCAATACCTATCTCAGTGTGATTCACACGTCTTTCACGACAAACTACACAAAAGACGCACGCCTGCATTGCGTGCTGCTGAATCCGGATGGACATTGCGTTGCGAAATGGATCGAAATAGTCAGCCCATTTCAGGCAATTCTGATTGATTTCAAAAAGATACTGCGAGAGCAGGCTGCATTCCGTCCTGCCGATGATGTTCAATTTTTCACGCTATACGTGGTATGTCCTGACGCAACAGTGCTTCCCCTTGTTCTCAATACGGACGAGGTTCAGCAAACGCTCGCGGCGGAACATTCACTGCCCCCCATCTATTACGGAAAAAAAATCGGCGGCGCGACGAGACTGGCGACATTGCGTGAGTTGAGCCAACTCCCTTTCTTCAAGGACATTCTGCAATGAGTCTCGTATCTATCACCAAAGAAGCTGTGCGCCAATTGCTTCCCAAGCCTGCCATGGACAAGCTGAAAGAATGGAAGCAACTGGTCTCGCCTCTGACGTTGACCGCACCTGTCCTGCAAATGTACATCGACGACGGAGAAATCTCATCCCACGTATGTATCAACAATTTCTATTCGTTCCTGGCTGCTGCCACAAACACCACAGCCAATCTGGAAATCGTATTCTTTGATGCGGAAGGCCGAAAGATCCTGAAACTGAAGGAGCGCCTGACACAGTTTCAATCTCGTTTTGTTGATGTGCATGAGACTTTCGCAACGCATAACATCAAATCAGATCTTGGCGTTGTCACGGTTCAATTGCGTCCGGCCCATCCACGCCGCAAGGTCTACAAGCGATTTGGCCCAAGCTCTGCTCATTTTTTTCAGTTTTTTAAAAATGCATATGGCTCGGTTTCAATGATTCATCCGTCATCCTTGGCGGATCCGGACAATAAACCATTCGGCCCGTGGATCAGTAATCAACATATTGCGACGGCAAACTTGCAAAGTATCATTCTCTATCAATGCAACCCATCTTCTGCACCCCACAATATGTGGCACTCCTTGCTAGATGCAGAGACTGGCTCACCTGTTGCCACAACTCAGACTGTGTTACCGCCCTCTAGTACAAGACGTGTCGACTTTGCTATGAGTGCAGTGAAGAATTTGCCGCCCATGGTCGTTGTCGGGGTTGACACGCTGCCGTCGGACAACAGCAAACCCATGCTTTGCCGCATGTATGCGGACAACAAATTCAGCATGAGTCATTCGTGAAGCCGTGTCTCTTCCACCGATCGAAAAAATCTTTGTGTTCAGATAAAGAAAAGACGCACCAAATATCAAGGTTTTTCCTCGCTACCTCATTTGCATTTCAAATCCTACTGCAGGCATAGTTAAGTGTTATTCAATTCGCTTGATTTTATTTTTGTTTTTCTACCGCTCTCGCTATTGGTCGCTGCGGCACTAAGAAGAAATGCCCTTCTGTTCTGGCTCACGGTATGCAGCGCCGTTTTCTATGCATTTGCGGGGCACATATGGTTTCTGATCCCTATGGCGATCACCACAGGCTTGGATTTTTGGGTTGGGCGGAAAATTTATACGTCGACAACACAAGCTCACCGCAAGCTCTATCTATGCATTTCCCTGGTGTGCAATCTCGGACTATTGGCCTACTTCAAATACTCCGGTCTTTTCTTGCATACAGCAGAATCTATCGAGGCACTATTCGGATCTACGCTACTGCATACTAATCTTCGTCTCGCACTAACTGTCGTTCTCCCCGCCGGAATTTCCTTTTATACGTTTCAGACGATCTCTTATGTAATAGACATTTATAGAAAAGATGCTGATTCGGAGCCCAATTTTTTAAAATATTTGTCTTTCGTAACGTTCTTCCCCCACCTAATTGCCGGCCCGCTGACACGACACAATCAGCTTATCCCTCAATTGAGCCTCATCGCGAACAATGGCATCAAACCTCGCTGGGAAGAGGGTATTTACTTGTTCGCCATTGGCCTGGCAAAGAAAGTGTTGATTGCGGATCGCATCGCGAATCTGATTGATCCTTTGATCTCCGATATTGGCAATGCCGGCATGATCGGGGCATGGCTCGCGCTCATTGGTTTTGCTCTGCAAATCTATTTTGATTTCAGCGGCTATTCGGACATGGCCATCGGCCTTGGTCGCCTGTTCGGAATTGAACTACCGCGCAACTTCAATAGCCCTTACAAGGCATTGAATCCAGCAGACTTCTGGAAACGTTGGCACATTACGCTCAGTCAATGGTTGCGCGACTATCTCTATATTTCGCTCGGAGGAAATCGCTGCAGTCCGGCTCGCCGCCGCCTCAATCTGATGATCACCATGGTTTTGGGCGGCCTGTGGCATGGCGCAAACTGGACCTTTGCTTTATGGGGTTTAATTCACGGACTGATGCTCGTCCTTTATCACAGCAAAGAAGGCACCTGGAATCGCTGTACCCCTTTCACGCAAAGATGTCTCACCTTGCTACTGGTCGTTATTGCGTGGGTACCATTCCGATCAGACTCCCTTACTCACACCTTTTCATGGTACCTGAGCATGGTCGGCTCCGATGGACTTCGAGGCTCCGCACTACACGGCTCGACATTGCTTTGGCTTGCCCCATTGGAGGGTATAGCCATTTGGATCGCATTGCGCCAGCACAATAGTCTGGAAATTGGATATAAAAACCTGTCCCGCTCAAAGCTCATCGCTCTCAGCGCGATTGCGTCGGCTTCAGTTTTGATGATGAATTACTCGTCTCGATTTCTCTATTTTCAATTTTGACAAGCGACAAATAAATGAAAATCTTTTTTGGAATTTTTATTTCATTCATTTTCGCCACATTCGTGTTCAATACTTACGTTGACATCGCTGGCCAACAATCAGGTAATTTTGTTTACGAACTGAGTCAAAGCCAAAAAGAAAATCAAGTCCTGACATGGGATCGCCTGTTCGATCAACGGATTTGGCTTAACGCCCGTTTTGACTCGATGCAACTCAAAGACTGTCCTGAAGTGCTGATCCTGAGTAGCAGCACCCTGGGAGGAATAGACAGTAGCAATTTCCCCAAACGAAAATTTCTCAATGGATGGATGGCAGCGCCATCCATCGAGGACTTTGAGGCAACGACACATCTGATAGAACAAAGTAACTGCCCGCATCTCGAAATCTGGATGGGTATGGACCCCTGGTTTTTCAATGCAAAGGAAAAATCAGATCGATGGACGAGCGCGATCCAACCATTTACGTCATATCAAATTGACCATGGAGATATTTTTCGATCAATCAAAGGATATTCATCTTTTTGGAGTCGCGCCAAAGATCGCCTGAGCTACGTGACAACTCGTGAGAGCCTGCTGTATTTCAAGACGCACTTGGGTGATGTCACTTACCTGGACAAGCCAAAATTGATAGCGGTGGGCCCTTCACTCGATAAGCTCTGCAGCAGTACGAAATCTGAACTTTATCTGCGGGCACAAGACGGCCATTTTTTTGGCTGTCCGCGTTTTTCTCTCACTCAAGAACAAATTTCCTATTTGTCCAGTACCTATCTGGAGCGTAACACTCACGGCATGCGGGAGTGGCAACAAGTAGATACTGACGTGGTGCAAAGGCTTTCAACCATCATGAACGTACTGACTAAGCGTGGGCATAGGATTGTCCTGATTGCCCCCGTCTACCACCCGACCACATACAACTCGTTGATTGCAAATGAACACGTTCAAAGCAAGCTCAATTTCATCGATGCTCGGATGAAAGAATTGGCTTATCGGCACGGATCTTCATTTGTCAACTTGCGCAATCCCCAAATTCCTGGCTGTACCGCCAGCGAATTCGAAGATAGCCACCACGCAGGCGCAGACTGTCTCAAGAAGGAAGTCGCTGCAATTGCACACCGTTCAGATAGCAGCAATTAGAATGGTTTTGGCGACCTGAAAAACTCACTTCGCACGATGTGCATTCCATCCTGTTTGAGTGACCTCTACGTACCCGTCGAAACCCAAGCGCTTTGCTTCTCCGAGCAACTCCTTCTCTGATATTTTTTGCCGAGAACTCAGCTTGTACAGCTCGTCTGGATAGCTGTTAAATCCATAGAAAAAGACCTCACAGCGCGATTTGTCTTGAAGACCAAATAGCGCGGGCCGCTCCGAAACTGCGACCATCGCAAAAGTCTTGGAAAAACACGGCGTAGTAGTCGGCGCATCCCAAAAATTGACATTGTCTTTCGCAATGTATACCAGCATTTTTTTGGTTTCATCTGCTTGCCGTACAGATTCCAATTGATGCAAATAGTCTGCGAATCTTGCGTTCTCGTCCGTGACCGGAAGGCGCTCAGATTTGTGTCGTGCCAAGTCATAGAATGCCAATGCCTGCGGTTTCAACTGATGGACACCAATGCACACCACAAGTAGCGGAATTATCGCGGAGATGCTTAACAGCTTGTGTTTGTGGCCTGCTACGCGGAAGCTTGCCCCCATATAAATCAAAATAAATGGCAATGCTACAAACATCGAGACGTTTGCAAAATAATATACCGCACCTCCTGGCAGTACCATGAAGACTACGGCGACAAACGCCCCGCACAAAGCGACACCGTTGTAGACGAGTGCTTTCGCATTGAGCAATTGAGTTCCTTGCGAAAAGAATGTCGCGTTGCCAACAAGAACAAGGCAAATCCAGCTGAAGAAAAAAAATACACCGGAAAATTTAAGCAGCAATCCCCAGAATCCGAAATCTCCGAGAGAGACATCTTTCAACATCCCGGGGTCTTGCACATGGACATAATTTTTTACAAAGTCAAAGTAATCAATTTTCAACATTTCTGATGTCTGAGGTGTAATTGATTTAAAACAAACCAATATAACCAGCGTAAACACCGCAAACACAATCAGCCGTTGCTTGTATTTGAATGAACTGAAAAACAGAAGATGCGCCGCATATAGGCCGTATGCAATTACCGCCGTGCTGGCCTTCGCCTGACACATCAATGCAATGCATGCGCAAACCGCGATCAGGTGAACTCCAAAGCGCTTGATATTCAACAGCGACAACATGGCACACAGCAAGATGATTGAGAGCGTGTACGATTCCGACGAAAAAAAAGAGGTCCACATCGCGTAGCGCGCGAAAAGATCGCTCGGTCCGTAGCCGAGAAAACCCGAAAAAATCAAACCGATGAAAAACTGACGCACGATATATTCGCCAATGCTTCTGGAATCAGAGATGCCTTCTGCAACTGCAGATATCGACAAAAACAAAAGGGGAATTAACACGATGCTGTACATTGCCGAATAACTGGCAAGAACCGGCACCCCCCCCAAATAGGCGATTGAGGCAAAGAAGTAATGTGAGAGAGTGTAGTACTTGATTGGAACAAGACCGTGTGCGCCAATACTGACCTGCCCAAACTGCTCAATCATCGAAGCTATTGCCATATGAAAGAAAGAGTCAGTACTGAATTGCCCAACCAACATCTTCGATGGAAAAAAAATGTCAGTGGCTTGCGGAGTGCCCAATATGATCAAGGCATAGCCAACGGCAACCAAAGGAAGCCCGATGAATGCAACTTTAGGGAAGTTGCCAGAATGGCTGAACGAACGAATCAGAAAATATAAATACAGGATGGATAATGCTGGAATCAGATACTGGAATTTGAAAAGGAGGGACAGAACGCATGGAACAATCGCCAAGAGTATCGCAATGCCAAAATTATGAAACCTTTTCACGCCAGCCCAGATGGCAAGAGCGAAATAGATGTTGATAGCAGAAGCGAGAAGAAATACTGACTTCTGCTCCCATTGACCAACCAACGCTGCGCCAAAAATACTGACGAACAACCCGCTAAAAGTGAAGGTGACTAGCCCATACTTCAGAAACAAATTATCGGCTACCGGGTGAGACGTATCTATATTCATTATTTTTTACTGGATGTTGTAGTACCCCGACTGAGCGTTGCCCGCTTCCCTGGACAACACTGTCAACGTACTCCGAAATACTTTATATTTCTGACTCAAGTCGGACAATATATTTCTGCTGCGAATCGTCGGTGTTTCCTCTGACGAGAGCCACCTTCACCGTCATGAGGTAGCGCGAGCAAAAATATCTACCACCCGATCCTGTTGCGATTCTTCCAGTCCGACAAACATGGGCAATCTGACCAAACGCTCAGATTGCGTAACTGTCCAGTTCAATTCCCCATGTGCTCGTCCATATCGCAGTCCTGCAGGCGATGAATGTAGTGGGACATAGTGAAATACTGAATTGATCTGATTTCGTTTCAACTCAGCCAACACCTGTTGACGATTTATTCCCGGCGCCAACAAGACATAGTACATATGGGCGTTGTGTTGACATGCGTCTGGAACGACCGGCCGGCGCAGAACACCCTTGCTTTCGAGCGATGCCAGCGCCGCATGATAGTGCTCCCAGCTATGCAGTCGTCGCGCTGTTATCGTTTCGGATTCTTCGAGTTGCGCCCATAAAAATGCAGCAATCAGTTCTCCAGGCAAGAAAGATGAACCGACCTCCTGCCAAGTGTATTTATCCACTTCGCCTCTGAAAAAACGACTGCGATCGGTACCTTTTTCTCGGATTATCTCTGCGCGCAAAGCTGCCGACTTATCATTTACCAGCAATGCCCCGCCCTCTCCCGAGATCACATTTTTGGTCTCATGAAAACTGAATGCGCCAAAATCTCCGATGCTGCCCAAAGCCTTGCCTTTGTACTTGGACATAACACCCTGGGCAGCGTCCTCCACCACACGCAGGCCATGACGGACTGCGATATCCATGATCGTATCCATTTCACAAGCTACTCCGGCATAGTGAACAGGGACAATCGCTTTCGTACGAGTGGTAATGGCGGCTTCGATCAGACGCTCGTCAAGATTCAAAGTGTCCTCACGAATATCCACAAATACAGGCACGCCACCACGCAATACAAATGCATTCGCCGTAGAAACAAACGTGAACGAAGGCATGATGATTTCATCCCCCGGTTTGATATCCAGCAGAAGCGCGGCCATTTCCAATGCCGCGGTGCAAGAGTGCGTCAGGAGAGCTTTCGCGCACGAGGTATTGGTCTCTATCCATTGATGGCAGCGCTTTGTAAAAGGGCCATCTCCGGCCAGCATATTCCCTTGCTTGGCTTGGATGATGTAATCCAGCTCTTTGCCGACCATATATGGCCGATTAAATGGAATTGTCATATCGTTCCTATCGCCCTCAGGCACTGTATCTCTTGGTTATCACTTCCACGGGCAGATATTTTCAGGCCCTGGTCTTCGCAAACGGCCGCCGTATCGGCGCCATCCACTTCAACAAACAGTTTCAATTCCGGCATTCCATGATGCAATGGGTATACGGGATTCCCGGCTTCTGCCGAATTTCCACGCTGCAATTGGAATATATCCCCGATACCAATTGCCGGTACTGCACTTCATTGCGAACGTTTTGCCCTCTGTCGAGAGAGATCAGGAACCGGGCTATAGGATTTTGTCCGGCGTGGATGCAAGGATCGAGAGTAACGAGACGGCCGCCGCTCTTCAACGCAGCCTTGGTCAATTTCAGCAGTGATCGTGCAGTTTCATCATCCAGGTGATGCAAAAGGCCGATCGCAAGCACCACGTCGAATTTTGGAAGATATTCCAAATCGTCCGGAGTGAACATTTTGCAATAAAAATGGCCGTGCTCGTTAAAACGTGTCCGTGCCTGCTCAATGTAAGGTTCGCTGATATCGAATCCCCAATACCTGGAGCCGGGCAGATATTCAAGAATCTCGGCAGGGCCGCATCCAATATCCAGAATGTGCATTCCTGGTTCCGGCCGTATCGCAGCGCTCACCAAGGCTGCGCGTACCGCGTGCACCCCCATGATGTTCTGAAAGGTGGAATAGATTGCTGGATGAGACAATATGGAGCGGATTCCACTGGTGATTTGGGCCATTAGCTAGTCTTTCCGATTACATTTGGATTTTTTGTTATGGTGCAATCGATAATCGGTTGCAAAGTAGCTGGTATCAGAGCAAACAAAGAATGCAGGCGCAATGCGACCAAAGCTGAAAGGACTGTACGCATTGACTTGGAACGTCTTGCAGAAAACTGTGGATCCGTCGCCACTCGCTCAATGGTGGATACCAGTAATTTCTTGTTAAAGCGGACATGCAGATCGGGCACCTTTTTAACGCCGCTCACCACCAGAGGCACGGTAATCCAATTGAGAGATTTCCACGTGCCGACGGGATCTGGAACATCCTGACGACCAAAAATTTTTCCGGCAAAGAAATGCTCTGTCAGTTTCTTTGAGAAGAGCGTCGGAATGTTGAAATGAGGCTCGTAAGGGAACAAATAATTGGGGCAAGTGAATCTGTATCTGGCGCCGTTCTTAAGAGCGTTTGATACTTTTACAACGACACCCGGCATGTCATTGACATGCTCCATTACATTGATCGAGAATGCATAGTCAAAAAAACTGTTCACACTCAATTTCTCGGCCGGCAAATTCAACAGGGTTGGCACGCAACCGGTTATTCGAGCATGCTCCAAGATGAGATTTCGTAACTTGTCAAAGTGCGAAAAACCATCGCCTAACGGCTCCAGGGCCGAAACCTGAAAACCCTCACGAACCAACTGACAGCTCAGGAGCAATGACCCTGCCCCAACTTCCAGAATAGTTGCCGTCGATGAAATCGTCGCGAGATCGCTATCAATATACTTGCGCCCAAACCGGGCCTCACCCATGTAAAGATCAAGCACACCGAGAATTTCGGGCGCCTGCACCGCAATATACTCACGAACCCCCTCCAGCCATGTGTCGATCGACTTCAGGTTTGGCATTGCCTCACTCAATTTCTTACTCCCAAAGCTATTCCTGAGAGAATTAAAGCAGCCGCCAGAAATCTCAGCGGAGTAATGTTTTCCGATAGAAACATCCAACTTCCGGCGATCACAAGAACAAAGGTAACGCCAATGTAAATAGGAAAAGCAATCGCCAGCGGTAACTTGGCAACCACAAATAACCAAATGAATGATGCCAATAGCGCTGCGGCATAGGCCGACAATAAGAGCGGGTCAGACAAATAGTGCAATATGCGATCTCGCAGCCCAAGACCATCAAAGGCAGAAGCACCCAGACTTGATGTTCGCCATTTGACGACAATCTGGCTGTACGCCACCAACAAAGCAATCGGTAAAACACTCAATAAAATTTTCATCCAAGATATTCCGTCAGTTGTATTGCCTTGATTTTCTGAGTTCCATGGTCAGGCGCATCTCTTCTCATCTCCCCGTCTATTCGGGAAGACGGATCTTTCCGCTTGCTTAGGACCGCCTGCGAATAAATACTTCCCATCCACCTACCAAAGCGTACTGCTCCTTGAAAACATACCCGGGTATTTTCAGCACGTAGGCGGCCAGTGTACGCAGAAAATGTTCTTGAAAGGACGTCTCTACAAGAGACGGCGTCGAACGAATGATCTGATATTTCCCGCCACCGGTTAAGCAATCCGAGATGTTATTCCAGAATTTCGCGCCCAAATCGTGGACATGCGCCGGATAGGTAAAGTCGAACTTTGCATTGACTATCGATGCCAGCTTCATCAACGGAAACACATGGGGGGTACGCGCATAAAAGCCACCACCGACTTTCAATACTCCAAATAGCTTATCAATTACAGGACGCGGATTCGGAACATGTTCTATCACAGCACTCGCAATAACGATATCCATCGACTGATCTTCTATTTCAGAAAGATCGCTGAAACGACGAACGTGTATATTCTCACCCGCTGACTTTGGCGTACTTTGGTCGTAGTCAATCAAGGCAATACTTACCTTTTTGATTCCCTGATTCACAAAGAACTTGGCGAGCTCCACAGAAATGGAACCGTCGCCTCCGCCATAATCAAGAATTGATATCTCAGGACGAGTCGCAGCAAACTTTGCATGCTTATAGATATGTAGTGCTATTCGTGCCGGCGCATCAACCGTTATTTTTTCGTCTTTCCCACCATAGTAATTGGCATAATATTTTTCCAAAGCCTCCGATGTTGGCATCCTCGACGCCGAAGATGCATGACAACGACGGCAATGCACAAGCGCCACATCCGGCTTCCGCTGTAACAAAGTTAGCAGAACTCTTTCAGTAGCTGCGCAAAAAGGACAAACATCATCTGCCGCAAGCAAGTCTTGCTCCAGCAAATGTATCGACTGGTGAAATACGGTTGATTTCAATTTATTTTCTTTAATTTAGGACTTATGGAGCCGTTGGCTCACGACACGTGGTGCCCGGCAATTCCGTGAAGGCTTTTGATGCACTTTACGTTCGAATGTGGATAAAGATCATCACGATCAATCAATATGGCGTTCAAGCCCAAACGCAAAGCCGGCTCAATATCCAGTCGCATCGAATCGCCCACATAGATAATCTCATTAGATTGCAGGCCTGTCACACGCAGTATTTCCTTGAAGAAATCCGGATCCGGTTTGCGTCGCCCCTGTTCTTCCGAGCCAAGAATCCATTCAAAATGGACTCCGGAAATGAGTGGCAATTTTTCTCTGAGTGAAGTATCCCAGTTCGAGAGCACGCCCATTCGCAATTTGACTGACGGAAGAAAGTCTGTGTCGGGAAAGGCTTGCCAGGGAAGATAGCTGCATGCGGAAAACAGCGCATCCAAAATCTCTTCCGCGGGGACGACACCAAAAGATCGTACCAGGTGACTATTGAAATCCCGATAAAACTGCCGGGATGTCCGGTCCGGGAAAACCACTGCTTCAGACAGAAAACGGTGTGCGGCAACCAACTTGGCATGAGGCACCTCAACGCCATGACTTAACAAAACGTCGCGCATGGTCGAATACAACTGTGGCTTATGGAGAAGTGTATTGGCGACGTCAAAAAAAATAGCTTTGATTTCCATATAACTAGAAAGTCCAGAAATGGTCATTGCTATTGGATATCTCCGAAAGAGATTTGTCCGGATAGATGACGTCGTGAATAATTCTGATGGCACTGCCTTTCAAAATATGAGGCTGATCAGGGAGCTGATTCAAAAACAGTTCTTGTACCGTATAGGCCACGTCATTGAATCCCAGTTGCGATCTTACCGAATTGGTCCCCGAGATTCTGCAGTTGATTTCAAATGGAATAACGCCATTCCTGGTGACACGACTCTGAATGTTACAAGAACCCTTGAAAGGAAAACGCGCAATAATTCGCCTGATCATGCCAAGGAGGGTTTCGTCATGATCAAAAACGACCTCACAGCGTGCAGTATTTCCTTGTTCGAGTTCTCGTTCCATGGTGATCAGGCCATGCAAACCGCCCGTCTGCAATACGTAGAACGTAGTGGTTAGTTCTGGCCCATTGAGATATTCCTGAACAACATAGTCATCGCCGAAATCAGTCGGCCGCGCAGGATCTATCACGATATTGCGGGAGCCCCTCCCCTCCCGGGGCTTGACCACCGTCTTCGCAAATTCGCCCCGATAGGCCGATGGAAGAGACGATTGTGCAAATGGCAGACCCGCACTTTCAAATTCTTGAAAATTCAAATACTTATCCAGGCAAAAACCGGTAACTTCCGGAGGTGATGCTGCGACCCGGCAAGACAATGCCTCTTCATTGAGCGACAGGTAGTAAGCCTCATAGTCGGTACTTGGAATGACAAGGCCAACCTCATGTCGAGTCACCAGATCCTTTATCGTGGCAACGTAGTCCCCATCGTAGGCAAAGGGGACCTCATAGACATGGTCACAGAGATGATTGCCAGCACTGATCTTCACAGTATTCGTCCCCACAACCGGGACGTTCAGATTCATGGCGAGCAGATTTCTCAAAATCCCCTGGCCGACCACTCCGCCAATACCTGTTACTAAAATAGACTTCATGCTCGTTGCACCATTTTCTCAAGGCTATCTGCCAAGCTGATTAAAGGACGACCAATATCCATGGCATGGTCGACGTCATACACGAAAGAAGGACTGCTATCGGCGCCACTGTGAACTACAGCGGCCCCCGTCAGCCGCGCCAATATATTGGCGACTTCATTGTTGCTGTAAGATCTGGCACCTATTCCCAGAACAGTAGAAGACTTCTCGCTGACAGCTCCCTGCAAACACATTTGCGCCGCATCATCGAGGTCGAGGTAGTTTTGCAATCGCTCTCCATTGCCGACAAGATTGATCTGCCCTGCTCGCGCCGAGGCCACAACCGCCTGAATGAACGTACCGGGCTTCATGTCGCTACCTATCAGAGACGAAAATCTGATGATGGTGTGTTTCGAAGTCTCCCTCACGAGGCTCTCCGCCTTCAATTTTGAGAGTCCGTAAGCATTTGGCGAGTTCGGTTGGGACACCACTGACAACGGCAGTGATACCGGCGTTCCATATATCGACACCGAGGATGAGAGCACGTGGTGTGCGTCCGGATACTCCCTTACAAGTTTTTTGACCAACTCGACATTTACAGCTTCCAGTTCGGGAGGAGCGCCATTGGCTGGAGACGGAACGCAGGCAGCCAGATGCAAAATGGCGTCAATCGACTTCAAATCCCTGACCAAATCATCCACAGAGTCGTGACTACTGTCGTAGTCTGGTGAAGCAGTCGTTCCGGGTCGCACCAGCGCGGCCGGTATCCAATTTCCAGTAAGTTGACGAACCACTGCGCGCGCCAGGAATCCGTTTGCGCCGGTAATTAGCAGGGCTCTAGACTTCATGACTTTCCTGAACCATGTTTGATGTAAAACCCACCTCGCTCCTGATGATATAGAGAGGGCGTTTTTTGGTCTCATCAAATGTCTTGCCGAGATAAATACCCAAAATTCCCAAAATCGTAATGATCACGCCACCGATAAAATACAAGGACACGATCAGACTGCTCCAACCTTGAATCGGCGAGCTGTATATCAAGGAATATCCCAAAATATAGGCACCATAAACGAAGGAAAACAATGCCATCAAAAAACCGAAACGCACCGCCAGTCGCAGCGGTTTGTCCGAGTGGGCAATAATATTTTCCGAAGCCATGTTCCACAACATGGCAAAGGTATAGTTGGATTTCCCGGCAAAACGCTCTGCATGCTGGACCTCAATACTTGAGGTGGGAAACCCCATCCACTGCACCAGTCCGCCAAAGAAACGAAGCTGCTCCCCCATACGGCGAAAATTCTCTACAACCTTTCGTGACATGATGCGGAAGTTACCACTATCCCCGTCATATTTGACGTCTGCCAAGTAACTGAACAGCTTGTAAAAGACGTGGGAAGTAATTCGCTTCACCAAAGGATCTCGCCGCACACCCCTCTTGGCCAAGACGACATCATAGCCTTCTTGCGCCTTGGCATAGAGACGTGGTATTTCTTCCGGCCGATCCTGTAAGTCGCAATCCATAACCACCACCCAATCGCCCCTGCAGCAATCCAGTCCTGCTGTAATGCCATAGTGTTGGCCAAAATTGCGACTGAACTGGATACCCCGCACACGCGCGTCGGATGCAGCAAGTGCCCCAATCATTTCCCATGAGCGATCCCCTCCGCAGTCTTCCACCAGTATGATTTCGAAGCTTGAGGAAACTTGCTCCAAGGCATTTTTCAGGCGAAGATACAATTCATCCAAACAACGTTCAGCCTTATATACAGGGATGACTACGGAAATAAGAGGTCGGGCTATGTTTTGCATGTGAGCAGCGTGATTGGTAGGCATGGTAACTATTATGAAATATGGGATACCCCATCGAACAAAAAATTTAATTTCCCTGTGAAGTGCCAAGGGCAGCATTCCAACATTTGGGCGACTCACGTGACGTCACAACAAGACAAGCCTTCAATCGGACAAGATATTCCTGCCATCCCCCATCTTTTTTCGTTGGTCGCAATTTATAGTTCAAAGCTCCGTCTCATGCCGAATATTTTTTAGTATCAATTCTTACGGGCGACTATTACAGAATTACAAAAAAAATCGTATCTACGGGGAAAAATCATGTTCAGGCCCAAGGCCAATACCGTAAGCGGAAAGATAAAAACAAGCTGAGAAAGTTGCTTGAGCCATTTGTTTTTTGGCAAGACATGCTGGTACAAGTACGCAATAAACATCTGGCAGATCGTCAAAAAATAAGTTGTCGTTTTTTCATACTCAAGAACTTCAAATCCGTGCTTGGACAATAAATGCAACATTCCAAAACTCGTGTAACGCGCGAAGTCATATGGGGTTTCGTGCTCGTCCCAAACAAAAGGAACCGACAACATCAACTTGCCACCCGATTTCAACACACGATTCAACTCAGAAAAAATGCTGTCGGGTTCAAAAACATGCTCAAGAGTTTCGAACGAAACCAGTCCGTCAAAATAGCTGGAATCAAAGGGCAAGGTTTTTCCGTCGTAAAAGAAGTCGACTTTGCTGGCGACATGATCGTGCCCGCTCACTTTGATGTCGACTCCAATATATTGCTCCGCGTTGACAAACAACTCTTCATAGGGCTTTGATCCACATCCGAAATCGAGAATACGCCCCTGCATCAAAGGTGAAAAATGTTTTATTTCTTTGTATAGCCCATTTCTAATGATGTAGAACGGATTGACAATTACGCCCAAACACGAGGGTAAAAACATCTCCTTGCGAATTCGTTCTTTGATCTTAGCTAGAAAAGCCATTCACTTCTTTCAAACAATACAGAGTGCCTTAACCAGTCACAACCGACGATCAAAAGCAAAATAGATATACTCATGGAGCTCCCTGAGGGTGTCAGAGAAGCGAATCAAATCAAATCCCAAGAGACAGGCGTGCCTCGTTTCACAGCGCTCTTGACTGCCTTACCCAGTATCTGCGGCAAGTGCTTTGTCTGCAATCCGGATCCAGGCCGAATCGCTCGAACATTGTCTGACGAAAGAAGATCTCCGGCGCTCATATCTTTGACAACATACAAAGTGCGTCGGTACTGAAGCGATTTTTTTTCGGCCTCCGTAGGGCCATAGCTCACACGCCCCAACGCCTCCCACGCACGTTCAGTCTCCAAAACCAGCTGAGCCATTTCCGCGGGTTCCATTGAGAATGCACTGTCGACACCTCCGTCAGCCCGACTGAGCGTAAAGTGTTTCTCAATGACAGTGGCTCCCAGCGCGACACTGGCGACAGAAACGCCAACCCCCATGGTGTGATCGGATAAACCGATTTCACAATTGAACAATTGGCGCATATGCGGAATTGTCAAAATGTTCGTATTCTTTGCCGTCGCAGGATAAGTACTGGTGCATTTAAGCAAAATCAAATCCGTGCATCCTGCTTGCCGTGCGGCATTGACCGTATCTTCCAATTCGGCCACCGTTGCCATACCGGTCGAAATAATGACTGGTTTACCGGTCGCCGCGACGCGACGTATCAACGGTAAATCTGTATTTTCAAACGACGCAATCTTGTAGCAAGGAACATTCAAATCGTCGAGAAAGTCGACAGCAGTGTCATCAAAAGGCGTGCTGAAGATGATGATTCCCAACTCTTGCGCACGGTCGAAAATAGCCTTATGCCATTCCCATGGTGTGTATGCCTCACCGTACAACTTGTATAACGACGTCCCTGCCCACAGACTATTTGGATCCCCTATGTGAAACTCGCCCTCATCAAGATCCAGCGTCATGGTGTCCGGCGTATAGGTTTGAATCTTCAGCGCATGGGCACCGGTCTTGGCAGCAACTTCGACGATTTCCAAAGCCCGCTCCAACGATTGATTGTGATTGCCGGACATCTCGGCAATAACGAAGGGTGCATGCCCCAGTCCTATTTCTCGATTACCTATTTTCATTCTTTTCTCTCAGTACCAACACCAAAAAAATGGATCACAATTTGACGCGAACCCGAATCAATAGATAACGGGCCGTGTTTGTGCCGTCGAGACTTCCTCGGCACGGAACAGAGGCTTCACGGCGAACTTCGATTTCACGAATTCAAATATCGCCGAGCCTGAGGAATTTCTCTGTTACTTCGACTCTCTGCGTGAAGTTCAAGTAGTAATCAAACTGATGACCAGAAGGGTTCGGTTCCTCTAAAAAACCCAAGCCAAGAAAGACTGCTCTGGACGCGAAATTTTCATATTTGACCACAGCACGAAGCCGAGATGAATTCAAATTCATCAACGAATATATGCCAAGAACAATCAAAGCTTTCCCCCAACCCCGCCCACGGACGACCGTATCAAGCGAATATCCTATATTCAAATCGTCCTCACGTCGCTCGAAACGAACTTGTCCCACTGGTAGCCCTGAGACTTCCAGGACGAACAAATAGCTTCCGGCATCTTCTATTTTCCCCTGAAACCATTGTTCGTGAACCTCCCAGGCAATTGGTTCCGAACTAAATCCATTGCTACGAACCGCAGGATCATTCGCCCAATCGTAATAGAGAAAAATATCATGAGCTGCAGCTCTCCTGAGCTTGAATTGCTTTTCGGGGCTGGGACTCAGGGCTTCTACAACGCGCATTGCGCCCATTCCGTCAACCAATTGCTGGTTCCGCACTGTCAGTTGTCTCAACTCGGATTCATCGTTGATCAAATAATGTAGATCACGCTTTAGCGCCTCCGATACATTGTCAGAATGATGCCCAACGTATTTGATGAGCTTCTGCTTTGCCAAGGATCGCGCACCCGGAAGTTGGTTTTCTGCTACAGATATCACCAGTGATGGAAGTCCCAGGCACATGCGCTCCCAAGTAGTCCCTCCCGCTGCACCTATCGACAAATCGGCACTGGCCATGAGATCTGCCAAGTGACTGCGGGGACCATACAGCACCGTACGAGGTCTCGCATTCGAGATTGCTTCGATTTGTACCCGGTGTTTGTTGTTTGCACCGACGATCACGTCAACTTCGATATGAGAAAACTCGGGGAGGCTCAATACAGTCAGTACCAATGCCGTCAAATTGAACGAGTCAGTTCCGCCAAAAAATATCAGTATTTTTCCAACAGTCCCGCCACGGCAAACACTCTCCCGGTGCTGCCGATATTCAGGACGAAGCAATGCATACCGCGGCCCCAATAGGGATTGGCACGAAACGGGTAGCAATTCAACATAGCGCTGATCATTGAGCGCATAGTTCTGGTCTAGTAAAACGTCACACTCGTGGACCCGGTTGGCCAAATCATCGATCACCATGATTTTCTTGGCAAATGGGCGAATTTTCCTTTCCCACTCCACATCCAGACCATAGTGATCGACAATCAGCCAGTCAGGAATTTCTCCATTGAGTGCATCGATACTGTGCCCCGCGTCTTCAATTTGCGAAACGCCAAGCCACATTGCGTAGTCTTCAGAATGCTGAGAGGCCCGCTCCGCGGGTCGAGGCAATACAAGTACCGGTATATTCCGGTCTTTGAGCAGTGCAACGAGATTGCCCGAATGATCACGACAGATGAATTGAACCCGAACACCTCTTCCGAGAAAAATGTCGGCAAGAGTCAAGCAACGCATCAGATGTCCGGTTCCAATCTGATCTGATGCATCAACTCTAAATGCGATATTCATCGTATGCGCCACTTCAATCTTCGTCGTCAACTAATTTAATCGCTTGAAGCCACCATGGCACACCGGTCCGTTGAGAAGGCTCATTACGTCGCGACCATCCTCGCACTCTTTAACCAATCCAAAAATCGGATCCAGAGCCTCAAAGAAATTATCCACAACTGCCGGCGTATGCTCGGTGCAAACATAAACACTGGTTCCTGCCAGATAGCCTTTGGCCAGCATCTCTTGTGTAATCAAGGTTTTATAGGCAAGCGCATTCGAACTTTGGAAGCCGAATCCAGTCAGCGCAGCCAGGCCATTGGTGCTGATCGACAAGCCGTGTTTTTCTGCCAGCTTTTTCCATCGCTCCGTGATATCAAGTCCTGTCTTGGTAATCGTTTCCCACGACTTGAGACGGTTCATCACATCCAAAGTCGCCAGGGCAGCGGTCGGGCCAATACGCTCCGTCCAGAAGGTGCTGCTGATGAAAGTGGTTTGTGCCGCCTCCATGATTTCACGCTTGCCGATGGTGGCCGTGATGGCATAACCGTTACCCAAAGCCTTGGCGAACATTGCCATGTCAGGTTCGACGTCATACATTTTGTGGATACCGCCATAGGTCTGGCGAAAACCGGAAGTACATTCGTCAAAAATCAGCACGATACCGCGCTCGGTCGCAAGCTGACGTACCTTTTTAAGGAAATCATTTTCAGGACCGAAGTTGCGCACGACTTCCATTTTGATCACACCGATGTCGTGCTGGTCGACCAAAGCCTGAAGCTCTTCAAAATTGTTGTAATTGAATGGGAACACCGTGCCTCGCAAGCTTTGCGGCACGCCGTTTGGTTCCAGGCCTGGCAGCAGATGTCCTGCAAGATTCTTGTCGTCGCCAAGATTGGCGGACAGGTACCAGTCGTGCCAGCCGTGATAACCGCAAATGGCAACCTTGTCTTTTCCGGAAGCGGCACGCGCAATACGGATGGCAATGGAATTTGCTTCACCACCGGAACGCGCGAAACGCGCCATATCGGCCCATGGGTGCAGCTCTATCAATTTTTCGGCAAGATAGACTTCTTCCGGGCAATTGAAGGTAGACATGTTGCCGGCATCAATAGTGCGCCTTACTGCGTCATCCACTTCCGGATGGCCGTAGCCCAAGGTGTTGGTACCGATGCCCATGATCGACATGTCGATATACTCATTGCCATCGAGATCCCAGACTTTGCAGCCTTTGGCTTTGCTGAAATAGGCCGGCCACAGATCAGGGAGAAACATCTCTGCCCGCTTGGAGAGCAGCATATTGCCCCCGGGGATGACTTGCTTGGCGCGCTTCCAAAGCTTCTGACCGGTGCCCATTGTTGCTCCTTCGTTACGAATCAAATGTTGGTTGAGTTCAAAAATTTCAGGCTGCGATTCTTGCAGAGCAAGCACTTCGCGCCAACTGAAGTCTATACGGGGAAAAAAATGCGTAAATACTCTTTCAATCACTGCAAAATCGGCGGGTTCATCTACAGTCCAGCGCAAGCCGGACAAGTCAATATCGTTGCTTGACGATGCCGTTTGGAAGCGATTTGAACTACGCAGATAAGGTGTTACGTGTTCGTGATCGAACGGAGTGTCTGTCTCTTGCAAAGCCGTCGTCAGGGCTTCAAAAGAAAATACTTCAATATCCAGTCCATCCGGGTAAGTTGGTGGAGCAATGTTGCTGAAATAATCGACATTCGCATTTTTATAGCCGCGGATGACCTCGTCAACCAATTGAAAATCCACCAACGGACAATCCCCGGTGATGCGCACAACCACGTCAGCCTGGTGCGCCTTGGCCGCATCAACGAAACGTTCCAAAACATCATCTTCACTGCCTTGCTCACAGGCATATCCCAGTCGGCGAACATGATCCACCAATGGTCGATTGCGTTCATCAACTGATGTCGCGACCACGATCTGATCAATTTCCTCGGAACGAGACAAACGCGCCAGCAACAACTCAATCATCGGCACGCCGTCCATCGGTTTCATCACCTTGTTGGGGAGACGTGTCGAGCCCATACGTGCTTGAACCAAAGCGACTATTTTCATAAAGCGGACCATTTTGCTGGATTAACGAAATTTTCCTCGTCACTACTCAGATCGGGGAAGTCATATGAAGCCGTTCTCTTTGCCGCAGCAATGATTTCAGTCAATTGGACTGTCGAATCGGCACCGATGACAACGCGATCGATTTCAGGGAAAGACAGTGAAAATGCCAGACATGCCTGAACCGCAGTCACATCATGCTGGTTCAGCCATGCATGCCATCGCTGCCAGATACCGGTCCATATTGAAAATTTGGAAGGGATGGACGACTCCGACATGAGCAACAAGCCCTGCAGAAAAGCCGAACGCGCATGCACCTCAATCCCCAGTTCCTTGAGCTTTCGCAACCAACCCGCGTGATGCATCCGGCGATCAACCAGGTTGAATGGGATCTGAACAATATCGAAATTGAACTTGGCAATCAACGTGTCCAGGTCAGCAGGGCTATACACCGAGATGCCGATTTTTTGCACTTTTCCTTCGGCCTTCATGTCGGACAAAGCAGAAAAAATCCGGGCGCCATCATGTGTCAACAATTGCTCCGGACGATGCAACATGAGGCCATAGACACGCTCAACCGACAAACGGGAAAAGGACTTGGCAAGCTGATCTCCCACCCAATTCCCGATGTCAGCACAAGCGTCTGGAATGCCGGGCAGCTTTGTGATTAATTTGAATGACCCACAGCCTATCTCGCCCAGGCAGCGCTCGCTATCTCCGTAGGCAATCGCTGTATCCAACGTATCGATGCCGTTTTCTTCGGCCAACCGCAACATGGCCGAAGCCTCTTCACGGCCAACTTGACCGGCATGATTAGCGATACCATAAGGCAGACCGAATTGAACGGTGCCAAGCGCTAGACGATTCATAAACAACAAATCAAAAAAGTGTCTGGTGGCCAATCGGGGTTGTCAGGCGCTGCACTACTTCCACTTGCTGGGCATGCGTCAGCGCAGGAAACATGGGCAAGGTAATCGCCTCGGCGTAGTACTTTTCAGCCTCGGGGAAGTCGGCAGGATCAAATCCTTGCTGCTCAAAATAAGGCTGCCTGTAAACAGGAATGTAGTGAAGATTGACACCAATACCGGAAACCCGCAGTCGCTCGAACACTTCGCGATGAGTGGCATGGATCGCATCCAGCTTCAGCCGGATAACGTACAAGTGCAACCCTGAATAGCCATCTTCGTGCTGCAGGGGTGTCGTGACGGGCCTGTCTTTCAGAAGCTCATCGTAAGTCCTGGCCAGTTCGTGCCGTTTGGCGACGAACTCGTTCAGACGCTGCATCTGGCTCAAACCCAACGCCGCCTGAATATCCGTCATGCGGTAGTTGAAACCCAGTTCGATCTGCTGGTAGTACCAGGGTCCATCAGGAGCATGCGTCATTTCTGCCGGATCTCGGGTGATCCCATGACTTCTCAAGCGCGCCATATGAATGGCAAGTTGCCGGTGATTGGTCACCGCCATGCCGCCTTCCCCCGTGGTGATGATCTTTACCGGATGAAAACTGAAAACAGTGATGTCGCTGTACCGGCAATTGCCGATAGGTTCTTCTTTATAACGTCCACCGATGGCGTGGGAGGCGTCTTCAATAATGCGGAATCCATATTTTTTTGAAAGCGCGTGAATGCCTTGCATGTCACAGGGCTGACCACACAAATGTACGGGGATGACAACCTTCGGCAGTCTCCCGGCAGCCTCCGCACGAATCAGCTTCTCTTCGAGACGATCAACGCTCAGGTTGTAGGTCACCGCGTCAATGTCGACGAAATCGACTTCCGCCCCACAATATCGCGCGCAATTGGCGCTAGCAACAAAAGTGATGGGTGTTGTCCACACCAGGTCGCCTGCACCAACACCCAGAGCAAGGCAGGCAATATGCAATGCAGATGTAGCGCTATTTACGGCAATCGCGTAAGCCGCACCGCAATGAGCGGCAACCGCGCTTTCAAATGCAGGAACTACTGGTCCCTGCGTCAGAAAATCGGAGCGTAAAACATTTACTACTGCATCGATATCCGCCTCGGAGATATCTTGGCGACCGTAAGGAATTGTCATGTTCAATAGTGGTTGTTATATAGGACGATCAGTAGTTGTCAGACAGACGCAATCGCTCAACTTCAGATCTGAGATCTTCGATTTCGTGACTCAAGCTTTCATACTCACGCACCTTGCTCTTCAGGAATAGCATCGTAATCAATGTTTTTTCTTCTATGCCCTTGGGTGTCAGCAGGTAAATGTAGCCACGTTTATTGGGATTGGCCTGGAAGTTGTTAACCTTGATCAAACCTTTTTCTATCAAGGCATTCAAACAAAAATTGACCTTCCCGAGGCTGATACCGAGGTCCCGCGCCAGTTCGCGCTGGCTGGTCTCCGGCTGGCTTCCCAGACGTTTCAGAATCTTGTATCGATATTCTTCACTGAGCATAAAAATCCAAAGACGCGAATGAACCGGATGGCAGAAACGCTGCGCACAGCGTTCATGAACTGAACATTGGTATTGGACCATCGCCGCAAGATAGAATCAAGAGGAATTTGGATCGATGGGCAATAATTCAAACAGCAGCCGGAAATTTGGCGAACAGAACACTCATCGTAAATTATCAAAAAAACAATTACTGATTGAGAGATAAATAGTGCTGATAGGTTTTTATCAATCCTTCATCCAACATCGTTTTTGCTCGCCACCCCAATGAGGCAAGCAATGAAACGTCCAACAGCTTCCTGGGAGTTCCATCAGGCTTGCTGGCATCAAAAGCCAACTCCCCATCGAATCCCACCGTTTCCAAAATGGCCCGTGCCAAATCACGGATAGTCACGTCCGCTCCGGTGCCAACGTTGTAAGCGCCGTTCCTGACACCCTGCTCCATCAAAAAAACGCAGGCATCGGCCATGTCGTCGACATACAGGAATTCCCGCATCGGCTTTCCGGAACCCCAAACCACCATCCGTTTTTCGCCGCCCAATTTCGCTTCGTGTGCTTTGCGCAGCAATGCCGGCAATACATGGCTGGTTGCCAAATCGAAGTTGTCGTTTGGTCCGTATAAATTGGTCGGCATGACAGTCACATATTCGGTCTGATATTGCCGGTTATAGGACTCACACATTTTGAGACCAGCGATTTTGGCAATCGCATAAGGCTCATTGGTGATTTCCAGCGGTCCGGTCAACAAATACTCTTCCCGGATAGGTTGCGGACAATCACGCGGATAGATGCAAGAAGACCCTAGAAACATGAGCCGCCGTACTCCAGCCTCATGCGCTCCGGAGATGACATTGGATTGCATCACCAGATTCTGGTGAATGAAATCAGCCCTATAGGTGTTGTTGGCCAGAATACCGCCGACCTTGGCCGCCGCCAAAAATATGTAGTCCGGCTTTTCCCTGCCCAGAAATTCCCGAACACGAGCCTGGTCAAGCAAATCCAGCTCGGCGTGCGTGCGCACGACCAGGTTGCCATAACCATCATTCTGCAACCGTCGCGTGATGGCAGAGCCCACCATACCGCGGTGGCCGGCAACGTATATTTTGGATTGTTTATCGATGGCAGACATGGCAACTCATTCGCGGTTTTCGAAGGTTTTGTAGCCATGACGCTTAACAATTTCATCACGCTCAGCAGACTTTAAATCTTCTCTCATCATTTCTTGAACCAGCTCAGCGAACGTCGTCTTCGGCGTCCAGCCCAATTTCTGTTTGGCCTTACTGGCATCGCCCAATAATGTTTCCACTTCTGCGGGACGGAAGTAGCGGGGATCAACGGCAACGATGCATTTCCCACTTGCGTCATAGCCCTTCTCCTCAAGACCCTCGCCCTCCCAGCGGATCTCGATGTCGATTTCCTTGGCAGCCGCATTGATGAAGTCGCGTACGCTATATTGCACACCAGTGGCAATCACGAAATCTTCAGCTTGCTCCTGCTGCAACATCAACCATTGCATTTCCACATAGTCACGGGCGTGTCCCCAATCACGCTTTGCATTAAGATTGCCAAGATAGACGCAATCCTGCAAACCCAGCTTGATTCGTGCCAGTGCACGGGTAATCTTGCGGGTGACAAAAGTCTCGCCGCGAATTGGACTTTCGTGGTTGAACAAGATGCCATTGCAGGCGTAGATGCCATAGGCTTCACGATAGTTGACAGTAATCCAATAGGCGTAGAGCTTGGCAACAGCATAAGGACTGCGCGGATAAAAAGGCGTGGTTTCTTTCTGCGGCATTTCCTGCACCAATCCATATAGTTCAGAGGTCGATGCCTGATAAAACCTGGCTTTCTTTTCCAATCCCAATATGCGAATAGCCTCAAGAATGCGGAGTGCCCCCAAGGCATCAGAATTGGCCGTATATTCCGGCTCTTCAAATGAAACAGCAACGTGGCTCTGCGCCGCAAGATTGTAAATCTCGTCAGGTTGCACCAGTTGAATGATGCGGATCAGGCTGGTCGAGTCGGTCAAGTCGCCATGATGCAATTTGAAACGCACATTTTTTTCATGCGGATCCTGATACAGATGATCGATACGATCGGTATTCAGCAAGGAGGTACGACGCTTGATACCGTGAACTTCATATCCTTTGTCCAGCAACAACTCGGCCAGATAGGCGCCATCTTGCCCGGTAACGCCAGTGATCAACGCAACTTTGCTCATTTACTTTTCTCAATTTTAGTCTTAGGTGACAACAAGTCCGGCGAATGCAAACTGAAAATTTTGCTGTTCAACAAGCTCAGCAAATATTTTCCATAGCCGTTTTTAATGTAAGGCTGCGCCAACACTTCAAGTTGATCAGCGGAGATGTATTTCTTCCGAAACGCAATTTCTTCCGGGCAAGCAATCTTGAGTCCCTGGCGACTTTCTATCGCGGAGATAAACTGGCCCGCATCCAGAAGAGACTCATGCGTGCCGGTATCAAGCCACGCCATGCCACGCCCCATCAATGCCACACTCAACTGGTTTTGCTCAAGATAAACGCGATTGACATCGGTAATCTCCAACTCTCCCCGTGCTGACGGCTTGACCGAGGCGGCAATGTCGCAAACCTGTCGATCATAAAAGTACAAGCCGGTCACGGCGTAATTTGACTTGGGCACCACCGGTTTCTCTTCGATGCTGATAGCGCGACGCTGCTCGTCAAAGTCGACCACACCGTAACGCTCGGGATCCGTAACGTAGTAGGCAAATACGTACGCGCCATCCGTTTGCTGATCAGCCGTGCGCAGTTGCGATTCAAACTCGTTGCCGTAAAAAATATTATCGCCAAGAATCAACGCTGAGGGATGACCGCCGATGAAATTGCGGCCGATCGTGAAGGCTTGCGCCAGGCCGTCCGGCGAAGGCTGTTCGGCATAGGAAAGGGAAATTCCCCAAGCGCTGCCGTCGCCCAGCAAGCGTTGAAACATGGGCAAATCGTAAGGCGTGGAGATAATCAGGATGTCCCGGATGCCGGCCAGCATCAGCGTCGACAGCGGATAGTAAATCATCGGCTTGTCGTGTACCGGCAGCAACTGCTTGGAGACAGCTTGGGTCACGGGGTACAGTCGGGTACCGGATCCACCGGCCAGAATGATGCCTTTGCGCTGGATATTTGTCATTGGGGGGCTGGCTCCGCGGGTGGCGCGGGTTGGCAATGGCACGCTGTCCATGAATCAGACACGAACATCATTTTTTACCTCGTTTACACGTAATATTCAGTTTAACTCGCAATTTTACTGGCAAAACGTCCAAACGCGTCCGCTCAGGCGCATAGATAAGCATTCCCGATGACAATTGCATGCCCGGAGATCATCTTTTGATGCATCAACAACACGATATTGACGTCCGTCGCCAAGACATACCCTTTAGTATTGAAGAAGTCGCTACCATCCGGCTCACCCCTTGCACCTTTAACTGAACAAGATTCCATGCCCACCTACGCCATCGGCGACCTCCAAGGCTGCAACCAACAACTGCAAAACCTGCTCGACCTGATCGAGAAAACTTCGCCGGATGCGCAATTGCTGTTCGTCGGCGACCTCGTCAACCGCGGTCCGCAATCGCTGCAAACCCTGCGCCGCCTGCGCGAGCTGGGTTCCCGCGCCAAGGCGGTGCTGGGCAACCACGACCTGCACCTGCTGGCGGTATCTCAGGGCATCCGCCCGCAACACCGCACCGACACCCTCGACGACATCCTCAACGCCCCCGACCGCGACGAATTGCTGGACTGGCTGCGCCACCGTCCGCTGGCGCTGTTCGAACAAGGCCACCTGCTGTTCCACGCGGGTCTGTTTCCACAATGGGATGCTGCCAAGACCATGGCGCTGGCGCAGGAAGTCGAAGCCATGTTGCGTGGTCCGGACTGGATTGATTTCCTGCGTCACATGTATGGCAATGAACCGGCGGTCTGGTCGGATGAACTGGAAGGTTACGACCGCCTGCGCTGCATCATCAATACGCTCACACGCATGCGTTTTTGCACACCCGACGGCGCCATCGATTTCAAGATCAAGGAAGGACTGGGTGCGGCGCCGGATGGCTATCTGCCGTGGTTCGACATGCCCGGCCGCCAAACCGCCGGGGTCACCTGCGTCTTCGGCCATTGGGCTTCGCTCGGGCTGACGCGGCGACCCAATCTGATCGGCCTCGATACAGGCTGCGTCTGGGGCGGCAAGCTTACTGCGGTGCGGCTTGAGGATCGGGCGCTGTTCCAGGTGGACTGCCCGCGGGCGGAGCAGTTTGCATGAGATCTTCGGGGACATAACCCAGTCCGTCGGCAACCACCTTGCGCGCCGTCACGGCGAGTTCGCGGCGATGTGCGCCGTCGGTCGGAATGCTCGGCAACTGCGTCAGCTCCGCCGTGATCGACCCGGCTTGCAACACCGCCAGGATGCTTTCCACAATGGTGGTGTCGCCGATGAAGTCGGCGGCGGCATGGTAATTCCCCTGTGCATCAAGGTAGCGCAACGCATACGGCTGCACCGGCACCCTGGCGTCCAGCGCCGCCTCAAACAGGTTGGCGTGGAACGGCAGCAGCTTGCCTTGTGCTGCAGTCGTACCCTCCGGGAAGAACGCCACGCGGTCGCCCGCTTCGATGCTTTCCACGATGCCCTTGAAGATGCGGCGCACGTCGCTGGCCTTGCCGCGTGAGATGAAGATCGTGCCGGTCTTGGCGCACAGCCAGCCGATCAGGGGCCAGCTGCGGATTTCCGACTTGGCCACGAAGCGGCAGGGCTGCAATGAATTGACCGCGAAGATATCCAGCCAGCTCACGTGGTTGGACACCAGCAGCGAACGTGGAATCGGCAAGGGACTGTCGATCCTGATCGCGATGCCGCAGATGCGCAGCAGCTTGCGCGACCAGCGCCGGATATGCGCCTCGCGGCCCTGCTGGGACGTGAACGGGAACAGGAAGGCACAGACCGCCATGCCCTTGAAGAGATGCGCGATCAGGCGCAGCAAACGGAAAACGAACATGGCGTAATCAGGTCGTGATCAGGTCGTCGTCGACGGAAAAACGGCTTAAGCGGAAAACAAGATCAAGGTTGCCTGAAAGCAACCATCGATCAAGCAAGAGTCAAGCTGCAGCAATCACCGCTCGAAGGCGATATGCCCCGACACGATGGTGGCCTTGACCACGCCCGGCAGCTCGTAACCCAGGAACGGGGTGTGCTTGCCCTGGCTGGCGAGTGCTTTGGCTTCGACGGTCCAGCGCGTCTTCGGATCGAAGATGCAGACGTCGGCGATGTCGCCGACCTTCAGG
>NZ_AJHH01000396.1 GCF_000256565.1 Herbaspirillum lusitanum P6-12 | reverse complement strand
GGATCGCATCGCGATCGCGTTGCGAACGGAACGGCGGGTTGACGCGCGCATTGGAATCGAAGAAGCCGATGTCCATGTCGGACAAATGAATGTGATGGGCGCCGACGTCACAGGTGACCGGCAGGCCTTCACGCTTGGCCGCGCGCACCAGCTCAAGTCCGGCCGCCGACGACATGCGGCACAGGTGGACGCGTGCGCCGGTGGCGCGCACCAGTTCGAAGATGGTGTAAAGAGCGATGGTCTCCGACATCACCGGCACACCCGACAAACCCAGGCGCGACGCCGCCGGACCGCTGTGCGCGATGCCGTGGCGACCGAGGTGGGGATCCTGCGGACGCAGCCACACGGTGTAGTCGAAGGTCTTGGCATATTGCAGCGCGGACAGCAGCACCGTAGTGTCCAGCACCGGCTCATCGGCCTGCGAGAACCCGACGCAGCCGGCTTCGGTCAGCTCGGCCATTTCGGTCAGGGCCTTGCCCTTGAGACCCATGGTCAATGCGCCCAGCGGATACACATGCGCCTGGTTGAGCGACTTGGCGCGATGCTTGAGCATCTCGACCAGGCCGGGCTCATCGAGCACCGGATCGGTGTCGGGCGGGCATAGCAGGCTGGTCACGCCGCCTTGCATCGCCGCCTGCATTTCGGATTCCAGCGTGGCCTTGTATTCGTAACCCGGCTCGCGCAGGCGCGCGCTCAGGTCGACCAGGCCGGGAGCGACCACCAGGCCGCTCGCATCGATGGTCTTGTCGGCCGTGAAGGGCCGGGGCGCCTGGCCGATGCCGGCAACTTTGCCGTCGGCCACGAAGACGTCCTGTTGCGCGTCGATGTTGTTGGCAGGATCGATCAGCCGGCCGTTCTTGATATGCAGTTTCATGCGCTCTGTTCCACTCTTGTCCGCGTTGAATTCGTTATTGCTTAGTTGCCTGCGACGATGCTCATCACCGCCATGCGCACCGCGATGCCGAAGGTCACCTGCGGCAGGATCACGGCTTGCGATCCGTCCGCCACGGCGGAGTCGATCTCGACGCCGCGGTTCATCGGGCCCGGGTGCATCACGATGGCGTCCGGCTTGGCCAGCGCCAGGCGTTCCGGCCTTCAAGCCTTCTTCCATGTTGTGGAAGACGCGCACGCCCATCTGTTCGAGACCGCTCGGCAGCAGGGTGCGCGGGCCGATGGCGCGCACTTCCGGCACGCCCAGCGTGGTCAGGCCGTGAATGTCGGAACGCGCCACGCGGCTGTGCAGGATGTCGCCGACGATGGCCACGCGCAGGTTGGTGAAATCCTTCTTGTAGTGACGGATCGTGTACATGTCCAGCAAGCCCTGCGTCGGATGCGCATGGCGGCCGTCGCCGGCGTTGACCACGTGCACGTGCGACTGCTTTGTATCGATCAAGTGCTTGGCGATCAGGTAAGGCGCACCCGATTGCGAATGGCGCACCACGAACATGTCGGCGTGCATCGCCGCCAGGTTGTCGATGGTGTCGAGCAGCGACTCGCCCTTGCTGGCGCTCGAAGCAGAAATGTTGAGGTTGATCACGTCAGCCGACAGGCGCTTGGAGGCGATCTCGAAGGTGGTGCGGGTGCGCGTGGAGTTCTCGAAGAACAGGTTGAAGACGCTCTTGCCGCGCATCAGCGGCACCTTTTTCACTTCGCGGTCGCCGATGCTGACGAAGGACGATGCAGTGTCGAGGATGTTGGTGATGATCGCTTTGGGCAGACCTTCGATGGTCAGCAGATGTTGCAGTTCGCCGTTCTTGTTCAGTTGTGGATTAAGCATGGACCACCGTCAGGGAAAATCGGCCGTCGTCGGCGCGTTGCAGTTGCAGGTTTTCTTGTTTGCTCAGTTCGACCGAGGCCGCCACAAAGTCCGCAGCAATGGGCAGCTCGCGGCCGCCGCGATCCACCAGCGCCGCCAGCAGCACGCGCGCCGGGCGGCCATAGTCGAACAGCTCGTTGATGGCCGCGCGCGTGGTGCGGCCGGTGTAGAGCACGTCGTCGACCAGCAGGATGGTGGCGCCCTCGACATCGAAGGGAACCTGGCTGGGCTTCACATCGGCGCGCAGACCCTTCTCGGAAAAGTCATCGCGGTAGAAGGAAACATCGACGAAGCCCAGGCGCTCGGCCAGGCCCAGTTCAGCGGCCAGGCGTTCGGCCAGCCAGGCGCCGCCGGAATGGATGCCGACGATGGCGACCTGTTCGGCGCCTTGCAAACCGGCTTTGACCTGCTGCGCCAGCCTGGCGTACAGCGCTTCCGCATCGAGCGGCGAAGAAGGATTAGTTGTGCTCATGGGTATCGTCAAAATATTGCTGCAAAATGATGGCGGCGGCCTCGGCGTCGATATGCTCGCCGCGGCGCTGTTCGATGACGGCCGACGAATAGCGTTCGTCCACCAGCACCGTTTCGACGCCGAAGCGTCCGTGCAATTGATTGGCGAAGCGGCGGCAGCGTACGGTCATTTCATGCTCGGCGCCGTCCGGATGGCTGGGCAGGCCGACGATGCAGCGTGCCGGCGTCCACTCGCTGATCAGCTTGCCGAGTTCGGCGAACTTGGCGTCGTTGGTGGCGGCGCTGATGATGGTGAGCGGCTGGGCTTGCTTGATCAGGGTATTGCCGATTGCCACGCCGATGCGCTTTAAGCCGAAGTCGAAGGCCAGGAGCGTTTCCACGAGGTCCCGTTCAGGCGCGGCCGAAATCGCCGCTGAGCATGACCGGGTCGATGCCCAGCAAGGCCAGCGCAGCAGTGAAGCGCTGCTCCACCGGCAAGTCGAAAATGATGGCGGGGTCGGCCTTGACCGTGAGCCAGCCGTTGCGACCGAGTTCTTCTTCCAACTGGCCGGCGCTCCAGCCCGAACAACCTAGGCTGACCAGCACCTGTTCCGGGCCGTCGCCATGCGCGACCGCTTCCAGCACGTCCTTGGAGGTGGTCAGAGAAATGCCCTCGGTCACCTGCAGGGTCGACGAAAACTGGTCCATCGCGCTATGCAGCACGAAGCCGCGCTCGACCTGCACCGGCCCGCCGAACATGACCTGGCTGCGGTACAGCCCGGGCTTGGCTTCGGGCGTGTCGTGGATGATTTCCAGCTTGAGATTGATGCGGTCGAACAGGACATCCATGGTCATGTCGGTCGGCTTGTTGATGACCACGCCGAGCGCGCCGTTCTGGTTGTGTTCGCACAGATAGACGACGGTGCCGCCGAAAACCGGGTCCAGCATTGACGGCATTGCTATCAGGAAATGATCGGTCAGGTCGAGCTCGGCCTTGAGCGGTGCGGCTTTTTCCTGACTGGCAATGATATCGGAGGATTCCGGCGCCAGGGCTGCAGCGTCGGAAGGGGTGGCGGGAGGGGCATTGCGTCGCTTGATCATGCCCGCCATTTTAGCAGTTTTAGCGCTGCACCCCAAGGCGTCGGGTGGCGGCGCGCGCCTCGCGGCCCAGCGCCTCCAGATCGACGCCCGCGATGATGTCGTCCTCGACCACCGCCCTGCCGGCCACGTACAAGGCCTTCAGGAAGGGACGGCCGCCGGCCACCACGGGCCCCAGAGCCGGATCGTGCAAGCCGAAATAGCGTGGGTCGTCGAGGCGGTACAAGGCGATGTCGGCCTGTTGTCCCACACGCAAGCCATCGAGGTCGCCAAGGCCGAGCACCCGCGCGCCGCCGGTGCTGCCCCAGCGCACCACGTCTTCCACCGTCGCCGCATCGGCGCCGCCTTCGAACTTGCCGCCCGCATACGACGGCGTCGCTTCCTGGCCGCGCCGCGCGCGCTGCATCAGCCAAGCCGCATGGGTCTCCGACAGCATGTCGGCCGCCTCGTTGGAGGCCGCGCCGTCGACGCCGATGGAGACCGGCACGCCGGCCTCTTCGAGTTGTCGGATCGGCGCGATGCCGCTGCCAAGCCGGCCGTTGCTTTGCGGGCAATGGGCGATACCGGTGCCGGTCTTGCCGAGCAAAGCGATTTCCGAGGGATCGAGTTTGACCAGATGAGCGAACCAGACATCGCTGCCGAGCCAGTCGCAGCGCTCGGCGAATTCCACCGGCGTGCATCCGTGCTTGCCGTGCGCGGTGTCCTGGTAACCCACGGTTTCCGAAAGATGGCTGTGCAAACGCACGCCGGCCCGGCGCGCGAATCCTGCCATGGTGCGCAGCTCTTCCGGCGTCGCCGAATACAGCGGCGTGGTCGGCGCCATCACGACGCGGCGCATCGCCGCCGGCGATGGATCGTGGTAGAGCTTGATCAGACGCTCCATGTCGCCCAGATAGCCGTCCAGCGTCTCGGGACGCAATGCCGCCGGCAATTCAGCCTCCAACTGACGCGTCTGCGTCGCGCCGCCGCGGCACAGCACGAAGCGCAAGCCGAGCGCTTCGGCTTCTTCGAACAGAATCGCCGAGGTGTCGTAGGGCATGCCCGGGTAGTACAGGTAATTGTGATCGGCCACGGTGCCGCAACCGGAACGCATCAGCTCCACCAGCCCGATGCGCGCCGCCAGGCGGAACAGCTTCTCGTCGAACCTGGCGCGATAGCGATACGGCGTTGCCGCCAGCCACGGCGTCAGTGAGGCGTTGATGCCCGCGGGATCGCCCTTGAGCATGGACTGGAACAAATGGTGATGCGTATTCACCCACGACGGATACGCGATGCAATCCGTGGCGTCGACTATCGCCTCACCCGGCAGCGGCGACAGCTTGCCGATGGCGCCGATCACGCCGTCAACCACGCGGATGTCCGGTCCGGCATGACGGGCCGCCGCGCCGGGCAATCCGGTCATGATGGCGTCGATGTTGCTGATCAAGAAAGAAGTCGTCATTGTCTGCATATTCGTCTGCATATTCATTTAACCCATTTCGCTTTCATGCCATCCGGCCAGCGCCACGCGCGACAAAGCCATCATGGCGAGGAACAACGCGATCCCGGTCACGGTAATCAGGAACAGCGCTGCAAACAAGCGCGGAATATTCAGCTGAAAACCCGCCTGCAGGATCTGATACGCCAACCCCGACCCGGTGCCGCCGGTGCCGGCGACGAACTCCGCCACTACCGCACCGATCAGCGCCAACCCGCTGGAAATCCGCAAGCCACCGAAAAAGTACGGCAAAGCGCTCGGGATGCGCAGCCGGCGCAGGGTCTGCCAGCGCGACGCCTTGTTCAGCTTGAACAGGTTGAGCAATCCGGGATTGACGCTGCGCAGTCCCAGCGTGGTATTCGAGATGATCGGGAACAGCGCCATGATCGTCGCACAAATCACCAGTGCGAAGGTCGGTTCCTTGACCCAGATGATGATCAGCGGCGCGATGGCGACAATCGGCGTTACCTGCAGGATGATTGCATACGGGAAGAAACTGACCTCGATGAAGCGGCTCTGCACGAACACAAATGCAATCGCCACGCCCAGCAGCACCGACAGCACGAAGGCCATGAAGGTGATCTTCAGCGTCACCAGCAGCGAATCGGACAACAAACCCCAATCCGCCGCCAGCGTCTTGGCAATCACCAATGGCGTCGGCACCAGATAGACCGGCACCTCCAGCACCGTGCAGAGCAGCTGCCACGCCAGCAGCAACACCACGCCGATCATCAACGGCGCAGCAACGCGCAAGAATCCGGGATTAGTGATGAGCGGAGTCATGCGCCCCTCCTTCCTGGTTTTCCTGGTTGGCCAGCGTCAGGTAATCGGACAGGATCTTGCAATAGCCCATGAATTCCGGCGAGATGCGAAAAGCGTCGTCGCGCATGCCGCCGGCTCCCGGCGCCTCGATCGGTACATCGGCAATCACGCGTCCCGGCCGCGCCGCCATCACCACCACGCGGCTCGACAGATATACGGCCTCGTAAATGCTGTGCGTGACGAACACCACGGTCAGGTCTTGCTGGCTCCAGATCTTGCGCAGGTCGGCGTCGAGCTTGTTGCGCGTGAACTCGTCGAGCGCGCCGAAGGGTTCATCCATCAGCAACAGGTTCGGCCGCGTCGCCAGTGCGCGCGCAATCGAAGCACGCATCTGCATGCCGCCCGACAACTCGCGCGGATAGGCATCATGGAAACGATCCAGTCCCACTAGCTTGAGGGAATCCTGTACACGCACGTCGCTGTCGGCGCGCGGCATATGCTTGAGATCGAGCGGCAGTCGCACGTTCTGTTCCACCGATGCCCAAGGCATCAGGGTCGCTTCCTGGAACACCATCGCCAGCGTGCGATCCGGCGTGCCCACCGTCGCCAGATTCTTGCCCCACCAACGGATGTGGCCATGCGACGGCTCTTCCAGCCCGGCGAACATTTTCAGCAGCGTACTCTTGCCGCAGCCGGACGGACCCAGCAGCGAGACGAACTCGCCACGCCGGATGTCCAGCCTCACCTCGTCCAGCGCGCGGGTGCCGTTGCGATAAGTCTTCTCCACCCGCTGTGCGCTCAGCACCGCATCAGTGACAGCTGCCGAATCGGCAACGCCCTGCTCCCAGGCCGCCAGTTGCGGTATTGCGTGATCGTCTCGTTTCATCATTGCTCCCGGCCTCTAGTCTTTGCTGCGGAAAACTTCGGATTCGCCATGCTCTTCCAACAACTGCAACAGCATGCGACGCATGATCAGGCCCGGTCGGTCGGACGCCATGTGGAATTCCTGCTTGCGGCGCACGTCGATGCAGGCGTCGGGATCGGTGGCCTCCAGGATCTCGCGGTCTTCCACCAGAATCGGCGCGTCCCAGGCGATCAGGTCGGCTTCGGCGCAGTCCTCTTCCGTGTCGTTGCGGTACAGCCATTGCGCCAGCATGATGGACCCGTCGTCGATCGGCGTGGCGCAGTTGTAGATGATGTGGTGGCGGCCCGAGCTCGGATACTGGCAACCGAAGCGGCGCGAGAACGGCAGATACCAGCGGTTGAACATGTGGCGCATGGTGGTGTCGTCGGTGGTGCCGGTGACGCGGTAGCTGGCCGGTACGTTCTTGATCGGCACCAGCGTTTCCGCCTCGAAGCCGTAATCGGTTTCGTTGATCTCGTACTTCTCCGGCTTGGGCTGGTCGTACAGGCCGAAGGTGCCGCGATGCACGTAGCTGAAATGGGAATTGTCGAAGGAGTTTTCCATCATGCGCAGCGCGCTGGTTTCCCACCGTTCATAGAACTGGAAGATGCGGCGGTAACCCGGCGTGGTTTCTTCCGGAAAGAACGGAATGTCGCGCAGCGGTTTCTCCAGCGCCACCCACACGTAACCGTAGCGCTCTTCGCAGTAATACGACTGCACCATCGCGCCGGCCGGCACCGAGCCGTCGGCGTTCTGCGGCACGCGCACGCAGGCGCCGGCGCAGTCGAAGGTCCAGCCGTGATAGCCGCAGACGATGTTGCCGTTGTCGACAAAACCTTTCGACAGTTTCGCGGTGCGGTGGCAGCAACGATCCTGCAAGGCTGCCGGCTTGCCCGGCGACTTGAGCCAGACGACGATATTCTCGCCCAGCAGCGTGAAAGGTTTCGGGCCGTCTTCCAGCATGGCAATCGGCATGACTGCGTACCAAAACTTGCGCAAGACTTTCTGTTTCGTAACCAGCATGATGCAACTCCTTTAAAACCAGCCCTGTCTTGCTCCTGCTACTGCTCCAGCAGAGACATGGCCGAGCAGCCGGCGCGCCATCATGGTCGCCTTCGCCGCGAATCCAATCAAATCACGACGCCGCAGCCAGTACGCTGGCGGCGCCGAAAGTTTCCTGCACTTTCTGCGCGAGGTAGTCGCCGATGGTGCACGGCGCATGGCGCGCCGGATGCTCGTCGGAACAGCAGGACGGCAGGCACGACACCGTCACCGCGTGATCGCCGTCCATGAAAAACGGCAGCGAATAGCGCGGCGCGGGGTTGTCGTTGCGCACGCGATGCGCGTTGCTGTGATAGATGTCGTTGCTCCAGCGCTGCAGCAAGTCGCCGATGTTGACCACGAAGCTGCCGGGTATCGGCGTCGCACGCACCCAATCGCCGTCGGCATTGCGCACTTCGAGGCCACCGATGTCGTCTTGCGCGAGGATGGTGACCAGGCCCCAATCGGTATGCGCACCGGCGCCGATCTGGTTGTGCTGGGCGTCGGCGGGCTGCGGCGGATAGTGCAGCATGCGCTGTGTCGCGATCGGCGTGCCGAGTGCGAAATTGAAGAAGTCCTCGGGCAGTTGCAGCGACAGCGCGATGATCGACAGCAAGCGTTGCGACAGAACGCTCATGGCGGCATGGTATTGCTGCGCATGTGCGCGCATGCCGGGCAACTCCTGCGGCCAGAGATTGTGACCGTAGCGCAGCACGCCTTTCTGCACATAGGGATGATCAGACGGCAGGTCGGTGCCGAACTGGAAGCCTTCCTTGAGATCGGTCGGGCCGTCGTCAAGCGCCTGCGTGCCGATACGTTCATAGCCGAAACCAGCTGGCGACAGGGACATGTCGACCCCGCGCTTCACCGCATCCGGCGCCGCGAAGAAACGGCGCGCCCAGTCGAACTGCCCATCGACCAGGCTTTGCGGCACGCCGTGATTGACCAGGTAAAAGAAACCGACGTCGCGGGCGATCTTGTGGATCTCCCAAGCGACGGCTTCACGCTTGCCTGGATCGTTTGAAAACGCATCTGCGAAATCGATGACCGGCAGGCGCTGCGCGGTCTTGGGTGGTGTGTAGGGAATCATGGCGTCCTCACGCATGAACTTCGGACATCCGGTCTGCATCAACAAGCGATGCAGGCCGCCAGGCAATGATCAAATCATCGGGACATCAAGGCATCACATGCATGTCTTTGACGAACTGCGTGGTGTACGCCTTGTGCCAGTCGACATCGGCCTTCAGCAAACCGGTGGCGACCATGGTTTCGTAGGTCTTCTTCCAGCGTTCGTCGGTCATGATGCCGATGCCTTGTTTGGCGGCATCGCCACCGGTGACGACTTTCAGTTCCTTGAGCTTCCTGACCGCGTATGCCAGTTGCTCGTCGCCCATTTCCTTGTTGTCTTTTTTGATCAGCGCGTTACCCGCAGACGGATCTTCCAGATAGCTCTTCCAGCCTTCGGCGGTGGCCTTGACGAAGCGCTTCACCAGATCAGGCTTGGTCGCCACCATCTTTTGCAGCGTGATGATGGTGGTGCCGTAAGGCGGATAGCCTTCTTGCGCGAACAGGAAGAAATTGGCCTTGGCGCCGGACTTTTCCGCCTGGAACAATTCCGACGATGGATAAGCCTGCTGTACGGTGTTCGGATCGGCGAAGAACGGTTGCAGGTTGAAGGTGTAGGCCTTCGATTGGGCGTCGGTGTAGCCGTACCTGGCTTTCAACCACGGCCACCAGCTCGATTGTCCGGAGCCGGCCACGAGAATCGTCTTGTCCTTCAGCGCACCGAGATTAGCTACGTCGGCGTGGGTCATCATGCCTTGCAGATCGGACTGAAAAGAGGTGCCGACCGTCACCAGCGGCAAGCCCTGCTCAATGCCCTTCAGTACGGTGAAGTCGTAGCCCATGCTGAAGTCGGCCTGGCCGGCCACCAGGATTTGCATGTTGTTGACCTGCGGGCCGCCCATCTTGATGGTGACGTCCATGCCGTACTTCTTGTAGATGCCTTTGGCGACGGCCTGATAGAAACCGCCGTGTTCGGCCTGCGCGTACCAGTTGCTCAGGACGGTGACCTTTTCCTGCGCCTGCACGCCGGCTGCTGCCTGCAACGCCAGTGCGCCTGCCAGTGCTGCGGCAATGCGGATGAGGGATGTTCGCTTGCTCATGGCCTTCCTTTCAGGTGGGTTGTTGTACTTCAATCGAAAATCAGATATCCAGCACGAGGCGTTCGCTGCGGCAGCGTGATACGCAAGGCATCAGGCATTGGTTGGAGGCCCGTTCCTTTTCGGTCAGCACGCTGTCGCGGTGATCAGGAACGCCTGCCAGCACCGCGGTCTGACAGCTGCCGCAAAATCCCTCGCCGCACGAAGTGCCGATCTGCACACCGGCCGTCGCGGCGGCAGCAACGATGCTTTGTCCCGGCTGCACCATGCAGCGCACGCCGGAGCGTTGCAGCACGAGTTCGAATACGCGGTCTTGCGTTGCGGGCGCATCGCTTGCCGGTGTCGCGGCGGCGAACAGTTCGAAGTGCACGTCGGCGTCGCGCCAGCCAAGTTGCGCAGCCTGTTCGCGCACCTGCGCAATGAACGGCGCCGGACCGCAGATATACAAAGGAGTTGTGCGCGGCAACAGGACCAGCCTGGCGGCAACGACGACACCGACGTCGTCCGCATTCAGGCCGAAACGGAAGTGGCAGTGCCCGGCCATGGCCGGCTGCGACAACGGGGAGAGGAAGGCGGCGTGCTCCACGCTGCGCGCGAAGTAGTGCAGTTGCGCGGCGCGTCCGCGATACAGCAAGTCGGCGGCCATGGCGTAAATCGGCGTGATGCCGATACCGGCCGCAAACAGCGCGACGGGATGTTCGCTGTCGTGCAAAGGAAAGGCGTTGACCGGCGCGCCGACGAGCAGTTGCGTGCCGACGCCGGCTTGTTCGTGCAGCCAGGCCGAGCCGCCGCGCGATGCCGCCTCGCGTTTGACCGCGATGCGATAGAAGCTGTCCTCGCCGGGCGTGTTGCACAGGGAATAGCAACGCTCCAGCCCACCGGGCAGCGACAGCTTGATATGCGCGCCGGGCGTCCACGCCGGCAGGCGGCGCGCATCCTCTGCAGCGAGGTCGAAGACGCGGATATCGCGGCCATCTTCACGGATGGCCGCCACGCGCAAGTTCAGCAGCGCAGCGGTTTGCGCCGCCGTCATGAAAGCGTCGCGCACGGTCGTCATCGCGAGCCCCCTTGAAGAAGCAACGGCGCAGCACGGCGTGGAGAATATTCAGGAGAAAAGGAACTGCCGCAGAGCGCGGCGGGGGAAATATGGCTTGAGCAGCATGAGAGCGGAGAGGGGCGCAGCATTTCTCGTGTCCTATAAATTCACAGGTGCCACCGGTTCATTCCGATGGCGTCACGAGCAATGCCCCACAGTCGATGGTATTTGGATCGACGGCTAGCCGCTTCTACTCAATCTTCAAACTAGCAATCTGCGTGCCATGTCCGGCAAATAAGGAATACACGCGTTTTGTTGCCGGACAAATAAAAAGAGGACGGAAAAATCCGTCCTCAGTGCAAGCAGTTGATCCAAATCAGTGCGGGCATCCCCAAAAACTGGCGCAGGCATGGCGTGAACCCGTCGGGCCGCCCCTACTCGCTCGCACTGGCTCGTACTGGCTATATACATATTGGGATCAGACCACGCCGTGCGACTTGAACCATTCCACCGCACGCTTCCAGCCTTCCTTGGCATCCGCCTCGACGTAGCTTGGACGATAGTCGGCGTTGAAGGCGTGACCCGAATTCGGGAACACCACGAACTCCGACTTGTTGCCGGTCTTGGCCAGCGCTTCCTTCATCTGCTCTACGGTCGCCACCGGAATGCCGCCGTCCTTGCCGCCGTACAAGCCGAGCACCGGCGTTTTCAGGGTCGGCGCGATGTCGATCGGATGCTGCGGCTGCAGCGCCGATTTCTCCCCGACGATGCGGCCGTACCATGCGGCGCCGGCCTTGATCTTCGGGTTGCGCGCGCTGTAGAGCCAGACGATGCGGCCGCCCCAGCAAAAGCCGTTGATGCCGATCTTGTCCGGATTGCCGCCATTCTGGCCGGCCCATGCCACATAAGCGTCGAGGTCGCCGAACACTTGCTCGTCGGGCACCTTGGAGATGATTTCCTTGTTCAGTTCGGCAATGGTTGGATACGCCGCCGGATTGCCCTGGCGCACGAAGAAGTCCGGCGCAATCGCCAGGTAGCCGAGTTTGGCGAAGCGGCGCGCGATGTCGGCGATGTGCTCATGCACGCCGAAGATTTCGGAAATCACCAGGATCACCGGCAGGTTGGTCTTGCCTTCCGGCTGCGCGCGATAGGCCGGCACTTTCTGGCCGTTGACGGTCACGCTGACTTCGCCGGCGGTCAGGCCGACCGTGTCGGTCTTGATCATGCGATTGCCGGCGTCGAGCAGGCCGGTCGTGCCCGCCAGGCTGTCTACATCGTTCTTCAGATCGTTCATGAGATTCTCCAGGAGTCGGAAGTGCGCAAAAAAGGGATGAAACCGGCTGAGACAAAAACACGGCCTGCCTGGCAATGAAGGCAGGCAGGCCGTGTCGATGGCGTCTTGGCTAAAAGATCAACTGAACTACCGAAAGCATTCTACAAGAGACAAGACTTGCACTACTTGTTACGCCGTCACCGCACCCGGCAATTCCGGATGCATGGGCGTGATATCGATGGTTCGCTGCGTTGGCGGCGGCGCGTTCAGTTGACGAGCATCCAGCTTGAACACGCTGACCAGCGCGGTCAGGTTGGCGGCCTGGTCCTGCAGCGACTGCGCCGCAGCGGCGGCTTGCTCGACCAGCGCGGCGTTCTGCTGGGTCATGTCGTCGATCTGGATGATTGCTTCGTTGACTTGTTCGATGCCGCTGCTCTGCTCGCTGTTGGCGCTGGTGATTTCGGACATGACGTCGGTGACGCGGCGGATGCTGGTGACGATGTCGTGCATGGTCACGCCGGCCTGCTCGACCAGCTTGCTGCCGTTCTCGACCTTGCCGACGGAGTCGCCGATGAGCACCTTGATTTCCTTGGCGGCGCTGGCCGAACGCTGGGCCAGGCTGCGCACTTCCGACGCCACCACGGCAAAGCCGCGACCTTGCTCGCCGGCGCGGGCGGCTTCGACCGCTGCGTTCAGCGCGAGGATATTGGTCTGGAAGGCGATGCCGTCGATCACGCTGATGATGTCGACCACCTTTTGCGACGAGGCATTGATTGATTCCATGGTCTGCACCACCTGCGACACGATGCTGCCGCCCTGCACCGCAACGTCGGACGCGGCGACGGCGAGCTGGTTGGCCTGCTGTGCATTTTCGGCGTTTTGCTTGACGGTG
>NZ_AJHH01000395.1 GCF_000256565.1 Herbaspirillum lusitanum P6-12 | reverse complement strand
TTGTAGAACTCGTCGCGATTGGCCGCCGCATAGTCAGGCTCGCCGCCGAGTTTCTTCAGCAGGTTGCGGGTGATCCACGCCGCCGCAATCAGCGCAGTGATGATGCCGACGGCGCTGGTGATCAGCATCAGCCAGCGTGCGGCGGTGTAGGCGCTGGTGCTGGCCTGCGAGGCGTCGGTGTTGAGGCGGTCTTCGACTGCCACCAGTGCGGACAACTCGGTCTGCCATTTCTTTTGCACCGGCAGGTATTCGTCCTTGAGGAATTGCGCCAGCTCATAGGCTTCGCGCTTGAGGCCGAGATCGACGGCCTGGTCGATCAGCTTGTGCGCGATGTCGCCCTGCGCCTTGATCTTCTGGATGGCCGCCTTCTTCTCGGCAACCGCACCGGCGTCCTTGTCGAACATGCTGCGCAGCTTCTGCTCCGAGGCCTGGTATTTTTGTGTTTGCGCCTTGATGTAATTGGCTTCTTTTTCGATGTCGTCGGCGCCGCCTTGCAGCATCAGGTTGCGCAGCGAGATGGAGCGTTCGGAAACGGTCCCCATCATTTCATTGACCAGCTTGGTCTCCGGGTTGTTGACCTCGACCACATCGAGGAACCGGCGCTGCATCTGGTCCATGTTGTACAGACCGAACGCCGTCACTGCGATCAGCAGCAACACCACCCACGCGAACCCCAGCCCCAGCCGTGTCCCCACCTTCATCCCTGCAACCATTGACGCCTCCTCGTTTCTGCTTGTCCGAGAAGCGGTCGCCCGCAAATGTCCGCCGAATCCGTCGTCTTGCCATGCTTGTGTTTCCGTCGACGCAACAGCCAACTTCACCGCAACAGCTTCGTGTCTCTACTACGTTTGTATTTGATCTCAAACGGCATCGGGCGATGCCGTTTTTGCAACTTTTATCTCAGCTTTTATCGTTATTCGTTTTGTCTTGTACTGTCTTGTATTTTCAGCAAGTGTGTCCCTTGCCTTCGAAAATGCATTTTGCATCAAACCGCGTTGTCGTGCATCAATATAAATTCATGCGAAAAATGATCCGCAGGACTCTAACGGGTCGTTGACGCGTAGCGAGCGGCTCAAGATTTGGCCGAGGAGCGGAGTCGTACGCAAGTACGTCGAGCACCGCAGGCCAAAGCTTGGGCCGCGCAGTAGCGTCAACGGCCCGTTAGTGGGCTTGGTCCCAGTTTTTGCCAGCGCCTACTTCGGCGATCAGCGGCACCTTGAGCTCGGCAACATTTTTCATCAGTTCCGGCAGTTTTTCACGCACCAGCGCCAGCTCGGCATCGGGCACTTCCATGACCAGTTCATCGTGTACCTGCATGATCAGCTTGGATTGCAAACCATCCTGCTCGATCCAGCCCTGCACGGAAATCATCGCCAGCTTGATCAGGTCCGCTGCGGTGCCCTGCATCGGCGCATTGATCGCCGCCCGTTCGGCGCCCTGCCGGCGCGGGCCGTTGGGCGAGTTGATTTCGGGCAGCCACAGGCGACGGCCGAACACGGTTTCCACATAGCCCTGCGACTTGGCTTCGAGGCGCGTGTCGTCCATGTATTGCTTGACGCTGGAGAAGCGCTGGAAATACTTGTCGATATACATCTGCGCGGCCGAACGCTCGATGCCCAGATTGCCGGCCAGGCCGAAGGCGCTCATGCCGTAGATCAGGCCGAAGTTGATGACCTTGGCATAGCGGCGCTGCTCGCTGGTGACGTCGGCGAGGCCGACGCCGAAGATTTCGGAAGCGGTGGCGCGGTGAATGTCTTCGCCGTCGGCGAAAGCCTTGAGCATGTTCGCGTCTCCCGAGATGTGCGCCATGATGCGCAACTCGATCTGCGAATAGTCGGCGGAGACGATGGTGCTGCCCGGCGGCGCGATGAAGGCTTCGCGGATGCGGCGGCCTTCGGCGGTGCGGATCGGGATGTTTTGCAGATTCGGGTCATTGGACGCCAGCCGACCGGTGACGGCAACCGCCTGTGCGTAATTGGTATGCACGCGGCCGGTGGTCGGATCGACCATCTTGGGCAGCTTGTCGGTGTAGGTCGACTTCAGCTTGGACAAGCCGCGATAGTCGAGCAGGATCTTCGGCAGCGGATAGTCTTCAGCCAGCTTCGCCAGCACTTCTTCATCGGTGGATGGCGTGCCGGAGGGCGTCTTTTTCACGACCGGCAACTGCAGTTTTTCGAACAGGATTTCACCGAGCTGTTTGGGTGAATTCAAGTTGAACGGCTGACCGGCAAGCTCGTACGCCTGCTGTTCGATCTCAAGCATGCGCTTGCCGAGTTCATTCGATTGCGTGGCGAGGATGGCGGCGTCGACCAGCACGCCGTTGCGTTCGATCTTCTGCAGAACAACCGATGTCGGCACCTCGATCTTTTCGTAGATATAGCGCAGCTTGGCGTCGTTCTCGACTTGCGGCCACATGGCCTGGTGCAGCGCCAGCGTGACGTCGGCGTCTTCCGCCGCATATTCGGTGGCGCGTCCGATCTCGACCTGGTCGAAGCAGATTTGCGATGCGCCCTTGCCGCAGACGTCGGTGTAGCTGATGGTGGTGCGGTTCAGATGGCGCAGCGCGAGGCTGTCCATGTCGTGCGTGCGGTGCGATTCGAATACATACGACTCCAGCAGCGTGTCATGTACGATGCCGCGCAACTGGATGCCCTGGTTGGCGAAAATGTGGCTGTCGTATTTGAGGTTCTGTCCGAGCTTGGGCTTGCTGTCGTCTTCCAGCCAGGGCTTGAGCTTGGCCAGCACCAGTTCGCGCGGCAGTTGCGCGGGCATGTCCTGATAGTTGTGCGCGACCGGAATATAGGCCGCACGTCCCGCTTCGCAGCACAGCGAAATGCCGACCAGTTGCGCCTGCATGGGAACCAGCGACGTGGTTTCAGTGTCCACTGCGGTCAGCTTTGCCGCATTGATGGTGGCGATCCAGGTGTCGAGTTGCGCTTCGGTCAGGACGGTTTCGTATTCCTTGGCGATGGCGGCGCTGGTGTCGAACAGGCCGACTTGCGCAGGACCTGCGGCGGCATCGGCGGCGACTGCGCCGGCGGCAGGTGATGTCGCCGCAGGCTTGGCGTCGGCAGAGGCAGCGGAGGCGGCGGCATCCAGTTCACGCAGCCAGGTGCGGAAGTTGTAGCGCGTGAAAATCTCGCGCAGCGCGTCGTTGTCGTTGGCTTGCACGGTCAGCGAATCGAGGATGGTGCCCATGTGCGCCGACAGATCGCAATCGGTTTTCACGGTCACCAGCACGCGCGCTTGCGGCAACCACGGCAAGGCCTTGCGCAGGTTCTCGCCGACCACGCCGGTGATCTTGTCGGCGTTGGCGATGATGCCGTCGAGCGAGTCGTATTGGGTGAGCCATTTGACGGCGGTTTTGGGTCCGCACTTTTCGACGCCGGGAACATTGTCGACGGTGTCGCCGATCAGGCTGAGGTAATCGACGATGCGTTCCGGCGGCACGCCGAATTTACCGATCACGCCGGCGCGATCCATGGTTTCGTTGCTCATGGTGTTGACCAGCGTGACGTGATCGTTGACCAGTTGCGCCATGTCCTTATCGCCGGTGGAGACGACAGTCTTGAGTCCTTCTTCGGCCGCGCGTACACCCAGCGTGCCGATGACGTCGTCAGCCTCGATGCCTTCGACCATCAGGATGGGCCAGCCGAGCGCGCGCACGGCGGCGTGGATCGGCTCAATTTGCAACGCCAAATCTTCCGGCATCGATTTGCGTGTAGCCTTGTACTCGGCGTACAGGTCATCGCGGAATGTCTTGCCCTTGGCGTCGAATATACAAGCGATGTAACTTGCAGGATAATCATTACGCAGTCGGCGCAACATATTGATGATGCCGTACAACGCACCGGTCGGCGCGCCTTCCGCGTTACGCATGTCGGGCAGAGCATGGAATGCACGATAGAGGTAACTGGAACCATCAACTAACAACAAGGTTTTTTGCATATGGAACTTAGAGGAAAAAATGTCCCGCGACTGCGGGAAGTGGATGACATCGAGCGCGCCACCGCCAAGAAGGCGCGCGAGTCATGGCATGTACTCACGATTATGGCAGAATTTATCGAGTCCACCGAGCGCCTGTCCGAGCTGCGCCCGGCGGTTTCCATCTTCGGTTCCGCCCGCACAAAACCGGACGATCCGCATTATGCCTTGTGCGTCGACATCGCCCGACGCCTGTCGGACGCAGGCTTTGCGGTGATCTCGGGCGGCGGCCCGGGCATCATGGAAGCTGCCAACAAGGGCGCCTTCGACGGCGCATCGCCGTCGGTCGGCCTCAACATCGAACTGCCGCATGAGCAGCACGGCAACGGCTGGCAGGACATCTCCCTGTCGTTCCGCCATTTCTTCGCGCGCAAAGTGGCCTTCGTTAAATACGCCGACGCTTACGTGGTGCTGCCTGGCGGCTTCGGCACGCTCGACGAACTGACCGAAGCGCTGACCCTGATGCAGACCGGCAAGTCGCGCCTGATGCCGGTGATCCTGGTCGGCAGCAAATTCTGGGCGGGCCTGATGGAATGGATCCGCACGCGCCTGGTCGACGACGGCATGATTTCCGCCAAGGATCTCGACCTGCTGCAGGTCATCGACGATCCGGCTGAAGTCGTGGTGGCGGTGCAGAAGTTCTACGCAGCGCGCCAAAAACCGGCTGATCCGGAAGACACCGAACGCCAGACCGGCATGTATTTGTAGCCTGATCGCGATCTGCAGCTTGACCGCATGAAACGCCGGCCCGCAACAAGTTTGCCGGCCGGCGTTTTTACGAATGCAGCCCTGTAATTTTTCTACAATATCGCCGTAATCGTTGCATAATCAATGCGACGCCGAACAAATCTCCCTTGGGTCCGTCGAAGCCTGTTCCGCGCAACTTCCTGTTGCCTGTTGCTCTTTTCTTCTCGACGGACCACACATGATTACCAGATACCTGCTGTGCTGCCTGTTTGCATTGCTTGCAATACAGGCGACTCCGTTTACCCGGGCGCAATCGAATGGCGCCGGCCTTGGCGGCGCACTGTCGCCCGCCGTGGCGAAAGTCGCCGACGCCGCCTCCGCCGGCGATGCCGAATCGCA
>NZ_AJHH01000394.1 GCF_000256565.1 Herbaspirillum lusitanum P6-12 | reverse complement strand
GCGCGGCCGCCGCGCTGTGGCTGCAAAAGGCCGCGCACCAGGGCCATTCGAATGCGCAATTCAGCCTCGGCACCAGCTACCTGCTGGGCGATGGCGTGCCGAAAAGCACCGCGTCGGCTATCGAGTGGCTGAATAAATCGGCGCAACAGGGCAACACGCTGGCGCAGGCCAATCTCGGGGCGATCTACCTGAATGGCGACGGCGTCGCGCAGAATTTCCGCGTGGCGTTGTCCTGGTTCGAAAAGGCCGCAGCCCACGGCCTGCCGCTGGCGCAATACAGCCTCGGCAAGATGCATCAGAACGGCTACGGCGTGCGCACCGACGAAGCGATGGCGGCGCAATGGTATGGCCGCGCTGCGGCGCAGGACTATGCGCCGGCCCGACAGGCGCTGGCAGACCTGAAACGTCCGGCTGTCCCGGCCTCGCGCACGGCGAATGTCATCGCGGCTGCACCTCCCGCCGCCGCAACGGCTACGGCGGTCACTGCTGCCGCCGCGACCTCAGCCGCTTCGGAGCAGGCCGCCGTACTCGCTGCCGTCCGCGACTGGGCGGCGGCATGGAGTCGCAAGGATGTCGATGCCTATCTGAGTTATTACGCCGACGACTTCCGCACCCCGAACGGCGAAAGCCGCAACGACTGGGCAGCGCAACGGCGATCGCGCATCGACAGCCGCAAACGCATCGCCGTCGAGATCGTCGCGCCGCGCCTCGCCATGAACGGCGACGGCAGCGAAGCGACGGTAGCCTTCACCCAAAATTACCTCTCCGACCAGCTTGTCGAAACGGGCGCAAAGACGCTGGTGCTGGTGCGTCGCGGCGACGCCTGGAAAATCCTGCAGGAAACTGCCCGGAAGACGGGAGCAAGCCGCAGATAATAGCCGAAGATAATGCAACGCCTCGTCAGAATTCGGTTGAGTCCCCGCAACACGCCCCCATCTATATGGTGGAGCGCATTCGCGAGGATGCAGGCTCCGGCTGATTCGTTTGTTACAATGAACCCCTACTGTCAACCTGTCCAGATTGCGAGTTCCCATGATTACCAGAAGCCGGTCCGTTGTGTCCGCCATGTCGCTTTGCTTCTCCCTGCTGATGCTGTCCTTGTCCTCGTCGGCCCACGCCCAGGCAATCTCGGACAAGCCGGCCCCGCCGCCGCCTGAGCTGCAAACCCTGGAAGAAGGCGAACCGCCCGCCGTGACCATCAAGAAACCGGGCGAAGAGCAAGGCAGCGGCAACAGCATCACCGAGCGCCGCGACCACGGCCAGACCAAGGAAGTCAAAGTCAAATCGGGCCCAAGCACCTATTACGTGAAGCCGACCCAGCAACTCGGCAGCTCAACGCCGGGCGATGTCCAAAGCGGTCCGCCAAGCGGCGCGCAATGGCAGATCAAGGAATTCGACTGGGGCGGCAAGAAAAAAGCCAAAGAAGGCGAAGCCGGCGACGCCAGCAAGTAACACATCGTATTCATCCTTTCCGGACGGCATCCCGTCCGGATTTTCCATCGTTCTTCATCATTTCCGCACATGGCAGTTTTTACTCCGGTCAGCCTGGACGACCTTTCAGGCTGGATCACCCAGTTTTCTCTCGGCAAAGCGCTGGCCGTCAAAGGCATTTCTTCCGGTATCGAGAACAGCAATTTCTTCATCACGACCGAAAGCGGCGAGTACGTCCTGACGCTGTTTGAAAAACTGAGTTTCGAGCAGCTGCCGTTTTATCTGGAACTGATGCGCCATCTGGCCCAGCGCGACGTGCTGGTGCCGGCGCCTATCCCCAACAAGAGCGGCAGCATCATCAATGCCCTCAACGGCAAGCCCGCCTCGATCGTGACCAAGCTGGAAGGCGCGTATCAGCCGAAGCCGGAGCCGGTGCATTGCGCTGAAGTCGGCGCAATGCTGGCAAAAATGCATCTGGCGGCGCAGGATTTCAGCATCCGCCAGCCGAATCTGCGCGGCCTGCCGTGGTGGCGCGAAACCGCGCCGGTGGTGCTGCCCTACCTCAACGCCGAGACGCAACAGGTGCTGCGTGCCGAAATGCAATTCCAGGAAGACTTCGCCGCCTCCGACATTTACGCGCAATTGCCCAACGGCCCGGTGCACGCCGACCTGTTCCGCGACAACGCGATGTTCGTCGGCACGCGCCTGACCGGCTTCTTCGATTTCTATTTCGCCGGTTGCGACACGTGGCTGTTCGACCTGGCCGTCACCGTCAACGACTGGTGCATCGACCTGGCCAGCGGCGTGCTCGACGTCGCGCGCGTGCAGGCCATGCTGGATGCCTACCATGCGGTGCGCCCGTTCGGCGCGGCCGAGCAGCAAGCCTGGAGCGCGATGCTGCGCGCCGCCGCGCTGCGCTTCTGGCTGTCGCGCCTGTATGATTTCTACCTGCCGCGCGCCGCCGAAATGCTGACGCCGCACGATCCCACGCACTTCGAACGCATTCTGCGACAACGCGTGAACGGCGCCATCCCGCCCCTGCCCGGACCACATGACTGATATGGAAAAATTGCCTGCAAAAACCGGCTGGCTCTGGGTCAAGGAAGGCCTGGCGCTGTTCCGCAAACAACCTGCGGAAGTGTCGACGCTGTTCCTGAGCTACATGTTCCTGATGCTGGCGCTGGGCATCCTGCCCATCATCGGCCAGTTGCTGCCGCTGATCCTGGTGCCGGTGTTCGCCATGTCGTTCATGCAAGCCTGCCGCCAGATCGAGGAAGGCAAACGCGTCTATCCGAGCCTGCTGCTGGTCGGCTTCCGCTCGCCGGCGCTGCGCACGCTGCTGGTGCTGGGCGTGCTGTATCTGCTGGCCGCGTTTGCGGCGGTCGCGGTGTCGACGCTGGTCGACGGCGGCGCCTTCTGGAAAGCCATGACCGGCCCCGGCCTGGATCCCAAGGACATCGAAGGCAGCAACCTGCGCCTGGCCATGATCGTGGCCGCGCTGGTGTACATCCCGGCGGCAATGGCGTTCTGGTTCGCCGCACCTTTGATCGCCTGGCACAAGATGCCGCTGGGCAAGGCGCTGTTCTACAGCTTCTTCGCCGTGCGCCGCGCCGCCAAGGCCTTCACGGTCTACGGCCTGGCCTGGCTGGTGATCGGCGTGCTGCTGCCGGCCACCATCAGCACCATCGTTGCATTACTGTTCAACAACATGACGGTGATCGTATTTATTTTGCTGCCATTGTCGATAATATTGACCGTGGTCATGTATTGCTCTTTCTACCCCACTTACACTGCAGTCTTTGGCAAGCCCCCGCGCGACGAAGCACCCGTTCCAGTGAGCGACGACAGCGCAAGGTAAATACTTGCCGAAAAGGCAAAACATAACTACCACCACAATGCAGCTGTCACGGGGAAAAAAGATGCGCATGAACCTGCCGGTCACCAATGCCGAGTATGAATTACAAGACGGCAAATCGATCGTCTCCAAAACCGATCTGAAGGGCAATATCACCTACGTCAATCCCTACTTCATCGAAGTCAGCGGATTCCACGAAGAAGAATTGATGGGTGCGCCGCAGAACATCGTGCGCCATCCCGACATGCCGGCCGAAGCTTTCGCCGACATGTGGAAAACCGTCAAAAAAGGTATTCCCTGGACCGGCCTGGTCAAGAATCGCCGCAAGTGCGGCGACCACTACTGGGTACTCGCCAACATCACGCCGGTACGCGAAAAAGGCCAGGTCATCGGCTACATGTCGGTGCGCACCAAGCCCTCGCGACAGGACGTCGCCGGCGCCGAAAAGCTCTATGCCGACCTGCGCAAGGGCAAAGCCAAGGGCATCGCCATCGAGCAGGGCAACGTCGTCAGGACCGGCCTCAAGGGCTGGGTCGCCAAGCTCGGCAAGATCCAGCTGAACACCCGCATCAACTTGTCGATGATCACCCTGCTGGGCCTGCAACTGGTGGCCGCGAGCGTGAGCTTCCTGACCGATCACAGCATGCTCAACACCGGCATCTGTATCGCCACCATGCTGATCACGCTCTACATCTGGTACGCGCTGCACAGCGCGCTGGTGCGCCCGATCCAGGCAGCGCTGCTGGCGACTTACGCGATCACCGGCGGCGACTTGTCGAACCGCGCCGAATCCGGCCGCCACGATGAAATCGGCCGCCTGCTGCGTGCCCTGCGCCAGATGAACATCAATCTCACCGCGATCATCGGCGACGTGCGCTCCAACGTCGAGTCGATCAACGGCGCCACGCGCGAGATCGCCACCGGCAACATGGACTTGTCGCATCGCACCGAATCGCAGGCTTCCAATCTCGAGGAAACCGCATCAAGCATGGAACAGCTGGCGACCACCGTGCGCCAGAACGCCGACAGCGCGCTGCAAGCCAATCAACTGGCGGCGTCAGCCTCGGCGATTGCGGTCAAGGGCGGCGACGTGGTAGCCAAGACCGGCAGCACGATGAGCGAGATCAGCGCATCGTCGAAGAAGATCGTCGACATCATCAGCCTGATCGACAGCATCGCCTTCCAGACCAATATCCTGGCGCTGAACGCCGCGGTCGAAGCGGCGCGTGCCGGTGAACAGGGCCGGGGTTTTGCGGTTGTGGCCTCCGAGGTGCGCAGCCTGGCGCAGCGCTCGGCCGGCGCCGCCAAGGAAATCAAGACGCTGATCGAAGATTCGGTGGAAAAGGTCGACATCGGCAACCGGTTGGTCGACGACGCGCGCAACACCATGACCGAGATCGTCGAATCGGTCAAACGCGTGACCGGCATCATGAACGAAATCACCGTGGCCACCCAGCAGCAAAGCGTCGGCATCACGCAGGTGCATCAGGCCGTCACCGACATGGATGAAAGCACCCAGCAGAACGCCGCGCTGGTGGAACAGGCCGCAGCAGCAGCGGGCAGCCTGGAAGAACAGACCGGCCGCCTGTTGCAGGCAATCTCGGTGTTCAAGTTCCAGCATCAATAAACCTTGCGGCAGCGTGAAGCTGCGATAAAAAGAAAAGGCAGTCGGAATTTTCTCCGCCTGCCTTTTTTCATGCTCGCCGCAGTCGTTTCAATACTTGATGTAGCGGCCCTGCTGCATCAGGCGCATCGTGATGGTCTGCGAAGTCTTCAACGCGGCTTCCACGCTGCTGCGGCCCGCCAGCGCACGCGCGATGGCCTGGCCGGTGAAGGTGCCGATGCTCGGAAACTCCGGGATCGTCACAAGCTGAATACCCACATAAGGAACCGGTTTGAGCGTGGGACTGTCGGGGTCGGCACTCCGAATCGCGTTCAGAACGAAATCCGCATATGGCGAGGCCCTCAGGTACCCGACCGACGCGTAGGTCGACTCGCGTGTGCCGGGCGGCGCCAGGCCCCAGCCATCCTTCTCCGCGACCAGCCGGATGTATTCTTTGGAGGTTGCCCATACGGCGAATTTCTTGGCCGCCTCTTTTGAATTTGAGGAATGAGGAACCGCCAGCGCCCACACCCATAGCCACTGCGCGCCCTTCGCCGTGGTCGCGGTCGGCGCCGCCACGAAAGCGGTCTTGTCGAACACCTTGGAATTTTTGCCGTGATAGAGCGTTCCGGCCGCGACGGTGGCGTCGATCCACATGGCGCACTTGCCCGCGGCGAACAGCGCCAGGTTCTCGTTGAAGCCGTTCTGCACCGCATCGGCCGGACCGTATTTGCGCAGCAGGTCGACATACAGGCCGACCGCCTGCGCCCACTCCGGCGTATCGAGTTGCGGTTGCCATTTCTCGTCGAACCAGCGGCCGCCATGCGCATTGACCATGGTGCCGATCAGGGCCATGTTCTCGCCCCAGCCGGCGCGACCGCGCAGGCAGATGCCATAGACGCCCTTGGCCGGGTCATGCAGTTGCGCGGCCAGCTTGGCGATCTCGTCCCAGGTCGGGCGCTGCGGCATGGTCAGCTTCTTCTGCTCGAAGAGATCCTTGCGGTAGTAGGTCATCGAGCTTTCGGCGTAGAACGGCAGCGCATAGAGCTTGCCATCCACGCTCAGGCCCTCACGCACCGGCTTGAGCAAGTCGTCCACATCATAGCCGGATGGCAAGTCATCCATCGGCAGCAGCCATCCCTGTTCCGCCCACAGCGGCGTCGACATCAGGCCGATGGTCATCAGGTCGAACTTCCCGCCGCTGGTCGTGATGTCGGTCGTCACGCGCTCGCGCAACACGCCTTCGTCCATGACGTGCCAGTTGAGCCGGATATCGGGATGGGATTTTTCAAACACCGACGACAGCCGTTGCAGCACCAGCATGTCGGGGTTGTTGGTAGTGGCGATGTTGACGACGCTGACCGCATCGGCGCCGGCAAAGCCCGGGCAAAGCAGGCTAAAAAGAATGGCAAGCAGGGGCAGCCATCGCGCGAACGCGCCGCAGTGGGCGTGAGCGTAAAGTTTCATGCAGTTTCCCCCTGGGCGTTGGAATGGTTTCCGGCCTGTTCAGGGGATCATCAGACAAGGCCTGCGGCAAGTCAAGCGAGTGTCTTTTTAATGAAAAACGGCTTGATTGCCGCAGCGCAAGGAGCGCATGCAGCCTCAGGCAGAGCCGGACGGCAACGGCTCCCACGGCTGGTAAATATGCCGGTAGCGCTGCAAACGCGGTTGCAGTTGCGCGTGGCGCGCGCGTCGCGGTTCGTAGCAATCCTGCTGCGGCGGTTTGCGGCACACCATCTCTTCGCTGCCGCCGTCAGCCAACCACGCCAGCCGGGCCGCACCCAACGCGCCACCGGCTTCGCTGCCAACGTGGGTGACGATGCGCACGTCGAGCGCGTCGCTGAGCAACTGCGCCCAGTAAGCGCTGCGTGCGCCGCCGCCGACCAGCGACAGTTGCTGCACATCGGTGCCGGCGGCACGCAAGGCATCGAGGCCGTCGACCATGCCGAAACTCACGCCTTCCAATACCGCATAGGCCAGCGCGGCGCGCTGATGTTCGTGCGAGAGGCCGTGGAATACGCCGAGCGCATAGGGATCATTGTGCGGCGTGCGTTCGCCGGACAGATAGGGTAAAAACAGCGGCGCATTTGCCAAGGCTTCGTCATCGAGCGCCGCGACTTCCTGCAGCAGCGTTTTCTCGTCGACGCTGCACAGGCGGCAGAACCAGCGCAGGCAACTCGCCGCCGACAGCATCACGCTCATCTGGTGCCAGCGCTGCGGCAACGTATGGCAAAAGGCGTGAATCGCACGCGCCGGATTGGGCCGGAATTTGTCATTGACCACGAACAGTACACCCGAGGTGCCGAGCGACAGGAAGCCATCGCCCGGCCGCACCGCACCGATGCCGACCGCGCTCGCCGCGCCGTCGCCGGCGCCGCCCGCCACCACCACGTCATCCGCCAATCCCCAGTCCCGCGCCACTTCCGGCAGCAGGAAACCGGCAGCGGCGCTGCCATCGGCCAGGTCTGGCATCTGTCCGCGGCGCATGCCGCCCGCGGCCAGCAAAGCATCCGACCAGTCGCGCTGCGCCACGTCGAGCCAAAGCGTGCCGGCGGCGTCGGAAGGATCCGATATCTTGCGTCCCGTCATCTGCAACCGCAACCAATCCTTGGGCAGCAACACACAGGCGACCTCGGCAAAAAGTTGCGGCTCGTGACGCGCCACCCACAGCAGCTTGGGTGCGGTGAATCCGGGCATCGCCAGATTGCCGGCGCGCTGATGCAAGTCGCCGGACTCATTCCAACGCCGGGTCAGTTCTGCGCATTCATCGGTGCTGCGCGAGTCGCTCCACAGGATCGCCGGACGCAGGACGCGGTCTTGCGCATCCAGCAGGACCGCGCCGTGCATCTGCCCGGACAGGCCGATGGCGCGGATGCCGGCGAAACGTTCGGCGCCCAATTGCTCGCGCAGGCTGGCGACGGTGTCGCCAGCGGCGCGCCACCAATGCTGCGGATCCTGCTCCGACCAACGCGGATGCGGACGCGACACCGTCAGCGGCGAACCCGCCAGCGCCAGCAGTTTTCCTTCGGCGTCGATGACGACCGCTTTGACTTCCGACGTACCAAGGTCTATCCCCAGATACATGGTGCTCCCTGTCTTGTGATTGTTGTCCATCCCCGGCTGCACCGACGCCCTTTCCTGAGACGCGGCGAGGTCTTTTCAGCAGTGCTAAACGGGCATTTTAGTCGAGGCGGCGAGCCAGGCGTTCACAACGACTATTCCTTCGCGCAACAGCCGCTCGAGCTGGATGCTGCCGGCCAGTTCACCCCACAGCAACGGATCGTGGCAATAGGCGCGCACCGGATCGGGACTTTCCAGCATCGCCCGGACCGCCGTCGGATCGAACACGCCGTCCTGGTATTCATACGCCAGCTCGCCGCGCCGCCAGCGCTGCAGAAAGGCAAAGAACAGCGCCGCCACTTGCGCGGTGGCGTGCGGCTGGTGGCCACGCCCCAGGCTGTCCGCAATGGTAGGAAGAATGAAGCCGGGGATCTTCGAGAAGCCATCCGCCGCCACACGCTGGTTGGTGTCCTGGATCGCGGGGTTGGCGAAACGCGCCAAGGTCATGTCGCGATACGCCTCGAGATCCAGCGGGCTCGGCGTCAGGCATGGAATCACGTCTTGCGTGATGTAGTCGTAAGCCATGCGGCGGATGTCTTCGTGCACCGTGCCTTCGTGGATATAGTCGAGGCCGATCATGGTGCCTGCCCAGGCGATACAGCTGTGACTGGCGTTGAGGATGCGGATCTTGGCCTCTTCATAGGGCAACACCGACGCCACCATTTCGACCCCGACTTTTTCCAGCGCCGGACGGCCTGCCTTGAAATCGTCCTCGATCACCCATTGGATGAAAGACTCGGCCATCAGCGCGCATGGATCGTCGACGCCGGTGGCTTCTTTCACTCGCTGCCGTACGGCGTCGGTCGGACGCGGCGTGATGCGATCGACCATGGAATTGGGGCTGGCGACATTGGCGCGCACCCATTCCAGCAACTGATGATGGCCGCGCAAGGCCAGGAATTGCTGCAGACCGTAGAAGAAGCGCTCGCCGTTGTGGCGCAGGTTGTCGCAATTGAGCAGCGTCACGCCGCCGGCATTGCCGTCCTGGCGTGCTTGCAGAATCGCCGTCACGGCGCCGTAGATGGTGCGACGGTCGCCGCCGATATCGGCCGCCAGATCGGGATTGTGCACATCCAGCAGATGCTCGTGGTCGAGATAATAGCCGCCCTCGGTCACGGTAAACGAGATCACGCGCGTGCGCGGTTCGGCGCCGGTCCTGACCAGGCTTTTCAGCTGCGCGTCCCAGGGTACGATGTCGCGGATGGCGCGGATCGTCTCATAGGCGCGCTGCCCCTGCGGCGTCACCGTTTCCAGCGTGTAGCGGCCTTCGCTTTGCTCCAGCTCTTTCAGCAGCGGCGTCATGTCGGCGCGGATGTTGCCGAGCGCCAGCTGCCAGCGGCGATCGTCGTCATTGCCGCGCTCGCGCAGGCGATGCAGGTAGACCGCCTGATGGGCGCGATGGAACGATCCGGCGCCGATGTGCAGCCAGACCAGGTCATTTTTTGAATCATGGTTCGTCATGTTGTCCTCTGTCTTCCTGCTTCTCAATGCACCGCCATGGCCGGATCGCGCAGCAGGCGCGTCACCGCGCTGCCGTCCTCACGAAACAGATGGCAGCGATGCGCCTCGGCGCCCACGCCGATGACGCTGCGGGAAGCCAGCTGCAGGGTGTCCGGCACGCGCAGGATCAGCGGCTCGTCGGACGCATCCGCGGCGGCGTACAGATAAGAAAAATCGCCCAGCAGTTCCAGCGCCGTGTAATGCGCCTGCAGCATCGGCTGTTCAGTGACGATGGCGAGATGCTCGGGACGGATACCCAGCGTCACCTTGTCGCCGACCTTGAGCGTGCCGGCCTCGACCGCAGCCAGTTGACGTCCGCCGCCCGGCAGGTGCACCAGCACACCGTCCGGACCGATGCCGGCAATGACGCCGTCGATGAAATTCATCTTGGGCGAACCGATGAAGCCCGCCACAAAGCGATTGGCCGGGTGGTGATACAGCTGCTGCGGCGTACCGACCTGCTCGATCCGTCCCTCCGACAGCACGACGATCTTGTCGGCCAGCGTCATGGCTTCGATCTGGTCATGCGTGACGTAGATCATGGTGGTCTTGAGATCCTCATGCAGTTTGGAAAACTCCAAACGCATCTTCACGCGCAAGGCGGCATCCAGATTCGATAGCGGCTCATCGAACAGGAACACGCTGGGCTGGCGCGTGATCGCGCGGCCGATGGCGACGCGCTGGCGTTGTCCGCCGGACAAGGCGCGCGGCTTGCGGTCGAGCAGGTGATCGATGTGCAGGATCTTGGCCGCGTGCTGCACGGCGCTGTCGATCTCGGTCTTTGACTTGCCGGCGATCTTGAGGCCGAAAGCCATGTTGTCGTACAGCGTCATGTGCGGATACAGCGCATACGACTGGAACACCATGGCGATGCCGCGCTTGGCGGCCGGCACATCGTTCATGCGCCGCTCGCCGATGTTGAGTTCTCCGGCGCTGATGTCTTCGAGGCCGGCGATCATGCGCAGCAAGGTCGACTTGCCGCAACCGGACGGACCGACGAAGACGACGAATTCTCCGTCGTCGATGTCGAGGTTGATGTCGCGCATCACTTCATTGTCGTCGTAGCGCTTGGCGAGGTTTCTGATGGTGACGGCTGCCATGGTGATCTCCTTGTTTCGTGGTTTTTTGCTTGCTTATGCAGCCTGTTCGGTCAATAAGGCCTCGATCAGCGCCGGCAATTCCTGCATATCTTCAAATACCAGTTCGGCGCCGGCGTCGAGCAGCTTCTGGCGCATGCCGTGACGGTCGTGCGCCACGCCGGTGAAACCAAGCACGCGCATGCCGGCGCTGCTGGCGGCACGCACGCCGGTGACGCTGTCGTCGACCGCGACGCAGTGCTGAGGCGCGACACCGTAGCCCGCCGCTGCCGCAAGATAAACATGCGGCGCCGGTTTGGGCCGGCCGACGTCGTGCGCGCTGTGAATGTGGCCGTCGAACAGCGCCAGCAAATCGCAGCGCTGCAAGCCTTTGACGATGCGATCGGTGCTGCTGTTGCTGGCGACCGCCTTGGGCAGATCGATTTTCTGCAAGGCCTCGGCGATGCCCGGCACCAGCTGCACTTCATCGCCGCAGGCAATGCCGACGGCGGTGTTGATGTCGGCATATTGCGCAGCGTTCAGGCCGAAGCCGAACTCGAGTTCGTCGAGCAATAATTCCGTGAACATGCCGAGGCGGGAAGCAATCGCGCGATGCAGCTTGTCGCCGTTGGCGGGATTCTCCAGCAGCGGCAGCAGATGTTCATGCAGCACGCGCAGGGCGATGCTCTCGCTGTCGAGCAGCACGCCGTCGCAATCGCAGACGAGATGGGTGATGGCCGGCTTCATGTTTCCTTTCATTTACTTCACGGCGCCGAAGGTCAGGCCGCGCACCAGTTGCTTCTGCGCCAGCCAGCCGAGCGCCATGATAGGCGCGATCGCCAGCAAGGACGCGGCCGACAGCTTGGCCCAGAACAGGCCTTCCGGATTCGAGTAAGAGGCGATGAACACCGTCAGCGGGGCGGCGTCGACGCTGGTCAGGTTGAGGCTCCAGAAGGCTTCGTTCCAGGACAGGATGATCAGCAGCAACGCGGTCGATGCCAGTCCCGGCATGGCGGTCGGCAGCAGCAGGTACAGCATTTCCTGCCAGGCGTTGGCGCCGTCGATGCGCGCCGCCTCGAGGATTTCTTTCGGCACGTCGTTGAAATAGGTGAACGCCATCCACACCGCAATCGGCAGATTGATCAGCGTATAGATCAGTGTCAGGCCGGTCACCGAATCGAGCATGCCGCTGTTCTTGGCCAGCAGGTAGATCGGCACCAGCACGCCGACGGCCGGCATCATCTTGGTGGATAGCATCCACAGCAACAACTTCTGCGTGCGGCCGGTCGGGAAGAAGGCCATCGAATACGCCGCCGGCACCGCGATCAGCAACGACAGCAAGGTCGAACCTAGCGAGACGATCATCGAGTTCTTCACGAAGGCCAGGTAGTTGCTGCGCTCGAAGACTTCACGGAAGGTATCCAGCGTCGGCATGAAGATCAGGCTCGGCATATAAGCCTGGTGCTCGGTCTTGAACGCCGTCACGGCGACCCAGAAAATCGGGAAGAACAGGATGATGGCGCAGGTCCAGGCCAGCAAGCCGACCCAGAGCGGACTTTTCTTTTGATCGTTCATTTTTCGTTCGCTCCTTTCAGGTTCTTCGCCAGCATGCGCACCAGGAAGAACGAGACGATGTTCGCCAGCACCACGGCGAAGATGCCGCCCGCCGACGCGATGCCGATGTCGAATTGCTGCAGGCCGATCGAGTACACCAGGTAAGTCAGATTGGTGGTTTCCGTGCCGGGACCGCCAGCCGTGGTGGTGAAGATTTCCGCGAATACCGACAGCAGGAAAATGGTTTCGATCATGATCACCACGGTGATCGCGCGCTTCAGGTGCGGCAGCACGATGTAGAAGAAAATGCGGACCCAGGGGCGCCGTCAAGCTGGGCGGCCTCCTTCTGATCGCCATCAAGGGATTGCAGCGCGGTCAGCAAGATCAGGAAAGCGAACGGTATCCATTGCCACGACACGATGATGATTACCGACAGCATCGGATATTCGGCGAGCCAGTCGATCGGCGCCATTCCCAGATGACGCATGACGAAGGCCAGCATGCCGTAGACCGGATGCATGATCATGTTCTTCCAGATCAGCGCGGCCACGGTCGGCATCACGAAGAACGGTCCGATCACCAGCAGGCGCGCAATGCCGCGACCGCGGAACGGTTGATCAAACAGCACCGCCAGCAAGGTGCCGCCGATCACGCTGATGCACAACACCGAGCCGATCAGCAAGGCGGTGTTGGCGATCGACGGCCAGAAGGCGGGATCCTCCAGCAGGAACTGGTAATTCTCCAACCCGACGAAACCGGTCTGGTCCGGCGACATCAGGTTGTAGCGATTGAAGGAGAAATACACCGTCATCGCCAGCGGCACGATCATCCACAGGAACAGCAGCGCCACCGCCGGCGTCTGCAACAGGCGAATCGGCAGGAAGCGTTTTTCGCCCGTGTGTTTTCCGCCCGCGCGTTTGCCGCGCCGGGATTTTTGCGTGGATGGCGTTGAAGCGCTGGCTTCGGAAGACATGGGAGAAGTATTCGATATCGACGACATGGCGGCCTCGATGCAATCAGGTTCGGGCCGGCGTCATGCTGCAGACGATCCGGCGGAATTCGGCAAGGCAGGTTTCATGCGCCGCCCGGCGTCAAGCCGGGCGAACGCACAACGATACGGGCAATTACTTGATGTAACGTCCCTGCTTCATCATTCGCACGGTCTGCGCCTGCGCGGTCTTCAACGCTGCGTCGGCGGGGCCCTTCCCTGCCAGCGCGCCGGCAATCGCCTGGCCGGTGATGGTGCCGATCGACTGGAACTCGGGAATCGTCGCGAACTGGATGCCGGTGTAAGGCACCGGCTTGACGGTCGGGTTGTTGGCGTCGGCCTTCTGGATCGCATCGAGGACGAAGTCGGAGAACGGCGATGCCTTCTTGTACTCGGCGGAAGCGTAAGTCGAAGTGCGCGTGCCCGGCGGCACCAATGCCCAGCCGCTATCCTTGGCGACCAGCTTGATGTAGTCCTTGGAAGTGGCCCAGGCGGCGAACTTCCTGGCGGCGTCCTGCGACTTGGACGACTTCGGCACGGCCAGCGACCAGATCCACAACCAATGCGATCCCTTGTCGGTGGTCGCCATCGGCGCCGGCGCGAACGCGACCTTGTCGGACACCTTGGAATCCTTGCCGTGGTACAGCATGCCGGCGGCAACGGTGGCGTCTACCCACATGCCGCATTTGCCGCCCGAGAACAGCACCAGGTTTTCATTGAAACCGTTGGAGCTGGCCCCCGGCGGACCGGACTTGCGCATCAGGTCGACGTAGAAATTGACGGCCTGTTTCCACTCCGGCGTGTCGAGCTGCGGCTGCCATTTTTCATCGAACCAGCGACCGCCGTAAGCATTGACCATGGTGCCGACCAGCGCCATGTTTTCACCCCAGCCTGCGCGTCCGCGCAGGCAGATGCCGTAGACGCCCTTGGCCGGGTCATGCAGTTGCGCAGCCAGTTTGCCGATCTCTTCCCAGGTCGGTTTCTCCGGCATCTTCAGGTTCTTTTGCGCGAACAGATCCTTGCGGTAATAGGTCATCGAGCTTTCCGCATAAAACGGCAGCGCGTACAGCTTGCCGTCGCTGGTCAGGCCTTCGCGCACGGTCTTGATCAGGTCGGCTTCGTCGTAGTCGGCGGGCAGGCCGGTCATCGGCGCCAGCCAGCCTTTCTTGGCCCAGATCGGCGCCTCATACGCGCCGATGGTCATCAGATCGAACTGGCCGCTGTTGGTGGCGATGTCGGTGGTCAGGCGCTGACGCAGCACGCTCTCTTCCATCGTGACCCAGCGCAGCTTGATGTCGGGATTGGCTTTTTCAAACTGCGGCGACAGCTTTTGCAGTTCGATCATGTCGGGGTTGTTGATGGACGCGATGTTCAGTGTGACGGGTTCTGCGAAGGCCAAACCGGCCGTGCCGAGGATTGCTATCGCGGCAGCAAGGCGTGCCGACGGAAGTGCGGGGGCGCGAAGTTTCATGCTTGTCTCCATTGTGTGCGGACTGAGGATTAGCGTTGCCGCCCTCCTCGCCTCGATGTAGTTTTATGAGCAAAAAATCTGTTTGCGAGCAAATAATCAAACATTGAGAAAAAATTGTCAAGCATTTGCTTTTTTGTTGAGCAAATGTTCAATTTTGATAATAATGACGTCTGACCTGCCGTCAAAACAGGCGATCAAAGTCCGTACAATGCCGGATCGACCGCCGCCGGACGCAAGCAATACAGAAGGGGAAGCGGCAGGTTCACAACAAGGAAAATCGATGTCATCCAGCTCATCCAAACTCGACCTGGCGGCACGCGCCGCGTGGATGTATTACGTCGCCGGCAACACCCAGAATGAAATCGCCGAGCGCCTCGGCATCTCGCGCCAGATGGCGCAGCGCATGGTGGCTTATGCCGGTGCCTCGAACCTGGTCAAGGTGCAGATCACCCATCCCATTTCATCCTGCCTGGAGCTGGCGCAAGGCCTGCAGCAGCGTTACGGCCTGGAGGTCTGCCGCGTGGTGCCGAGTAATGCCGGCGCCAGCGGTGACGATGACGCCCAAGGCGTGCAGCAGATGCTGGCCGTCGCCGGCGCCGAACTGATGGAGCAATTCCTGCGACAGGAAGCGCCGTTGATCGTCAACGTCGGCTCGGGCCGCACCCTCAAGGCGGCGATCGAAAAAATCACCGACATGGAGCGGCCGCAACATCAGATCGTCTCGATGATCGGCGCCTTCGCTTCCGACGGATCGGCCAATCGCTACGACGTTGCCCTGCTCGCCGCCGAAAAAATGCAGAGCCGCTTTTATCTTCTGCCGGCGCCGCGCGTAGCGGAGAACGAAGCCGATCGCAAGCAATGGTGCAACCATCGCGCCTACCAGATCGTCACCGGCCTGGCGCAACGCGCCGACGTCACCTTCCTCGGCATCGGCACGATTGCGCTGCAGGGTGCGATGCATGAAGACGGCTTTATCGACGACGAGGAAGTGGCGCAATTGCAAAAGCAGGGCGCGGTCGGAGAACTGATCTGCCACGCCTTCGACGTCGCCGGAAAAATGCTGCGCTCGCCGCTGGCCGCACGCATCACCACGCCGCCGCTCAGTTCACCGCCGGCCAAGCCCGTCATCGCACTGGCCGGCGGTCGCAAGAAAGCCGAAGCGGTGCGCGGCGCCTTGCGCGGCGGCTGGCTGACCGGCCTCGTCACCGACGAGTACTGCGCCCAGTTTGCATTGCAGGACTGAATCTCAGGCAGCACCAGAACAACAATTTCAGCGTCAGCATTACGGAGACATTCCATGCCACACCCTATCGAATTCGTCGTCTTCGGCGAAGCCCTGACCGACTTCATCCGCCAGCCCGGCGGCGAGTGGCGCGCCCTGCCGTCGGCGCCCGGCTTGGGGTGGCGACCGGCTATGCCGGCAGCGTCAGCAGCGACGTTTTCGGCGAAGAGTTGCGCGTGCTCACGCAAGAGGCCGGACTCGACATGCGCTATCTGCAGCAGGTCGACAAATCGCCGCTGCTGGCGATGGTGACCTCGACCACGCCGCCCAATTATTTCTTCGTCGGCGACGACAGCGCCGACCTGCATTTCGATCCGAGAAAATTGCCTGCCGGCTGGATGGATGAAGCGCGCGTATTGCACTTCGGCTGCATCAGCCTGACCCGTGAACCGCTGGCTTCGCGCCTGCTGGCGATTGCCACGGAAGGTGCGCAACGCGGCAAGCGCGTCGCCTTCGATCCGAACTGGCGCAAGCTGATGGATCAGCCCGGCTATCACGTGCTGATGCGCAAGCTGCTGGCGTTGTCGCATTACGTGAAGGTGTCGGATGAAGACCTGGAAAAGTTGTTTCCCGGCGATGCGCAACCGTTGGCTACGTTGAAGGCTTTGGCGCCGCAGGCGGAAATCCTGTTCACGCGCGGGGGGGATGGCTTGTCATGGATCAAGGGAGAAAGCGTTGTCGACCAGCCTGCTTATCGGGTTGAGGTAATCGATACCGTCGGTTGCGGTGATGCGTCGATGGGCGGCTGGATTGCCAGCATTTTGCGTCAGGCGGATGCGCCGGTGTTGACGCATTTACAGTGCGCTGCTGCTGCGGCGGCGTTGTCGGCGGCGCGGGCGGGGGCTTAT
>NZ_AJHH01000393.1 GCF_000256565.1 Herbaspirillum lusitanum P6-12 | reverse complement strand
GGGCCGCCCCCGGCAAAGGTTGATCGAAGAGAAAACAGAATCAGCTATAGGCAAAGGCAAGTCGGAACAACCGACAAAAACTCACCCCACCTTATCCAACTTAGCCACACTCAAATCCAACAACTTCATCCCGAACTTCCCGAAGTTGATATGCGCCCGGGTACTCCCCCCGCCGCCTTCGATATTGACGATCACGCCTTCGCCAAACTTGGCATGCGCCACATTCTGGCCAATCCGCCATCCCGAATCCGGTCGTGAAAAATTCTGTGCAATCTTGTTGTTGCCCGATTCCGGCGCTGCGTCCCAGGCCGACTTGGGCTGCGCGAACCAGCTGTGCTGTTGCGGCTGGATCTTCGGCGACAACCACTTGATCGACTCGTCCGGCAACTCATCAAAGAAACGTGAGCGCATGTTGTAACGCGTCTGGCCATGCAGCATGCGGGTCTGCGAAAAGCTCATGTACAAACGCTTGCGCGCGCGGGTGATGGCGACATACATCAGGCGGCGCTCTTCCTCCACGCCGCCCTCCTCCTTGGCGCTGTTCTCGTGCGGGAACAAACCTTCCTCCAGGCCGGTGATGAACACCGCGTCGAACTCCAGCCCCTTGGCCGAGTGCACCGTCATCAGTTGCAAGGCATCCTGGCCGGCCTGCGCCTGGTTGTCGCCGGCTTCCAGCGATGCGTGCGAGAGGAAAGCCGACAGCGGCGACATGATCGTCGTCAGCGCGGCATCGGCGTCGATGATCTCGATACCGTCCGCAGTCGTGATCGACGTGCCCGCGACGGCTTGCGCCTGCGGTCCGAGGAAGGCCGGCGCATCGAGGCCATAGCCTTCTTCCGAGACGAACAGGGTCGCGGCGCTGACCAGTTGCTCCAGATTCTCGATGCGGTCGGCGCCTTCTTTTTCGTTGCGGTAATGCGTGAGCAGACCGCTGCTGTCGAGCACCACCTGCACCATTTCCTGCAAGGGCAAATTCTGCGTTTCAAAACGCGCGGCTTCGATCAGCTTGATGAAACCGTTCAGCGTCGAACCGGCCTTGCCCGCCACATAAGGCACCGCCGCATACAGCGAGCAGTTGTACTGGCGCGCAGCGTCCTGCAATTGCTCCAGCGCCTTGGCGCCGATGCCGCGCGTCGGGAAGTTCACCACGCGCAGGAACGCCGAGTCGTTGTGCAGGTTGTCCATCAACTGCAGATAGGCGATCGCATGCTTGACCTCGGCGCGCTCGAAGAAGCGCTGGCCGCCATACACGCGATACGGAATCGCCGACGAGAACAAGGCATGCTCGAGCACGCGCGACTGTGCATTGGAGCGATACAGCAAGGCGATCTCGCTGCGCGCCCAGCCTTCGGCGATCAGGTTCTTGACTTGCTCGATGATCCACTGCGCTTCCTGCAGATCGCTGCTGGCTTCGAACACGCGCACCTGCTCGCCGTGGCCGGCGTCGGTGCGCAGGTTCTTGCCGAGGCGCTTGCTGTTGTTGGCAATGAGGATATTGGCGGCGTCGAGGATGTGACCGTGCGAACGGTAGTTCTGCTCCAGCTTGATCAGGTTCTGCACGCGGAACTCACGCTCGAACGACGTCATGTTGCCGACGTTGGCGCCGCGGAATGCGTAGATGCTCTGGTCGTCGTCGCCGACGGCGAAGACCGCGCTGGCGTCGACCTGCCCCTGACCGGACATGATCTTCAGCCATTTGTATTGCAAGTCGTTGGTGTCCTGGAACTCGTCCACCAGCACATGGCGGAAGCGGCGCTGGTAATGCTCGCGCAACGGCTGGTTGCGCGACAGCAGTTCATACGTGCGCAGCAGCAGCTCGGCAAAATCGACCACGCCTTCGCGCTGGCATTGCTGGTCGTACAAGTCGTAGAGTTCGACGAACTTGCGGTTGTAATCGTCATGCGCCTCGACGTCCTTGGCGCGCAGGCCCTGGTCCTTGGCGCCGTTGATGAAGTACATCAGGTTGCGCGGCGGGTACTTCTCGTCGTCGACGTTCATCTGCTTGAGCAGGCGCTTGATGGCCGACAGCTGGTCCTGCGAATCGAGGATCTGGAAAGTCTGCGGCAAGGCCGCATCGCGGTGATGCGCGCGCAGCAGGCGATTGCACAAGCCATGGAACGTGCCGATCCACATGCCGCGCGTATTGATCGGCATCATCGCCGACAGGCGCGCGGTCATTTCCTTGGCCGCCTTGTTGGTGAACGTCACCGCCAGGATGCCCGACGGCGACACTTGCCCGGTCTGGATCAGCCAGGCGATGCGGGTGGTCAGCACACGGGTCTTGCCGGAACCGGCGCCGGCCAGGATCAGCGCCGATTGCGCGGGCAGCGTCACGGCGGCGAGCTGCTCGGCGTTGAGATTGTGGAGAAGGTTTTGCATCGCGCCATTATAAGACGGAAGCGGTGCATGCCCATTGACGGCGCCGACAACCGCCGCCCTGACCAATCACCGGTAGATCAATTCCAGCGTGGCCGAACCGTCCAGCGGGATCTCTCCCGTGGCAGGCAGATTGGACAATTTGTCGATCGTTGCCTGAATGGCCAACGTCGCTGAAAACGTTTCATAGCCCTCGTCTCTTATCGTCCCGTTCCCCCAGTTGTCCACAACATAGAGGGACGCCTCGGGCCTGAAGTACAAACCCACAGGCATGCTCGACCAGCCGCCAATCGGCCCGTTGCCAGCCGCCCCCTCTACGGCGATAACGTATTGCCGCTTCCCGTCGCCCGTCGCGTCGCGCAGTTGCGCGGTAAAAGCGCCTACATTGCTGCCCCTGACGGTGCCGAGACCGTAGATGTACCTATCGTGACCCGACCCCGGTGTTCCCTGCCAGTATTCGGTCGTAGCTATACCTTTCACCGCCGAGGCCGGACGATTATCGGCCAGTCTCAGCGCAACTTTCGCTTTGTCGTCGCAAGCGACCGTCACGCTTGCTGTTTTCTTTTCCAGGGCCGTTGCCTTGGTCTGCGATAACCGCGAGACGGGAATCACTCCATAGTCGAAAATACCGCCGCCCGAAATGGACAATGTGCAGGCCGCCGGCCGGACGGTGCCTGCGACTTTCAATTCGGCAGTGTCTGCGGCCCGGGCTGCAACCGACATCACCAGGAGGACTGTCAAAAAGATATGTTTTTTCATTTTCAATTGCCCCAAAGAAATTCTGATCGGATAGACCTCTTGCTGAGCCGGCTGCGAGGCCGGCTTGAACGATGGAGTCATTATGGTCTGTCGAAAATGAAATACATATGAGAATAGTCTCAAAAGAGGCATGTATAAAATAACAACTTTTTACTGCATTTGCATGGTATTTCAGCGATGGTTACACCTCTTGCGATAGGCGAATTTCCGGAGCAATTCAGAAACGGCAAGCAGTTCAATGTCATGCGACGCAGAATCTCCAGATTCTGTGCCGCCCCGGGGGAGTTTGCCAACGGATTCGCGTTTGAGATTTTTCCATATGCCCTCGGTTTCGTCGTGCCGTACCATCCCCTTCTCTCATCGGAACGAACATCCATCATGAAACTGACCACCATGGCTGCAGGCGCGCCAAAACAATTCCTGGCGCGCACATTTCACCGCGCCGCCCGGGCCGGACAACCGGCGCTCTTCTGGCGCGGGTTTCGCCGCCGCGCGCTCAACATACTGCTCGCCGGCGGCCTCTTGTCCGCCCTGCTGTTGCCGGAACTGGGATATGCGCAAACTTGCCGTTGGAGAACAATCTCGAGGCCGCAGCAGGATGCGACTGGCATACCCTGGCGACGCAGCTTCACCCTGCCTGCGACCATCACCGTGCCGCGCGATGCGCCTGCAGGTACGATCATTGCGAGTAGCCCGACAGTGACAGCACCGTTCGTGGACAGGATGGTAGCGTGTGATCAGACTCCCACTCTGGAGATAACACCCGAGAGGGCGGCAGGAACGGTTGACGAGTTCACTCTCCGCACGGAAGTGCCAGGAATATGGATCAAAATATGGGCGCGGCTTACCAACGCTCCTTCAACTGGAGGAAGGTATGTGCCGTTATCCGGTAATGAGCTTGCACCTACTTATGCCTTTTCCTCAAGTGACGAGTCCGCGGCCGCTACCGGCAGACTTGATCTCATCAAGGGAAATACAGGCGTGGTGACGGCCGGTACAATCAACGCGGGCGCACTGTCGACCGTGTCGGTAAATGGCCTTTTCACCTACATAGCTACCCGCTTGGCCAACAGAGTGATGATCGTGCCGCAAACCTGCCAGGTCGACACCCCCAACGTGGTGGTGCCGATGGGCTCGGTGGCATCAAGCAGCTTTACCGGCACTGGGTCTGTCTCTCCCGCCCGCAACTTCACCATCAGCGTCAATTGCTCAGGCGTGGCGTCGCAGGTGTTCATGACGCTGACCGACCAGCAAACGCAGGCCAACCGGACCAGCACGCTGGGACTGACGGCGGCGTCCAGCGCCAGGGGCGTGGGCATCCAGATCTTGCGCCGGCAAGGCAATACGGATACGCCGATCTCCTTCGGCGCCGACTCCTCGACCGCGGGCAACACCAACCAGTTCCTGGCTTTTTCCTCGACAGGCGAGCAGATCGGCGCGACCACCATCCCGTTTTCTGCGCGCTATATCAAGACGGCGGCAACCATCATCCCCGGCACCGCCAATGGCGTCGCCACCTTCACGATGTCGTATCAATAAAGGGAACGCTCGCAGACGGGAGGATGAAGGAGGAGTAGATTCCTGTCCGGATAATCTGTATTGCATGGTTGCCTGATCCGGGTCGGCTCTTCGGAATCCTGCACGAAGCCCTCCTTTCACAGGGTCCCCGGCAAGCCCGCGCCAAACCGCGTAAAATTCTGCAATGCAACATGGCATCGGCGCCGGGTTGCCATTATTTCTCCTCATCATGTCTCAAGAAGCACTACATACCCTCCCCGGTTCTGGTTCTGTCCCGCCCACCGCCACCGCCGCCGAAGCTGCGCCCGCGATCCCGCATTCCCAAACCGCCGTCATGATCCAGATCCTGTCGACGGTGCTGTTCACCTTCCTTGCCTATATGACCATCGGCATCCCGCTCGCGGTGCTGCCCGGCTATGTCCACCTGGATCTCGGTTACAGCTCGTTCATCGCCGGCCTGTCGATCAGCGTGCAATATCTCTCGACCTTCATCACGCGCGCCCAGGCCGGCCGCATGGTGGACACCATCGGCCCGAAGAAAACCGTCATGCGCGGCATGCTGGCCTGCGTCGCCAGCGGCGCCTTCCTGGTGCTGGCGGCGTGGTCGGCTGAATTGCCGTGGCTGAGCCTGTCCATGATCCTGGTCAGCCGCTTCTGCCTCGGCATCGGCGAAAGCCTGGCCGGCACCGGCTCCATCATCTGGGGCATCGGCCGCATCGGCGCCACCCATACCGCACGCATGATTTCGTGGAACGGCATCGCCACCTATGGCGCGCTGGCCATCGGCGCACCGCTGGGCGTGGCGCTGCTGCACGTGGGCGGCTTTGCAGCCATCGGCTTCCTGGCGCTGGCGTTGCCGCTGATCGGTTACGTGATCGCACGCCGCCGCCCTGCCGTACCCGTCGTGCGCGGCGAACGCCTGGCTTTTCGCCTGGTGCTCAACCGCGTGCTGCCTTACGGCATCGGCCTGGCGCTGGGCACGGTCGGCTTCGGCGCCATCGCCACCTTCATCACGCTGTATTACGCCAGCCATCAGTGGTCCAACGCAGCATTCTCGCTGACGCTGTTCGGCGGCTGCTTCATCGGCTCGCGCCTGTTGTTTGCCAATTCCATCAACCGTTTCGGCGGTTTCAAGGTGGCGATCGCGTCGTTCATCGTCGAGGCATTCGGCCTGAGCATTTTGTGGCTGGCCGGGTCGGCGGAAGTCGCCATGCTGGGGGCAGCGCTGGCCGGCTTCGGCTTTGCGCTGGTGTTCCCCTCGCTGGGCGTCGAAGCGGTCGGCCTGGTGCCGGCGCCCAATCGCGGCGCGGCGCTGGGCGCGTACTCGGTGTTCCTCGATCTGGCGCTGGGCATCACCGGTCCGCTGGCCGGATTGATCGTGGGGCAGTTCGGTTACGAAGAAGTGTTCCTGTTCGCCGCTATCGGCGCACTGTGCGCGGTGGCTCTCACACTGTCCTTGTACCGGCGCTCGCAGCATTACAAAACAGACAACGCCAACTAACGTCTTGTGATGAGCGCTATCATCCCCAAGTGTTATTCATGGGGCTGCGGTTTTGACATAAAATCGCAGCGTTGCATTCCATCACCCCAAGGAGCAAAACAATGGCAAAGAAAAACGTGGCAGCAATCAACATCGGCATCAACGACAAGGATCGCAAGAAAATTGCGGACGGTCTCAGCAAGCTGCTGGCCGATACCTACACTCTCTACCTGAAGACCCACAATTTCCACTGGAACGTCACCGGCCCGATGTTCAATACGCTGCACCTGATGTTCGAAGGTCAGTACACCGAACTGGCGCTGGCAGTCGACCTGATCGCCGAACGCATCCGCGCACTGGGCTATCCGGCGCCGGGTTCGTACAAGGAATTCGCCAAGCTGTCGTCGATCCCTGAAGCCGAAGGCGTGCCTGCCGCCGAAGAAATGATCCGCCAGTTGGTGGCCGGCCAGGAAGCCGTCACCCGCACCGCGCGTTCGATGTTCCCTGCGGTCGATGCGGCCGCCGACGAACCGACCGCCGATTTGCTGACGCAACGCATGCAACTGCATGAAAAGAATGCATGGATGCTGCGCAGCCTGCTGGAAGGCTAAGGCCGGGTCCACTTCATCGCTGCACAGAAAATGCCGGCTTCGCGCCGGCATTTTTATTTCCAGGCTATCTTCTCCATCTACGCCATTCAGGCCGGAAGCTTGCGTCCGTCATGCTGATGTTCGAAGAAATGGATGTCCCGATCCGGCCGCATCTTCAACGCCATCACCGCACCGATCAGCAGGAATACGGCCGAACCGACAAACGGCAGATTCCAATTGCCGGTCAGGTCGATCACGGTTCCGAACACCACCGGCGAAATGATCGTCGCCAATGCAGCGCCGGTGTTGAGCATGCCGCTGGCGGTGCCGGTGTATTCCGGCGCAACATCCATCGGCACCGCCCAGATCGGCCCGATTGTCAGTTCGAGCATGAAGAACGCGCCTGACAAGCACCATGCGACCACGTTGACGTCATGGCTCAGCATGACCGGCACCAGGAAGCACAAAGTACCCAGCAGGCTGAACGCAATCACGCCCTGGCGCGCCATTGGCAGGCTGCCGGTTTTCTTTAATACCTTGTCGCTGATCAGCCCGCCCGTGACGTCGCCGACCACGCCGGCGAAGAACACGCCGGAAGCGAAAATCGCCGACTTCTTGATGTCGAGATGGTAGGCGTTCATGAAGAAGATCGGCACCCAGCTGAAGAACAGCGTATTGGTCCAGACCTGGCAAAAGTAGACGAAGATGGTCGGCGACATGCGGCGCAGGATTTTCTTCCATGGCGTATCGCCGCCGTTTGCCGTGACCTTGACGTGTTCCGGCAAGCGCGCCAGTTCCGCTTCATTGATCGCCTTGTGTTCCCGCGGATTGTCTTTGTAATATACCGCCCACGCGATGATCCACAAGGCCGTCAATGCACCGACGATGATGAAGGCTGCGCGCCATGAATGCAGCACGATCAGCAACGCCACGATCGGCGGCGCCACGGCGTTACCCAGACGCGAGAATGAATGAGTGATCCCCTGCACGAAGCCGCGATCCTT
>NZ_AJHH01000392.1 GCF_000256565.1 Herbaspirillum lusitanum P6-12 | reverse complement strand
GTCGGCGAACCAGCCGCCGATGATCTGAAAAATTGCATAGGTATAACCGAAGGCGGAGAACGCCAGACCGAGGGTGGTGTTGGACAGGCCGAGCTCATCCTTGATCGGACCGGCGGCGGCGGCGAGATTGACGCGATCCAGATACAGGATGAAGGACATCGCGCAAAAGATGGCGAGCATGTATTTCTGGACGTGCGTCGCGCGCCCGGTTGGACCGGCGGCGCCGGCTGTTACGGCGGAAAATGATTGCATAGTCTCCTCGCGGAAGGTGTGGCGCCTGGTTGGCGCTCGTTATGGTGATATTGGATCTTGCTTGCAGCGCCAACGTTGGGACGATTCGGCGCTGCAGATACGGCTGCTGCATCAGTTCTTCAGGCGGCTTTCTCCCATGCGGCAAGCCAGCTCGAAGGCGTTTTCCATCGCCGTGATCTTGGCGATGCCTTTGCCGACGATGTCATAGGCGGTGCCATGCGCCGGCGTGGTGATCGGAATCGACAGGCCGCCTTCCACCGTCACGCCGACGTCGAAACCGAGCAGCTTGGTGGCGATCTGCCCTTGGTCGTGATACATGCTGACAATGCCGTCGAGCTGGCCGTTCTTTGCTCGCAGGAAAATCGTGTCGGCCGGGAACGGGCCGGTCGACGGATAACCTTTTTTCGCCGCCATGGCGATGCCCGGCTCGATCACGTCAATCTCTTCACGACCGTAGTTGCCGTTGTCGCCGTTGTGTGGGTTGAAACCGCACACGCCGATACGCGGCTCTGACTTGCCGGCGATGCGGAAGGCATCGGTCAGCATGACGATGGCTTGCGCCACGCCTTCCACAGTCAGCACCGAGGACACGTCTTTCAAGGGCATGTGCGACGTCACGCGACCGGTCCACAGGTCATTGAGAATATTCAGTTCACCGCATGGGCCATCGTAGTTGAGCAGCTTGGCGAACCAGCGCATCTCGTCTTCTTCGTGCATGCCGCCCAGGCGCATGGCGCCTTTGTTCAGCGGTGCAAAACACAGCGCATCAGCCTTGCCGTCGGTGACCAGTTTGGTGCCCAGCTTCAGCGAATCAAGAATAAAATGACCGTTGTCGACACCCGCTACGCTGGGCGCATATTCGCGCACGTCGCCGTCCCAATCCTGAATCGTCAGCCAGTCGGACGCTTGTGGAATCGGTGCATTGACGGCGTTGGCGGCACGCTCGATTGCTGCACGATTGCCGATCAGCGTGACATCGGCGCGCTTGCCGATGGCGGGCAAGGCCAGCAATTGCACGATGAGTTCAGGGCCGATACCGGCCGGGTCGCCGATGGTCAGGGCGATGCGAGGTTTTGATGGTGATGCTGCAGACATGCCGGCTCCTGTGTAGTCTTGTCTTCTGATCTCCACACCGATAAAGACGGCATGGCAGACGTTGCACAGACTATAAGGGCGCGACCCGACGGGCTTCCATCGCTATTTCAGCGAATCAGGATTCGCGTTTTGCGAAACCGGGCTGGAAAGCGCCTCCACCAAGGACTTGGCGGCCGATGACATGGCAACATCCGGCTGATGGCAGAGCACAAAGCGGCGTGTGGCCCACTCGCCGTTGATGGGAACCGAACGAAACTGCTCGCCGCCGGCCAGCAATGCTGCGACGGCGGTTA
>NZ_AJHH01000391.1 GCF_000256565.1 Herbaspirillum lusitanum P6-12 | reverse complement strand
CGATTTCCTCGCCGATCATCGCCGCCATGCTGTGAAAGCTGCGCACCATGATGCGCATGTTCAGCATGCGATTGGTTTCGTTCGCCAGCCGTCCCAGCATCAGCGAAATCGCGGCGCCTTCGGACAGGCCGATAACGTTGTGCGGGAGGATGTCGTCCAGCGTGACGCTGTCGTAACGCGCCAGCGGATGCGTGCGCGGCGTCACCAGCACCAGCCGGTCTTCGCGGTAGGGCGTGGTCGGCAAGACGGAACCGCCGAGCGTGCTTTCATAGATGCCGATATCGGCGACGCCGCGCGTGACGGTTTCCAGCACACCCTGGCTGTTGAGTTCGATCAGATCGATCTTGATGCCGGGATAGAGCGCGTTGCAATGCCGGATATCCTTGGCGAGAAATTGCAGCACCACCGAGGTACATGCCGCGACGCGCACCACGCCCATGTTGCCCTGGCGGAAAGCATTGGCATCGTCCTGCATGCGCACCACCGAATGAATCATGCTGCGCACGTGCGCCAGCAAAGTGCGCCCCGCATCCGTCAGCGCCATGCCGTGCGGCAGGCGATCGAACAGGGCAATGCCGAATTGGGCTTCAAACTCCTGGATGCGGCGCGAGGCGGCCGCGGGCGCCAGATGAATACGCTCGGCGGCCTTGGTGACGGCGCCCAGTTCCGCCGTCGCCTCGAACAGTCGCAAGGTGGTCAAGTCGAAGTGGACGCGGTCGGAGGAGAAATCGGGAAGAGAAGACATGGGCTTGGTTTTGGGCTGGCGAAGGGATGAAGATGCGGCGGAGATGGGTATTTAACCACTTTTCTCCGTGTCGGCCCTGCCATCGTTTTTCATTCCAGGCCGGCAAGGCGCCCGCGCTGCTAACGAATCAGCTGACTGAAAGCGCGCGCCGACGCTTCGGGATCGTCAGTCATGTAGACGCTGCTGATCGCCGCCACCATGTCGGCGCCCTGGGCAATCAGCGGCAGGCAATTCGCTTGCGTCATGCCGCCGATGACGACGACCGGCAGCGGGATTTCCTTCTTCGATCCGGCGACGATTTCCGGCGCGGTCTTGAAATCATATTTCTTCACCCGCGATGGATAGAAGCCGCCGAAGGCCACATAGGTCGCACCGGCTGCATGGGCGTCCCGCGCCAGTTGCAAGCTGCCGTAGCACGAGGCGCCGACGATCTTGTCCTTGCCGACTTGCGCGCGCACTTCCGCCACCGAGGCATCGGTGCCGCCGACGTGAATGCCTTCCGCATCGAGTTCGATGCACAGATCAACGTAGTCGTTGATGATGAAAGGCGTGTCGTGGCGGCGACAGACTTGCAGCAGCGCGCCGGCCTGCTCCTTGCGTTGTGCCGCATCAGCGGTCTTGTGACGGTATTGCACCAGCGTCGCGCCGCCTTTGATGGCCTGCTCGGTGGCGCTGACCAGCTTGTCGGTATCGTCCCAGTCCGGGGTCACGATATACAGGCCGCGCAGGGACCACTGTTTGGCTTCGCTCATTTCTTTTCTCCGGCAAATTGGGGGACACGATTGGGAATGCGCTGCCCGGCCGCGATCGCATAGGAAGTTGCCAGCGCGTGCTGGCAGTACTGCTGCGCCGCTTCGATGGCGTCGCGCATGCCCAGGCCTTGCGCCAGTTGCGCCGACAAGGCGGCTGCCAAGGTGCACCCGCTGCCGTGGAATTCATCCGGCAGCCGCGGCCAGCTCCACGATGCAAAAGCACCTTCAGGGCCGAACCAGCGATTGACCACGTCCTGATGCTGCGGACCGTGGCCGCCCTTGAGCAACACGTTCTCGCAACCGCGCTGCATCAGGATCGCGGCCTGCTGCTCCGGCGCATGCTCGCTGCCGCATAGCCGGTTGGCTTCGTTGAGATTGGGCGTGATGACGGTGGCGACGGCATACAGAGGCGCAATCGCCTGCGCGGGGTCATCCGTGGACAGGCGATTGCCATGGCCGCTGGCCAGCACCGGATCGACCACCACGGGCAAATCCGGCCGGCGGGATCGCAACTGCAAGATCAATTCGACGATCGTCTCGGCGTTGCGCCGATTGCCGGCGATGCCCAGCTTGACCGCGCGAATGTCGAAGCGGTCGATCAGCACCTGCGCCTGATGGCGAATCAATTCCGCATCAATCGGATGCACGGCGAACACACTGACGTTGTCTTGCACCGTCAGCGCCGTCGGCACCGACAGCGGATGGCAACCGAGCGCACTGATGGCCGGAATATCCGCCTGCATGCCGGCGCCGGGCGCCGCCGCTGGGATCGGAACCGGAAAACACCAGCACGCACGGCGGCGACGAACGATACGAAGACATGGCCTGGCTCAGACGACGCGGCCCGCCATCGGCGACGATGGCGAGGCGGCAAAGCGTTTCGGCACGCGGCCGGCGAGGAAGGCTTCACGACCGGCTTCCACCGCCAGCTTCATCGCCCGCGCCATGCGCACCGGATCGCGCGCACCGGCAATCGCGGTATTCATCAGCACGCCGTCGCAACCGAGTTCCATCGCAATCGCCGCATCGGAAGCCGTACCGACGCCGGCATCGACCAGCACCGGAATCCTGGACTGCTCGATGATCAGCGACAGGTTCCACGGATTCAGGATGCCCATGCCGGAGCCGATCAGCGACGCCAGCGGCATCACCGCCACCACGCCGATGTCTTCCAGCATGCGCGCCTGGATGGGATCGTCGCTGCAATACACCATCACGTCGAAGCCGTCCTTGACCAGCGTGTCTGCGGCCTTGAGCGTTTCCGGCATGTTCGGGAACAGCGTCTTCTCGTCGCCCAGCACTTCCAGCTTGACCAGCTTGTGGCCGTTCAGCAGTTCACGCGCCAGTTGCAGCGTGTAGACCGCATCCTCGGCGTTGTAGCAACCGGCCGTATTCGGCAGGATGGTGTAGCGCGAAGGCGGCACCACGTCGAGCAGGCTCGGCGCGTTCGGATCCTGCCCGATGTTCACGCGGCGAATCGCCACGGTGATGATGTCGGCGCCGCTGGCCTCGGTGGCCAGGCGGGTTTCATCGAGATCCTTGTACTTGCCGCTGCCGACCAGCAGGCGCGAGTTGTAGGTTTTTCCTGCAATCGTCAGACCCGCGTCTGCAGTCAGCGCGGGAGCGTCGTTCATATTCATGTCAATTCCTTTCAGGTTTCAGCCGCCGCCGATGGCGCGCACCACGTCGACACGATCGGCGTCGGCCAGCACGCGTCCGGCCCACAGCTGCGACGGCACCACTTGCCGGTTCACGGCGACCGCCACGGCCTTGCCGCTCAGCTCCAGCGCAGCAATCAGCTGCGCCAGGTCGGCGCCGTCGGCGAGGGCGTGCGGCTTCCCATTCAATTCAATCTGCATCGCATCCACCGCAACAGTCAACAATTCACAATCAGGTTTTGGAATAAATCTCGGCGCCCATCTTCACGAACTCCACCGATTTGACTTCCATGCCCTGCTTCAGCGCCGCGATTTCCGAGATGCCTTCCTTGGCGGCGTAGTCGCGCACTTCCTGCGTGATCTTCATCGAGCAGAAATGCGGTCCGCACATCGAGCAGAAGTGCGCCACCTTGGCCGAATCCTTGGGCAAGGTTTCGTCATGGAATTCGCGCGCCTTGTCGGGATCGAGACCGATGTTGAACTGGTCTTCCCAGCGGAACTCGAAGCGCGCCTTCGACAGCGCGTTGTCGCGGATCTGCGCGCCCGGATGGCCCTTGGCCAGATCGGCCGCATGCGCGGCGATCTTGTAGGTGATGATGCCGTCCTTGACGTCGACCTTGTTCGGCAAACCGAGATGCTCCTTCGGCGTGACGTAGCACAGCATCGCGGTGCCGTACCAGCCGATCTGCGCGGCGCCGATGCCGGAAGTGATGTGGTCGTAGCCCGGTGCGATGTCCGTCGTCAACGGCCCCAGCGTGTAGAACGGCGCTTCGTGGCACTGCTCCAGCTGCAGGTCCATGTTTTCCTTGATCAGGTGCATCGGCACGTGGCCGGGGCCTTCGATCATGACCTGCACGTCGTGCTTCCACGCGATCTTGGTCAGCTCGCCCAGCGTCTTCAGTTCGCCCAGTTGCGCTTCGTCATTGGCGTCGTAAATCGAGCCCGGACGCAAGCCGTCGCCGAGGCTGAAGCTGACGTCGTAGGCCTTCATGATGTCGCAGATGTCTTCAAAATGGTCATACAAGAAGGATTCCTTGTGATGCGCCAGGCACCACTTGGCCATGATGGAGCCGCCGCGCGAGACGATGCCCGTCATGCGCTTGGCGGTCAGCGGCACGTATTGCAGGCGCACGCCGGCGTGGATGGTGAAGTAGTCGACGCCCTGCTCGGCCTGCTCGATCAGCGTGTCGCGGAAGATTTCCCAGGTCAGGTCTTCGGCCTTGCCGTTCGTGGATGTTCTTGCCGGTCGACAGGTCCATGACGTTGTCGCCGCCCCAGCGGATGGCCCAGGTCATCTTCTCGACTTCTTCGCCGATGGACGAAGTCACGGCGGAGTTGCCGATGTTGGCGTTGATCTTCACCAGGAAGTTGCGGCCGATGATCATCGGTTCGACTTCCGGGTGATTGATGTTGGCGGGGATGATGGCGCGGCCGCGGGCGACTTCGTCGCGCACGAATTCCGGCGTGATCATGGCGGGGATCGAAGCGCCGAAGGATTGGCCCGGATGCTGGCGGCCCATCAGGTCGGCCAGCTTGTTGCCCATCGGGCCGGAGGCTTTCAGCTGCTCCAGGTATTCCTGGCGGCGCAGGTTTTCGCGGATGGCGATGTATTCCATCTCCGGCGTGATGATGCCTTTGCGCGCGTAGTGCATCTGCGTAACATTGCCACTGAGATTGCCGCCGGCTTTGGCGCGGCGCGGCTTGCGATGCAGGTTGAAACGCAGCTCGGCCAGCGCCGGATCGTTGAGGCGCTGCCGGCCGTATTCGGAAGTCGGACCGTCGAGTTCCTCGGTGTCGTTGCGCTCCAGGATCCACGGCAGGCGCGGCGTCTCCAGACCATTGCGGATGTCGATCCTGACGTCCGGATCGGTGTACGGACCGGAGGTATCGTAGACATAAATGGGCGGATTCTTTTCCGAGCCGAACATGGCCGGCGTGTCGGACTGGCTGATCTCGCGCATCGGCACGCGGATATCAGGGCGCGAACCGGTGACGTAGATCTTGCGAGAATTCGGTAAAGGCTGGACGGCTGCTTCGTCTACCGTGGCGGTAGCGGAGAGGAATTTCGGATTGGCGTTCATTTTGGCTCCTTTGCTTGAAATTACTTGGCTTGGAGCCAGCAAAGGAGGATACGGAGAGAGGGCGATGGAGGTGATGAATATGATCCACACGCCGGTCCGGCAGCTTCCCTTCGCTGGCATTACCCAGATCAGGTTCAAGGGTATTTCTCACCCGTTTGCCGAACTTGCGTTCGTTGGCATTCAGGACCCCTAGCATTTTGTTTCTCTTACTTCGTTCAGTTTCAAACGTCGTGGGCCGGATTCTACTCCAATAAATTTTGAGCGGCATCACTAATTTCCACTACTTGTCATGCACGCAAGGACATGTGCCCGCTGCGGCGAGATATTTCCGGACAACAATTCCCCCCTTGTTTTCAAAACCACAATTTCCGGCTGGAAGCCTGTTTGGGCGGCGACTCCTTTATAATGGGCGGTTTCGCAAAAACACACGTCAAATCATGGAATTAGCCAAGTCGTTCGAGCCTGCCGATATCGAAAAATTCTGGCGCGAGGAGTGGGAAAAGCGCGGCTATTTCGCCGCCACCACCGCGCCTGAAAAGCCGTCGTTCAGCATCCAGCTGCCGCCGCCGAATGTGACCGGCACGCTGCACATGGGCCACGCCTTCAACCAGACCATCATGGACGGCCTGACCCGCTACCATCGCATGCGCGGCTTCAACACCGCCTGGATCCCGGGTACCGATCACGCCGGCATCGCCACGCAGATCGTCGTGGAGCGCCAGCTCGACGCGCAAAAGATTTCGCGCCATGACCTCGGCCGCGAGAAGTTCGTCGAGAAGGTGTGGGAGTGGAAAGAGAAATCCGGCTCCACCATCACCGGCCAGATGCGCCGCATGGGCGCATCGACCGACTGGGACCGCGAATACTTCACGATGGATCCGAAGATGTCGAACGCCGTCACGGAAGTCTTCGTGCGCCTGTTCGAGCAAGGCCTGATCTATCGCGGCAAGCGCCTGGTGAACTGGGACCCGGTGCTGGGCACGGCCGTGTCCGACCTCGAAGTGGTGTCGGAAGAAGAAGACGGCTCGATGTGGCACATCAAGTACCCATTGGTGGACGGCAGCGGTCACATCACGGTGGCGACAACGCGTCCGGAAACCATGTTGGGAGACGTCGCCGTGGCGGTCGATCCGACCGACGAGCGCTACGCGCACCTGGTCGGCAAGATGCTCAAGCTGCCGCTGACCGATCGCGAAATCCCGATCATCAAGGATGAATACGTCGACAAGGAATTCGGCACCGGTTGCGTGAAGATCACGCCTGCGCACGACTTCAACGATTATCAGGTCGGCGCGCGTCACAACCTGGACAAGATCAGCATCCTGACGCTGGACGCCAGGATCAATGAAAACGGTCCGGCCAAATACCAGGGCCTGGATCGCTTCGAAGCGCGCAAGCAGATGGTTGCCGACCTCGACGCGCTTGGCCTGCTGGAACTGGTCAAACCGCACAAGCTGATGGTGCCGCGCGGCGACCGCACCGGCGTCGTGATCGAACCGATGCTGACCGACCAATGGTTCGTCGCGATGAGCAAGCCGGCGCCGGAAGGCACTTACTTCCCCGGCAAGTCGATTGCCGAAGTGGCGCTGGAAAAAGTCGCCAACGGCGAGATCAAGCTGATTCCGGAAAACTGGAACAATACCTACAACCAGTGGCTCAACAACATCCAGGACTGGTGTATCTCGCGCCAACTGTGGTGGGGCCATCAGATCCCGGCATGGTACGACGAAGACGGCAAAATCTACGTTGCCCGTACCGAAGCGGAAGCCCGGGCGCAAGCCGGCGGCAAGACCGTGACGCGCGACAACGACGTGCTGGACACCTGGTTCTCGTCGGCGCTGGTGCCGTTCTCGACGCTGGGCTGGCCGGAAGAAACGCCGGACTACAAGCTGTTCCTGCCGTCGTCGGTGCTGGTCACCGGCTTCGACATCATCTTCTTCTGGGTGGCGCGCATGGTCATGATGACCACGCACTTCACCGGCCAGGTGCCGTTCAATACGGTCTACGTGCATGGCCTGGTGCGCGACGCCAGCGGCCAGAAGATGTCCAAATCCAAGGGCAACACGCTGGACCCGATCGACCTGATCGACGGCATCGGCGTGGATGAACTGGTGGCCAAGCGCACCGTCGGCCTGATGAATCCGAAGCAGGCCGCCAGCATCGAGAAAGCCACGCGCAAGGAATTCGCCGACGGCATCCCGGCCTTCGGCACCGATGCGCTGCGCTTCACCTTTGCTTCGCTGGCCACGCTGGGCCGCAACATCAACTTCGACCTTGGCCGCTGCGAAGGCTATCGCAACTTCTGCAACAAACTGTGGAACGCCACCCGCTTCGTGCTGATGAACACCGAAGGCCAAGACTGCGGTTTCGACGGACACGTCAAGGGAGAATGCAACAAGGAACAACTGCAGTTCTCGCAAGCCGACCGCTGGATCGTGTCGCTGATGCAGCGCACCGAGGCGGAAGTCGAAAAGGGTTTCGCCGACTATCGTTTCGACAACATCGCTTCCGCCATCTACAAGTTCGTGTGGGACGAGTACTGCGACTGGTACCTGGAAATGGCCAAGTCGCAAATCCAGAACGGCAACGAAGCGCAGCAACGCGCGACGCGCCGCACCCTGCTGCGCGTGCTGGAAGGCGTGCTGCGCCTGGCGCATCCGGTGCTGCCTTTCATCACCGAAGCGCTGTGGCAAAGCGTGGCGCCGCTGACCGACAAGAAGCTCGACCCGGCCGGCGACTCGATCATGCGCCAACCATATCCGCAAGCCGATCTGGAAAAGATCGACCTCGATGCCGAAGCCTGGATGACGCAACTGAAGACGCTGACCGATGCATGCCGCAACCTGCGCGGCGAGATGCAGTTGTCGCCGGCGCTGCGCGTGCCGCTGATCGTCGAGGCAGCAAACGCGGAAGCCGTGAACTCCTTCCTGCCTTACCTGCAATCGCTGGTGAAGCTGAGCGAAACGCAAGTCGTCACGCAGCTGCCTGAATCGCCTGCGCCGGTCGCCATCGTCGGCGACCTGAAGCTGATGCTGAAGGTGGAAATCGACATCGCCGCCGAACGCGAACGCATGGCCAAGGAGATCACCCGCATCAGCGGCGAGATCGTCAAGGCCAACGCCAAGCTGTCCAACGAAAGCTTCGTCACACGCGCGCCGGAAGCCGTCGTGGCGCAAGAGAAAGAGCGCCTCGCCAACTTCAGCACCACGCTGGCAAAACTGGAAGAGCAATTGGCGAGGTTGAAATAAGTTGAAATAAGCCGCTCCTGCCAACTTCCGACCAGCCGCCGTCCTGCAAAGGGCGGCGGCTTTTTTATTGCCCTGTCGCCATCTTTTTAATCCTTGCCGGACGCCGCCGGCTTGTCTACACTAGCCGGATAAAATTAGAACAATCGTGCTTTTATCGACACCACCAGTTTCACCAATGGACGGAGACATCATGAAAACTCGCATCATCCTGAGCACCACCCTGCTGGCCCTGAGCGCATTGGCCAGCGCAACGGCCTGGGCCGACGGCTCGCCCGTGGGCTTGTGGAAAAACATCGACGACGCCACCGGCAAACCCAAGGCATTGATCCGCATCACCGAGAGCGACGGCGAACTCAAGGGCAAGATCGAGAAGCTGTTCCGCCCCGCCGAAGAAGAGCAGAATCCCAAGTGCGAAAAGTGCGAAGGCGCGCTCAAGGACCAACCCATCATCGGCATGACCATCCTGTCCGGCCTGAAGAAAGACGGCGACGAATACAACGGCGGCCAGATCCTCGACCCGGCTAACGGCAAGCTGTACAAGAGCAAGCTGACCGTCGTGGAGGACGGCAAGAAGCTCAACGTGCGCGGCTACATCGGGGCCGCACGCAAACCTGGGTACGCGAAGAGTAAACATGCTTACCGCGCTGCATCGCAGGCGAACAGCATGCGATGCAGCGACCCGGCGCGCTTCGGCGCCGCTGCCCTGCCTTACCTTCTTCCGCCCCCTCCTCCTGTCTCTGCTGCGCGTTTCTCCGGCAGATATCCCCCCGGCCTCATGTTTTTCTTTAGAAATAGACAACTTACGCAACATGCGCATTCTTTCGTGTTGCCCATTGAGCGTGGAATTGTTAGCCTGACGATAACAAAACAGGCGCGCCGGCACCGTTCGCGATTTCTGATCTCTCCGGGGGATGTATGTCGAATTCCTGCCGTTTCGTAATTGCCCTTTTGCTGCTCTCGTCCGTGTCTCCATGCGGGCGCGCCGCCGATACGCCACCGATGGTCGTCACGATCGGGTTCGCGGCGCCGCTGGCGGAATTCTCCGCACGCCAGGGGCGCAATGCCGCACAGCTCGCCATCGAAGAAATCAACAAGGGCAACCCCAGCATCAACGGCCGTGCCGTGGTGTTCGAGCTGCTGGAGCAGGACGACAAGGCCGATCCGCGCATCAGCGAGTTCGTCGCGCGTACGTTGGCCAACAGCAAGGCCATCGGCGTGGTCGGCCATTGGACCAGCGCAACCACGGGAGCGGCCGCCCCCATTTACCACGGGGCCGGACTGGCGCAGATTTCACCGTTTGCGTGGAGCCGCAGCTTGACGCAGAAATCCTACCGGACGATCTTCCAGATCATCGGCAGCGATGACCTGGGACTGGCGCTCGCGGCCGATTATCTGGTCGGCGAACAGAAACTGAAACGCGTGCTGGTGCTCGACGACGGGGGTTTCCTCGGCATCAGCATGGCGGATTATTTTTCCGATCACGTGAAGGCCGCCGACGGCGAAATCATCCAGCGCATGTCGATCAGCGGCAACACGTCGGATTTCAACCAGCCGTTGCTAAAGGCCAGGGAGAGCCAGGCGGAGTTGATTTTCTTCAGCGGCCGCATGATACAAAGCGATGTGCTGGCGCGCAACCTGCAGCGCTTCCACTTGCAGGCCAAGCTGCTGCTGACGGGGCTCGTGGTCTCCCCGGCTTTTCTGAAAAATGCCGGCGACGTGGACAGCGCGGTTCTTGCCATCGTGCCCAGCACGCCACTGGACAAACGTCCCGGCATGTCCGCCCTGCAAAAGAAATACGCCGAGCGCTACGGCAGCGAGATGCTCCCCTTCGCGGTGTACTTCTACGACAGCGTGCAGTTGCTGGCCGCCGCGGCGAAGAAGGCCAATTCGCTGGAGCGCGCCAAAATCGTCAATGCACTGCACGAGATCCGATATAGCGGCATCAGCGCCAATATCGCCTTCGACGCCAATGGCGCGCTGCTCAAGCCCGGCTACACGCTCTACAGCTATGAACGCAAGGGATGGACGCCGGTACGGGTATTTACCGGCAAGTGAGTGGGCCGGCGCGCCGCGGCTACGGCTACGGCGACGGCTTGTGCTGCGCGACGAAGCGATCGAGCTGACGCGCGAACGCGCGCCCGTCGGCCTGGCTGAACGCTGCCGGCCCGCCGGTTTCAACGCCGCTGCCGCGTAGCTCTTCCATGAAATTGCGCATCGTCAGATGCTGCTGGATATTGTCCACGGTGTACATCTCGCCGCGCGGATTGAGCACGGCGACGCCGTTGGCGACGACTTCGGCGGCGAGCGGGATGTCGGCCGTGATCACCAAGTCGCCGGCTTGTGCGAGCTTGACGATTTCCTTGTCGGCGACGTCGAAGCCGGCCGGGACCAAGATGGATTTGATGAAGCGTGAGGGAGGCGTGCGCAAGTACCGGTTGGCCACCAGCGTCACCATGATCTGCGTACGATCGGCGACGCGGAACAGCATGTCCTTGATGACGCCCGGACAGGCGTCGGCGTCAACCCAGATGTGCATGGTTCACCTGCGAACGAATATGAACCTGCCGGAGTCGTTTGCAGCCCAAAAGGAAATCAGACAAACGACACCGTCAGTCCCGGCAAGGCGACGCCGGAAAATGCCGTGATCCAGGTCTGCCCGGCTTCCACCGGATAGGCATCGGTCCAGGTGCCGGTGGTGATGATTTCGCCGGCCTGCAAGGGGGTGAATTTCGGCTGGGTCTTGAGCAATTGATGCAAATGCCACAGCGCATGCAAGGGGCTGTCGGCTTCGTCGTTGAAGAAGCCGGCGGCGCGCAACCGTCCGGTGCTGTCGGTGCTGCTCGACAGCGAGACGCTGGCGCTGGCCAGAATTTGCGGCAGGTTGTGGCGAGTGGCCGACGACAGCACATGCGGCTCGCCAATGATCAGCGTGCCGTGCAGGCCGAAAGCGGCGATCGAATCCGCCACCGTGAATTCCCAGTTGGCGAACGGACAGGTAACGATTTCGAAACCGTGCGCCATCCATTCTATGCATTCCGCCAGTTCATCGATGGTCGCGTCCGGCGACGGCGCCTGGCCGAGCTTGAAGACGATTTCCGGTTCGATGCGCGGTTGCAACGCCCCTCGCAGGCATTGCTTGCCGTGGTTGTCATGGGCGTAGCGCACCGTTGAATCGTAAATATGCGCCCAGATTGGAATGCGTGCGTCGTCGGTGACGCCGTATTTGTCCCACGTCTTGTGCACGGTGAAGCCGATCTTGCGACCGATCGGATGCTCGCCTTGCGCTACACGAATATCGATGATGCGGCGCGCGATCTCGTAGGCATCGTCAACGGAGAGAGGTTCAGAAGAGGACAGGAGCGGCAGCAGGCGTGCATTTGCACGGGCATCGAGGAGTTGATGCGCGTACCTGCTGGCTTGGCTCGACATAAGCATGAGAGGCTCGCCCACAAAGATAGTGATTAGCTATCTATTGTCGATGACGATTAATTTTTGCACAAGTGAAAATAAAGAAATCACGAGAAGTTCGCATGAATTTCTTGGCAAATTTCTAATGAATTGACGAGGTGACGAGCCACTTTTTTCGGCGAGACAAACATCCCGGTCAAATGGCCAGGCCAATGTCAGTTTGGGCAACAGTTGATGCAGTTCAACAACTGTTGCGAATGACATGCGCGGAATACGTGAGACACAGTAAGCCGCCAAGGGAGTGTACCGGTGACGCCGCCAGTACAATTTTTCACACGATATCAACCGGCCCAGAGATCGCCGTTGGGACCGGTACGCGGCGCAGTGACGCCGAAGTGGGTATACGCCAGCGGCGTCGCCACCCGACCGCGCGGCGTGCGCTGCAGATAGCCTTGCTGGATCAGATAAGGCTCAAGCACGTCTTCAATGGTGTCGCGTTCTTCGCCGATCGCTGCGGCGAGGTTGTCGAGCCCGACCGGTCCGCCGTTGAATTTGAACAGCACCGCTTCGAGCAGCTTGCGGTCCATCACGTCGAAGCCGACCGGATCGACGTCGAGCATGACCAGCGCAGCATCGGCCATCGCTTGCGTGATTCTGCCGTTGCCCTTCACCTCCGCATAGTCGCGCACGCGGCGTAGCAGGCGATTGGCGATGCGGGGGGTGCCGCGGCTGCGCTTGGCGATTTCCAGCGCGCCTTCTTCGACGATGGGCGCGTTGAGCAAGCCGGCGCTGCGCGTAACGATGCGCGCCAGTTCCGGCGGGGTGTAAAACTCCAGGCGCGCGACGATGCCGAAACGGTCGCGCAGCGGATTGGTCAGCATGCCGGCGCGCGTCGTGGCGCCGACCAGCGTGAACGGCTGCAGGTCGAGGCGCACCGAACGCGCCGCCGGGCCTTCGCCGATCATGATGTCGATCTGGTAATCCTCGAGCGCGGGGTAGAGGATTTCTTCCACCACCGGCGACAGCCGATGGATCTCGTCGATGAACAGCACGTCGTTGGCTTCGAGATTGGTCAGCAGCGCCGCGAGGTCGCCCGCGCGCTCCAGCACCGGGCCCGAAGTCTGGCGCAGGTTGACGCCCATTTCACGCGCGATGATGTGCGCCATGGTGGTCTTGCCGAGACCCGGCGGGCCGAACAGCAGCGTGTGATCGAGCGCTTCGCCGCGCTGGCGCGCCGCCGAGATGAAGATCTCGAGCTGGCCGCGCACTTTTTCCTGGCCGACATATTCGTCGAGCTGCTTGGGCCGCAGCGCGCGTTCGATCGCTTCCTCGTTGGCCGAGGCCGGCGTGGCGGCGATGATGCGTTGTTCGGAAAAGTCGTCGGTCTGGATGCTCATGATTTACCGTTCAGGCTTTGGACAGGGCTTTCAGTGCATGCTTGATGCCGTCGGAGACGCTGGCGTCGGCCGGCACCTGCTTCAGCGCGAGGGTCGCTTCCTTGTCGGAATAGCCGAGCGCCAGCAAGGCGTTGAGGATATCCGAAGTCGCATCGTGACGTACCGCGCCGCCGACCACGCCGAGAGCTTGCCCTTGAGTTCGAGCAAGAGGCGTTCGGCGGTCTTCTTGCCGATTCCAGGGACCTTGGTGAGACGGCCGGCTTCCTGCAGCGTCACGGCCTGCGCCAGATCGCTGACCGACATGCCGGACAGGATCGACAGGGCGGTGCGCGCGCCGACGCCGGATATCTTGATCAGCTCCTTGAAGGTGTTGCGCTCTTCGGCGCTGCCGAAGCCGAACAGCACGTGCGCATCTTCACGGATCGCCAGGTGCGTCAGCAGCACCACTTTTTCACCGAGGCCCGGCAGATTGTAGAAAGTGCTCATCGGCACGCCGACTTCGTAGCCGACGCCGTTGCAGTCGACCAGCAATTGCGGGGGATTTTTTTCGAGCAGGATTCCGGAGAGGCGACCGATCATGATGGCAGGTATCGAAAGTGAGTCGAAAAATGGATTATCGAATGATACAGTACTGTTCGGATAAACAGTATCTCTATCCGTGCGGAATCATCCCGAGCGGTCCGCCCTGCTTGCCTTGAAGCGCCCTGCCGGGATATCGTCTGGCCTCACGCACCAATCACCACGCAAGGATCCCATGGCAGGCAGCAGCTTTTTCGCATTGATCGACGACATCGCCGGCATCCTCGACGACGTTTCCGCCATGACCAAGGTCGCCGCCAAGAAAACCGCCGGCGTGCTCGGCGACGATCTGGCGCTCAATGCGCAGCAGGTGTCCGGCGTCAACGCCGACCGTGAGTTGCCGGTGGTGTGGGCGGTGGCGGTCGGCTCGCTGAAGAACAAGGCGATCCTGGTGCCGGCTGCACTCGCGATCAGCGCCTTCGCGCCGTGGGCGGTGACGCCGCTGCTGATGCTGGGCGGCGCCTTCCTGTGCTTTGAAGGCTTCGAGAAGCTGGCGCACAAATACCTGCCGCATGAAGACGAGCACCATGGCGAAGCTGCAGCGCCTGAGGCCATGGAAAGCGAACAGGACAAGATCAAGGGCGCCATCCGCACCGATTTCATCCTGTCGGCGGAAATCATCGCCATTACCTTGGGCACGGTCGCCGACGCGCCGCTGCAGCAGCAGATCACTGTGCTGATCGGCATCGCGCTGATCATGACGGTCGGCGTCTACGGCGTGGTCGCCGGCATCGTCAAGCTAGACGACGGCGGCCTCTACCTGCTGCGTACCGGCGGCGCCATCGGCCGGCGCATCGGCCGCGCCATCCTGGTGGCGGCGCCTTACATGATGAAGAGCCTGACCGTGATCGGCACGGTGGCGATGTTCATGGTCGGCGGCGGGATTCTGACGCACGGCTTTGCGCCGGTGCATCACTGGATCGCCGACGTCAGCGCACCGCTGGCGGCGGTGCCGGCCATCGGCGGCTTGTTATCGGTATTGGCGCCGTCGGCGCTGGATGCAGTGTTCGGCGTGGTCGCCGGCGGTGCGGTGTTGCTGCTGGTGACGCTGATGCAGCGCGTGCTGAAAGTCTTTAAAAAGGACTAGCCGACCAGACGACCGCCGCGCATGCGCAAGCCTTTCTTCGCCAGCCCCGGCGCCAGTCCGCCCAGCGCGCTGAGGATGTCGCCGCTGTGTGCATGGCAGATCGCCACTCCGAGCGCGTCGGCCGCATCGGTGCCGGGCAAACCCGGCAGCGCCAGCAAGCGCTGCACCATATCCTGGACCTGCTGCTTCTGCGCCTTGCCGTGACCGGCGACGGCTTGCTTGACCTGCAGTGCGGTGTATTCCGCGACCTGCAGATCGGCCTGCACCAGCGCGCAGATCGCCGCGCCGCGGGCTTGGCCGAGCAGCAAGGTGGATTGCGGATTGACGTTGACGAAGACTTTTTCGATCGCCGCACAATCGGGCGCATACGTCTGGATGACTTCGCCGACGCTGGCCAGGATGACCTTGAGGCGCTGCGGCAAGTCGCCGTCCGGCGTCTTGATGGTGCCGGAAGCGATGTAGGTGAGCTTGCTGCCCTGCTTGTGGATCACGCCAAAGCCGGTGGTGCGCAAGCCGGGGTCAATGCCGATAATTTTCATGCAAAAAATAAGAGTTAATCGCTTCAGACGGAGGCCAGGGTGACTTGACAATCAATGTCCCTTGACCACCTTCACTATTTTCCAGCCGCCGCCCTGGGCTTCATATACGGTGAACACCGGATCATTCAGATTGCCGTCCCGGTCGAAGGAAATGACGCCGCTCAGCCCCTTGAATTTTTCCGCATGCAGCGTGTCGATCAGTTTGCGGGGATCGACGGAATTGCTCAACCGGATCGCTTCGCCCGCCATCTGCACCGCATCATAGGCGCGCAAACTGCTAACGTCGATATACGATGAAGAAAATCGCGCGACGTAGTTCTTTTCAAAATTCTTCCATCCCGGCAGTTTATCGCGTTGCTGGTCGGATTCGAGCGTAAAGATATTGCCGGCGCCATTCACCTGAGCGAGGAAGTTCTGGTTGTTCATTCCGTTCATCGCATTCAGGAAGCGCGTCTTCACGCCCAGCCGCCTGGCGCTCACGATCATCTTCGCGGCCTGCAAATGCGTGCCGCCCCAGAATATCGCGTCTGCCCTGCTCTCCTTGATATCGGCCAGCGCCTGGTTGAAATCTGAAGTCTTGTCGCTCACCGAATAGCGCCCCAGCAACAGACCGCCGGCCTTCGTGAAGCCCTCGCTGAACTGGTCCGCCATGGTCATGCCCGACGGCGTCTTGTCGTCGATCACCGCCATGCGATCGACCTTGAGGTCGCCATATACATACTGCCCGAAAAGAATGCCGCCCTGTTCGCTGTGGCCGAACATGCGAAACGTGTTGTCGTAGCCGAGCTGGGTGAATTTGTGGTTGGTCGCGCCGACCGAGATGTACGGAATGCCCGCGGCCTGGACCTGTTCGGCGGTGGCGATGCACACCGTCGAACTGTGGCAGACCAGCGCCGCGAGGTTTCTCTTCAGCAGATAGTCCGTCGCCAGCTTGCCGGCGTTGGCGTCGAAACGATCGTCTTGCGGAACCAGTTCGAAGACAAGCTTGAGGTTGTTGACCCTGATGGCTTTCTTGTTCAGTTCATCGATCGCCAGTTGCGCGCCGTTGGTCATGCTGACGCCGCGCGCCTGATTGGATCCGCTGAGGGGCGCCAGAAAACCGATGAAGACCTTGCTCTCCTGCGCCAAAGCCTGGACAGGAAAGACGCTGAGCCCGAACCCGAACAGCAGCAGAAACACCCCGAGGCGCCATTCGGAACTGCGTGGATGCGTGCTGTGAAACGACAGAAACGGACGGTTCATCGACAACCTCCAACGAGAGAAAGTGTTGGCTCATTATCTATCGAAGAATTGTCTTGATGACAATTTGAGGCCGCGCCTACGCAAAAAACAACAAGCCCGGCACGTATGCCGGGCTTGGATGCAATGTTGCAGCGTCAGGGAAGAAGCCGCCAGGGATCAGCTACGGATCAGTGACGGAAGTGACGCGTACCGGTCAGCAGCATCACGACGTCGCGCTCATTCGCGGCATCGATCACTTCCTGGTCGCGCATCGAGCCGCCCGGATGGATCACGCTGGTCGCGCCGGCGTCGACCACCACGTCCAGGCCGTCGCGGAACGGGAAGAAGGCATCCGACGCCACTGCCGAACCGGCCAGCGTCAGGCCGGCGTTCTGCGCCTTGATCGAGGCGATGCGGGCGGAATCGATACGGCTCATCTGGCCAGCGCCGACGCCCAGCGTCATGCCATTGCCACAGAACACGATCGCGTTGGACTTGACGAACTTGGCGACGCGCCAGGCGAACATCAGGTCTTGCAGTTGTTGCGGTGTCGGTTGCTTCTTGCTGACGACCTTGACGTCGGCCAGCAGCACGTTCCTGGCGTCCGGCGATTGCACCAGCAGGCCGCCGCCGACGCGCTTGAAGTCATGCGTATTCATACCATTGCCGAGCGGGATTTCCAGCAGGCGGACGTTTTGCTTGGCGGCGAAAATCTTCTTCGCTTCGGCGCTGAAGGATGGCGCGATCAGCACTTCGACGAATTGCTTGGCGACCGCTTCGGCGGCGGCGCCGTCGAGTTCGCGGTTGAAGGCGATGATGCCGCCGAAGGCTGAAGTCGGATCGGTCTGCAGAGCCTTGCTGTAAGCCTCCAGCGGGTTGCCCCCGACTGCCACGCCGCAGGGATTGGCATGCTTGATGATGACGCAGGCGGTAGTGTCGGCAGCGTCGAAGGTCTTGACGCATTCCCACGCCGCATCGGCGTCGGCGATGTTGTTGAACGACAGTTCCTTGCCTTGCAACTGGGTGTAGCTGGCCAGCGCGCCGTCAATCTTCCTGACGTCGCGGTAGAAGGCGGCCGACTGATGCGGGTTTTCACCGTAGCGCATGTCTTGCACTTTTTCGAAGTGCAGGTTCAGCGTTTCAGGATACGCGCTGCGCGTGGCATGCTGCTTGTCTTCGCCCAGCGAGGTGAAATAGTTGGTGATGGCGCCGTCGTATTGCGCGGTGTGGGCGAATACTTTCTTGGCCAGCGCGAAGCGCTTTTCGTACGGCAGGTCGCCGCCGGCTTGCAGGTCGGCCAGTACGCCGGCGTAGTCGGTCGGGTCGCAGATCACGACCACGTCCTTGTGGTTCTTGGCCGACGAACGCAGCATCGCCGGGCCGCCGATGTCGATGTTTTCGATCGCGTCTTCCAGCGAGCACTCTTCCTTGGCGATGGTCTGCTGGAACGGATACAGGTTCACCACCACCATATCGATGGTCGGAATGCCGTGCTTGTCCAGTGCGGCCACGTGCTCAGGGAAATCGCGGCGCGCCAGGATGCCGCCATGCACTTTCGGATGCAGCGTCTTGACGCGGCCATCCAGCATTTCCGGGAAACCGGTGTAGTCGGCGACTTCCGTCACCTTGACGCCATTGTCGGCCAGCAGCTTGGCGGTGCCGCCGGTGGACAGGATGTTGACGCCCAGGGCGGACAGCGCGCGCGCAAAGTCGAGCACGCCGGCTTTGTCGGAAACGGAAATGAGTGCTTGTTTGATCATGATGGCATGAAGATGGAGAAAACTGCGTGGATGAAGGAATTCGACGTGATACGGATAAAGGTGCGGGTGCAGGTACAAGACCGGCGGCGCGCTTGCGGGCGCACCGCCGCATGCATGTGTTGCAACAATTACAGCAAGCCGTGCTGCTGCAATTTCTTGCGCAGGGTATTGCGATTGATGCCGAGAATTTCTGCGGCTTGCGACTGATTGCCGTCGGCGCGCGCCATCACTGCTTCGAAGATCGGTTTCTCGACCGTCAAAACAACCATGTCATAGACATTTGATGGCAGCTGCTCGCCCAGGTCCTTGAAATACTTGTCAAGGCTCTTCCTGACGACATCCTCGATACTTTCTTTACTCATTACGAAATGCTTCTGTTCTTTTTAGTGTGTTAGTCAATGAAGCCGATCCACGCTGCAGCTAAGCTGCCAGCGCCTCTCCGGCAATCCCGTATTGTAACCGCTCGCCATATGCCGCCTGCGATTCAAAGAAATCGCGCACTGCGTTCCACTGCAGCTGAGTATCCTCGAGGCGGTTCATGCGCTGCCGGAATTGTTCCCCCTCCGGCAGGTCGCGGACATACCATCCGATGTGCTTGCGCGCCGTGCGTACGCCGAGATACTCGCCGTAAAACGCGTAGTGCGCCTGCAGATGTTCCAGCATCAGTTCCTGCACTTCGGCCACCATCGGCGCCGGCAGATGCGTGCCGGTGCGCAGGAAGTGGTCGATTTCACGGAAGATCCACGGCCGTCCCTGCGCCGCCCGGCCGATCATGACGGCGTCGGCGCCGGTCACCGTCAACACGTGTTTTGCGCGCTCGGGCGTGGTGATGTCGCCGTTGGCGACCACCGGGATCTTCACCGCCGCCTTGACGGCCGCAATCGTTTCGTACTCGGCTTCGCCGCTATAGCCGTCGGCGCGCGTGCGGCCGTGCAGCGTTAGCATGGCGATGCCGCTTTGTTCCGCCATGGCGGCGATAGCCAGGGCATTCTTGTTTTCCCGATTCCAGCCGGTGCGGAATTTCAGCGTCACCGGCACGTCGACGGCGTTCACCACTGCGTCGAGAATCCGGCCGACCAGCTTTTCGTTCTGCAACAGGGCCGAACCGCACCAGCTGTTGCATACCTTCTTGACCGGGCAACCCATGTTGATGTCGATGATCTGCGCGCCGCGGTCGACGTTATGTTTCGCGCAATCGGCCAGCATGGCGGGATCGGCGCCGGCAATCTGCACCGCTTTCGGCTCCATCTCGCCGTCGTGGTTGGTGCGGCGCGACGTCTTCTCGCTTTGCCACAGGCGCGGATCCGAGGCCGCCATTTCCGACACGGCATAACCCGCCCCCAGTTGCTTGCACAACTGGCGAAAAGGCCGATCCGTCACACCAGCCATCGGGGCGACGAAAACGTTATTGCGCAGGGAATGCGGGCCGATATTCACAGGTCGTTGGACGGTGCGGTCGTGTGGTTGCCGGGGAAGGGCGCTATTTTAGCGCGATTGGTCCTGCGCCCCAACAAGAATCGGTCTTGCAGCGCAGCGGCGGCAACATATTGCCGAAGCGACAAGAATTGCCGTGCAGCGTCGCGTTTCAGCCGATACGGGCGGGGTCAGCGATCCACTTCGTCGAGCACATCGGCCGACAAATGGGCCACGTCGGCCCATTGCACGATGTGCAGGCGCTCGCCGTCCCATTGCATGCGATTGATGCCGGCGTTGAAAATGTCGAAATCGCGCGCGTGCGCAAAGCCGGTCCGGCGCGACCAGCGATAAATGCATTCGAGCACGCCGCCGTGCGTGACGATGGCGATCTTGCGGTGCTGCCGGCTGTTGCTGTGCTGGATCAGGCGCGTGACCCGAAAACTCGCGCATGGTTTCGGCGATACGTTCACCAGCTGGATAGCGGGCATCGAGTTCGCGCGCTTTCCAGGCGGCATAGTCTTGCGGATAGCGCTGTGCAATGTCGTGATGCTGCAGGCCTTCGAAGCCGCCGTAGCAACGCTCGCGCAAGGCTTCATCAATGTGCACGTCCTTGCCCTGCAGCGTCGCCACCGCCTGCGCGGTGT
>NZ_AJHH01000390.1 GCF_000256565.1 Herbaspirillum lusitanum P6-12 | reverse complement strand
ACGTCCTTGCCCTGCAGCGTCGCCACCGCCTGGCGTCGGCGCCGGTCACCGTCAACACGTGTTTTGCGCGCTCGGGCGTGGTGATGTCGCCGTTGGCGACCACCGGGATCTTCACCGCCGCCTTGACGGCCGCAATCGTTTCGTACTCGGCTTCGCCGCTATAGCCGTCGGCGCGCGTGCGGCCGTGCAGCGTTAGCATGGCGATGCCGCTTTGTTCCGCCATGGCGGCGATAGCCAGGGCATTCTTGTTTTCCCGATTCCAGCCGGTGCGGAATTTCAGCGTCACCGGCACGTCGACGGCGTTCACCACTGCGTCGAGAATCCGGCCGACCAGCTTTTCGTTCTGCAACAGGGCCGAACCGCACCAGCTGTTGCATACCTTCTTGACCGGGCAACCCATGTTGATGTCGATGATCT
>NZ_AJHH01000389.1 GCF_000256565.1 Herbaspirillum lusitanum P6-12 | reverse complement strand
GCGCGCGCGCGCGCGCGCGCGCGCGTTGCAGGTCGCTGGCGTAGATGGCGTCGAGCGGCTCGTTACCGAGCGCCCGGCCCAGCGCCGCCGCCTGCCGCTGCCCTTCGGCGTTGAGCGGGATGTCGATGTGGCCTTGCAGGCGCTTGTCGACGTTCCAGTCGGTTTCACCGTGGCGGATCAGCAGGATGTCCGTGGTTGCAGCGGTTGCAGTCGTGGCGGTCATGGCGCGTTACGGTATTTATTTGATCAGGTCCGGGTTAAGCGTGTACGTGCCGGTGATCGCTGCCTGCCCCAGCACATGGCCTTGCAGCGCGTTGCGCACGTCGGTGCCGGTGAACTTGCCGGTGACGGTAAGTTGCTCCTGGTCGATGGCGTACAGCGTGAAGATGTAACGGTGCGCGATGGCGTCGTTCCATGGCGGACATGGGCCGTCGTAGCCGAAGTAATCGCCGCTCATGTCGCCGTCGCCGGCAAACCAGCTGGTGTAATCGTTGAGGCCGTGACGCGCGCCCGACAGCGGATCGCCGGGAATCGCCGGACCGGCCTTGCCGCGCGTGGTGACGGCGCTGCTGAATTGCCCCGCGGCCAGTTCGCTTACGCCGGGTGGTATATCGACCAGCGTCCAGTGGAAGAAGTCGACCCGCGGCAGATCGGCCGGCACGGTCTTTCCTTCCTGGTTGACGTCGTCGCCGCGCGACGGCACGTCCGGATCATGCATGACCAGCACCAGCGACCTGGTCCCGGGAGGCAGATCGCTCCAGGCCAGGTGGGGATTCCTGTTCGACGACAGGGCCACGTGACTTTTGGGATCGGGAACGGCGAAGGTGAATTCGCCCGGAATGACTGCGCCGTCCTGAAAAGAATCGCTCCAGAGTTTCATGTGTGCTCTCCTTTGAAAATCAGCCTGCTGTTGAATGCTATCGGAATGCGGCGCCGGCCATCAAGCCGCCGGCTTCAGCTGCAGCCAGAACGTGACGGGGCCGTCATTGGTTAGCGACACTTGCATGTCGGCGCCGAAACGACCGGTCTCCACCACGCCGTGCCTGGCTTTCGCCTGGGCGACAAAATGGTCGAACAGTTGGCGGCCTTCCGCCGGCGCGGCTGCCGGCGTGAAGGACGGCCGCGTGCCGGAGCGGGTATCGGCCGCCAGCGTGAATTGCGGCACCAGCAGCAAGCCGCCCTGCACGTCGGTCACGCTGCGGTTCATCTTGCCCGCATCGTCGGCAAACACGCGATAGGCCAACAACTTGGTCAGCAGCGCATCGGCTTCCCTGACGGTGTCGCCGCGTTCGGCGCAGACCAGCACCATCAGGCCGGGGCCGATGGCGCCGATTTGCTCGCCTTCCACTACGACATCGGCTTTGCGGACTCGTTGCAACAATCCGATCATGACGCTGCTACCGGTGCTGTCGCGGTCGTTCTCATTGTGACAAGGTCACGCGGGCGAACTTGCGCTTGCCGACCTGCACCACGAACACACCCGCTTCGACCTTCAGCCCCTTGTCGCTGATCACCGTGCCGTCGATGCGCACGCCGCCCTGCTCCACCATGCGCAGGGCTTCCGAAGTGGAAGCGCACAGGTTGGTTTGCTTGAGCAACTGGCCGATGCCCAGCGGCGCCCCGGTCAGGCTGACTTCCGGCACGTCGTCCGGAATGCCACCCTTGGAGCGGTTGACGAAATCGGCCAGCGCGTCTTCGGCGGCCTGTTGCGAGTGGAAGCGCGTGACGATTTCCTGCGCCAGCGCGACCTTGATGTCGCGCGGGTTCTTGCCGGCGGCGACATCGGCCTTGAAGCCGGCGATGTCGGCAATCGAACGGAACGACAACAGCTCGTAATAACGCCACATCATCACGTCGGAGATGCTCATTACCTTGGCGAACATGGTGTTGGCCGGCTCGGTGATGCCGATGTAATTGTTCTTGGACTTGGACATCTTGTCGACGCCGTCCAGGCCTTCCAGCAACGGCATGGTCAGGATGCATTGCGGCTCCTGGCCGAAATCCTTTTGCAGCTCGCGACCGACCAGCAGGTTGAACTTCTGGTCGGTGCCGCCGAGCTCGAGATCGGACTTCAGCGCGACCGAATCGTAGCCCTGCATCAGCGGATACAGGAATTCATGCACGGAAATCGGCGTGCCTTCCTTGAAGCGCTTGGTGAAATCATCGCGCTCCATCATGCGCGCCACGGTGTAGCGCGAGGCCAGCTGGATCATGCCGCGGCTGCCGAGCGGGTCGCACCATTCCGAGTTGTAGCGGATCTCGGTTTTGGCCGCGTCCAGCACCAGGCTGGCCTGGGCGAAATAGGTCTTGGCGTTGACTTCGATCTGCTCACGCGTCAGTGGCGGGCGGGTGGCGTTGCGGCCGGACGGGTCGCCGATCATCGAGGTGAAATCGCCAATCAGGAAAATCACGTTGTGACCGAGGTCCTGCAACTGGCGCATCTTGTTCAATACCACGGTATGGCCCAGATGCAGATCGGGTGCAGTCGGGTCCAGGCCCAGCTTGATGCGCAGCGGCTGGCCGCTCTTTTCGGCACGCGCAAGTTTTTGCGCAAATTCGCTTTCGATGAGCAACTCGTCGACGCCGCGCTTGGTGATGGCCAGCGCTTCCTGGACTTTATCGGACAGGGGCAGAGGGGCTTGAGGTGTAAGTTGTTCGGCGGTCATTGATATAACTAAAAAATAGGCTTTTGTAGGACAGTACCGGATTGACGCTTTGCTATAATCACGCTTTTCGTCTTTCTGCCGCACGCCATCTTAGAAGCGCAATCAGCAGAGAATTTAGCATTCATCGCCTGTCGAGAATCTGTAAAAAGCGTGCGTCATCGGGGAGTCATTGACGACGCTTGCGGTTGAATGGCAACCTGATTGGCCGGTATATGTTTCACCTACCGGCGACGCGGAACGATCCGCCCATCTCATTGCCATCCTGCAACAGAATTCGGAACAAGCGTAAACGGTAGATTTTAACGTATTGCATGTTCCCTAAAGATAAATTCGCGCGCGCCGCCTCCCTGTACCGCACTACCCATCTCTTCTGCCAGGAGAAATTCCACGGCTCTTCCCGCAAGACCAAGATCCTGTCCGCCGGCGCCCTGTTCCTCGGCGCCTTCACGATCGGCGCCGCCGGCTTCGCCCCGGCCGAGCCGGACACCTCCGATGCGCCGGTCCACGCTATCGTCAAGGACCTGGCCTTGCCTGATTTGCAACAGCAGATCGCACAACTGGCTGACCGTGAAGAGTTTTACGTCAACGAAGAAAAAGTCCGCTCCGGCGACACGCTGGCGACCTTGCTGACACGCCTGGGCGTGGACGACGAGGCGGCCGCCAACTTCATCAAGTCCGATACCCTGGCGCGCGCGGTCATGCAGTTGCGCGCCGGCAAGCGCGTGATGGCGCGCACCTCCGAAGACGGCGAGCTGCAGCAGCTGACGGCGACGCTGAGCGACGGCCGCGACGGCCAAGCGGTCAACAATCTCGTGATCGAGCGCAGCGGCGACAGCTTCAAGGCCAGCACCGCGCCGGCCGTGCTGGAACGTCGCGTCGAAATGCGCTCCGGCCAGATCCGCTCGTCGCTGTTCGCGGCGACCGACAATGCGCAGATCCCGGACAGCGTGGCGACCCAACTGGTCGACATGTTCTCCACCAACATCAACTTCGCGTCCGACCTGCGCCGCGGCGACCGCTTCAACGTGGTCTATGAAACCTTCTACAACAATGGCGAACCGGTGCGGCCGCGTGCTGGCAGGCGAATTCAGCAACGCCGGCAATACCTATCAGGCGGTCTGGTTCGACGAACCGGGCAGCAAGATCGGCGGCGGGTATTACTCGTTCGACGGCAAGTCGCTGAAGAAAGCCTTCCTCAAGTCGCCGTTGGCCTTCACACGTATTTCATCGGGCTTCTCGATGCGCGTGCACCCCATCCTCGGCATCTGGAAGCAGCACACCGGCGTCGATTTTGCGGCGCCGACCGGCACGCCTATCCATGCGTCCGGCGACGGCGTGGTTGACTTCGTCGGCAAGCAAAACGGCTACGGCAACATCGTCGTGATCAAGCACTGGAACAATTACTCAACCGCTTACGGCCACATGAGCCGCTTCGCCACCGGCCTGCGCAAGGGCGACAAGATCAGCCAGGGTGAAGTGATCGGCTTTGTCGGCATGACCGGCTGGGCTACCGGCCCGCACCTGCACTACGAATTCCGCGTCAGCAACGTGCCGCGCAATCCGCTGTCGGTTGACGTGCCGAATGCGCAACCGCTGAGCGGCGGCCAACTGGCCCGTTTCCGCGCCGTCTCGACCGACATGAACCGCCGCCTGTCGCTGTTGCGTCCGCCCGGCGAGAACGGCAGCGTGACCCTGGCGTCGCGCTGACCCCAACCTACGGGACGTCAAAACCGGTGAGGGAATCGCTGTAAAATTGCAGCGACTCCATCACCGGTTTTTTTTATGTCCGCCGAACTCTCCTCACCGCAGCGCTCCGCGTCTTCCTCCCTTTATATCGGGCTGATGTCCGGCACCAGCCTGGACGGCGTCGACGGCGTGCTGGCCTCGCTACCCGACGACGGCCAGCCGATGGCGACGCTGGCGACGGCCTACGTGCCGTTCCCGCAAGATTTGCGGGCGGCGCTGATGGCCTTGCAGGCCAACGGCGAAAATGAATTGCAGCGAGAAGCATTGGCGGCGAATCAGTTGGCCAATCACTACGCGCAATGCGTGGCGCAACTGCTTGAAAAAAGCGCGATCCCTGCGGCCTACATCCGCGCGGTCGGCGTGCACGGGCAGACCATCCGCCATCGCCCCGAGCTCGGCTACACGCGCCAGACCAATAATCCCAGCCTGCTGGCCGAACTGTGCGGCATCGATGTCATCGCCGACTTCCGCAGCCGCGACGTTGCCGCGGCCAAGGCGCACCGCTGGTGCCGGCCTTCCATCAGGCGGTATTTGGCAGCGACAACGACATGCGCGTGGCGGTCAACATCGGCGGCATCAGCAACATCAGCATCCTGCCGGCCGGCAAGCAAGCCGCCACCTCAGGCTTCGACACCGGTCCCGGCAATGTATTGATGGATGCGTGGATCGCGCGACATCAGGGCCAAAGCTATGACGCCGATGGCGCCTGGGGCGCTTCGGGAAAAGTCAATGCAACCTTGCTGGCGGCTTTGCGCAGCGACGCCTATTTCGCGCTGCCACCGCCCAAGAGCACCGGCCGCGACCTGTTCCATATTGAATGGCTGGAAGCGCGTCTGGCGGATTTCCCGCCACTGTCGCCGGTCGACGTGCAGGCAACGCTGACCGCCTTCACCGCCACCACCATCGCTGACGCAATCGTCGCCCATGCACCTGCTGCCGCAGCGCTGTATGTCTGCGGCGGCGGTGCTTACAACGGGTATTTGCTGGAATTGCTGGCGCAGGCCTTGCAAACCGGCGCGGGCCGCACGATTCCGGTCATGTCGACCGAAGTGCTGGGCGTGGCGCCGAATCACGTGGAGGCGCTGGCCTTCGCCTGGCTGGCGCAACGTTTTTGCCTGCGCTTGCCGGGAAACCTGCCGGCCGTCACCGGCGCTCGCGGCCTGCGCGTATTGGGCGGACTCTATCCCGCGCAGTAGGCGCAGCAGTTACCGCACTAGTTACAACCCTCAATATCGATACACGCGGCCGCCGTCCACGCGAACACGGTCGCCCGCGCGCAGATTATCGGTGCTGTCTTGCGCGAAACTCTGCATGGAGCCGTCGTTCATGCGCACCCGGATATTGTAGACCTCGCGTCCGCTGTGATTCTTTTGCACCTGGTTGCCCACCACGCCGCCGCCCACGGCGCCGGCCACTGTGGCTGCGGTCCGGCCCGAGCCGCTACCGATCTGGTTGCCCAGCAGCCCGCCTACCACACCGCCAACAACGGCGCCGCCCACACCATTGCTTTGCTGATGGCTGACCTCGATATCTTCGATGACTCCGGTATTGGCGTTGGAATAGGCCGGTGGCGGATTGCCTCCCACGGGGGCCGAACGATAATCCGGTCCGCCGGCACAACCGTTCAGCAACGCGAGCATGCTCAAGCCGACCACGAGCAGGGAAATGTAATGGTGTTTCATGCCGATATCCTTTATGCATCCGTGCCCTTTGCAAGGCGATGGATCCATTGTTCCCCGGTCACCCCGGAGGCGGCATCGGCAAACGACGCAAGTTGCTGTCAGACATCGCCTCATGCTGCGGCGCGAGGAGGCAACAACGCTGAGGTTCGCGGAAGAAGGGAGAGGATACCGGCGCGCTGGCGCCGGGCGCGCTCAACGGACGATCAGTTGAGCCAGCCGCGCCGGCGGAAATACCAGAACGGCGCGATGGCCGAAGCAATCATCATGGCAATCGCCAAGGGATAGCCCCCGGCCCAATGCAGCTCCGGCATCCAGTCGAAGTTCATGCCGTAGATGCTGGCGATCAACGTCGGCGGCAGGAAGGCGACCGAGGCCACCGAGAATATCTTGATGATCTTGTTCTGATTGATGTTGATGAAGCCGACGGTGGCGTCCATCAGGAAGTTGATCTTGTCGAACAGGAAGGCAGTATGGCCGTCCAGCGATTCGATGTCGCGCAGGATCTGGCGCGCATCCTCGAACTGGTCCGAACTGAGCAGGCGGCCGCGCATCAGGAAACTGACCGCGCGGCGCGTATCCATCATGTTGCGGCGGATGCGGCCGTTCAAATCTTCTTCGTGGGCGATGGCGTTGAGCACTTCGGCGGCGGCCTGGTCGGACAGGCTTTTCTTGAGCACGCTGTGGCTGACCGTTTCGAGCTTCTGGTAAATGCCTTCGAGCGCGTCGGCCGAATACTCGGCGTCGGTTTCGTACAAATCCAGCAGCACGTCGCGGTAGTCGCCGATCGAACCGGGGCGCGAACGGGCGCGCATGCGCACCAGGCGGAACACCGGCAAGTCTTCGGCATGCATGGAAAACAGGATGTTGCGCGCCAGGATGAAGGCCACGGTCATGGTGGCCGAGGTGTCGTCATCGCCTTCAAACAGGAAATCGGTGCGCAGGTGCAGGTCGCCGTTCTCGGCTTCGAAATAGCGCGCCGAGGCTTCGATGTCGCTGAACTCGTCTTCGTCGGGCAGCGTCACGCCGTAGATGCTCTTGACCCAGGCGCGCTCGTCGTCGGTGGGCTCGGTCAGGTCGACCCAGACTGGCGCAGCCGTTTCCAGATCGCTGCGGCTGTCGATGTTGACCTGGTTCAGTCGACCGTTCTGCAAAACAAAAACATTAATCATGTGATCTCACTGTCAGGACAAGACGACTGAAGATGCTGGCGGGCCGGTTAACAAAACTTGCAGAAACTTGCAGAATCGACATGCACTGCAATGGGGCCGCCCGCGAAACGAACGCAAGTGTACGTTTTAGCTCCACGGCAGGCAAGCACGTTCCTGCAGCGGCGACGTCCGGGCGATCTATTTCTTCGCTGCCGACTTGGCGACCGGCTTGGTGGCGGGCTTTTCCACCGGTTTGGCCGGCGGCAGTTCGGCTGCGTTCATGCGGCGCAGGATCAGGCCGGTGCGATTGGCGAGGTAGGCCGAGCCGGGATTCTTGTCGTAAAAGCGCGGCCGCGGCAGCATCACCGCCAGGCGCGCCGCCTGGCTGGGACCGAGATTGGCGGCGGGCGCGCCATAGTAATGCAGCGACGCGGCTTCGGCGCCGAACACGCCGTTGCCCCACTCCACCACGTTGAGATAGATCTCGAAGATGCGTTGCTTGTCCATCAGGAACTCAAGCATGTAGGTGATGATGAATTCCTGTGCCTTGCGCAGGTAGCTGCGTTCGCCCGACAGGAACAGGTTCTTGGCCAGCTGCTGGGTGATGGTCGAGCCGCCGGCCACCACCTTGCCCTTCCTGGTGTTCTTTTCGTACGCCTTTTGCAACGCATCCCAGTCGACGCCTTCATGCTCGGAGAAGTTGGAATCCTCCGACGCGATGATGGCGCGCTTGAGGTTGTTGGAAATGCGGTTGTACGGCACCCACTTGAATTGCAGCTGCGCATTGGGATTCTTTTCCTGCAGCAGCGACAACTGGTGGCGCATGAAGCTGGTGGAGCCGGGATTGTGGTCGACCCACCACCAGATCTGCACGAAGAAATACAGTTGCAGCAGAAACAGCAAGGTGATCGGCAGGACGATCAGCCACAGGAACAGCTTGCGCAGGAGCTTCATTTTCTGGTGTTGTTATCTGAGTTTGGCGTTATGCGGAGAAGCGTAGTCGGTGCAGCGCAAAGTCGCAAGCGGGGGGCTGCGATTTCGCTATTGGCTGAGTTGCCGGCGCAACGCGGTAAATACCCCGGCGGTCTCCGGACGCACGCCGCGCCACAGCAGGAACGCTTCGGCAGCCTGCTCAACCAGCATCCCCAGGCCGTCGCGCACATGGGCGCCGTGCTGCTGGGCGCTCTGCATGAAGACGGTGGGGCCGCGTCCATACATCATGTCGTAGGCCAGCGTCTCGCTGCCATAGACCGACGGCGGCAGCGGCGGCAAGTCGTCGGACAGGCTGGCCGAGGTGGCGTTGACGATGACATCGAAGGCCCCCTCGAGCCCGGCAAAGGTGGTGCTGCGCACCGGGCCATAGGCGGCGAATTGCGTGGCCAGTTCCTCGGCCCGGGAGGCAGTGCGATTGACCACCACCAGTTCGGCCGGACGCTGCTGCAGCAAGGGCAACAAGGCGCCGCGCGAGGCCCCGCCTGCACCCAGCAGGAGGATGCGGCGGCCCTGCAGGGCCTGGCCGGCGTTGACCATGATGTCGGTGACCAGGCCGGCGCCATCGGTGTTGTCGCCGAGGATGCAGCCCTCTTCGAACTTGAAGGTATTGACCGCACCGGCCAGGCGCGCGCGCTCGGTCAACTGGTCGGCCAGGGCATGCGCCTCCAGCTTGAAGGGCACGGTGATGTTGGCGCCGCGTCCGCCACGCCGCTGGAACACCTGCACCGCCGCCTTGAAACCGTGCAGCGGGACCAGCAGGCGCTCGTAGCTCATCGACTGGCCGGTCTGGGCGGCAAAACGCGCATGGATATCGGGGGATTTGCTGTGGGCAATGGGATTGCCGATGACGACGTATGCATCCATGGTGCCGGCCTTCTTGTGTTCTTAGTTGGAACTGCTCAAATCGGTTTGCAGCGTCTCTTCACGCGTGAAGCGGAAGCGCGTGATGACTTCCCAGATGTCATCCTTGCCGCCGGTGGTGCGCATGTTGTCGGGGAAGCGGCCGAACGGCGCCGAGCGCCGCACGATGGTCAGCGCCGCCGCGTCCAGCGCCAGGTTGCCGGAACTGCGTTCGACCCGCACGCCGCCTTCCTTGTCGTAAATGCTGCCGTCCTGGTACACCGGAATATAAATCACCAGTTCGCCGTACAGCTTCTTGCCGTCCCGCTGCGGGAAATTCAGCGTGCCGATTTTTTCGATCTTTTCCTGCAGCGCCTTGTAGTACATCGCGTAGCCGGCTTCACGCGTGCGCGCGGTGATCTGGGTCTTCTTCGGCCGCTTGTTGTATTCCTCGATGTTCTTGGCGACTTCGGCTTCCATGCGCGCGACCGCCTTGGCGGTGTCGAGCAGGTCCTTGGCATTCAACTGCGGCTGCACTTCCTTGTGCGGCTCGCGCTCGGGCGTGGCGACCACGGGCGCGTTCTTGTTCATCTGCGCGAGAATCTTCTGCTGCTGCGCTTCGAGCTCGGCCACCTTGCGCTGCGCCGCCTTGACGCTGTCGCCGGTTTCGACCTTGCGCATGTCCGGCAAGGGCGACTTGGCGCGGCCCTGGTTGGCGTTGCCGCCGCCGTCGAGATTGGCTTGCGCGATCGCATCGGCCTTGACCGGCGCCTTGTCGTGCTTGGCGTTGACCAGGATCACTTCCAGCCCGGGATCGGCCGGCTTGAGGCGGAACGCGTCCGGCGCGGCAAACCGCACCGCCAGCAAGGCCGCGTGCACCAGCACGGACCCGGCGATGGCGATGGTCAAAAAGCGGTTTTCAGCGAAAAATTTCACAGGCGCATGGACAAAGAATAAAACGCGATTTTACGACAAAGACCGGCTCATTCCGCAGCGGAAGGCGCGCCTGCGGTTTGGTCGCCGGCGGCAGGTTCGGCCTCGCCAGCCTCATCCGCAACAGGCTCGTCGGCAGCATTCTTCATGCCGTCGAGCAAGGCTTCCTCTTCTTCGTCCATCGGCTCTGCGCCCTCAGCCGGCTGCGCGGCCGGGATGTCCAGCAGGCGCGCCTCCACCGTCAGGTCGACTTCATCCCAGCGCAGCAGATCGAGCTTGACCTGCAGGCCGCGTGCGACCTGCGGCATGCCCGGCAAACGAATCACCAGCGGGATGTCGACCAGACGCAGGATTTCGTCCTTGAGCACGACGGCGTCGACCTGGCGCGCTTGCTCTTGCGCCAGCCAGCGCAGGCACCAGTAGCGTTCCATGCCGGACTGGAAGTCGGCATAGCCGGAGTACGCCGAGTCGAAACCGGAGACGATCGCGAACAGGTCGGCGTCGCGGGGCTTGAACGGCGCCGCCAGCGGTGCGGTCACGCCGTGCTCGAGACAGGCCAGTATCTGCCATTGATTGACCAGGTCGGTATAACGACGCAGCGGCGACGTGCTCCACGCGTATTGGTCGACGCCCAGCCCCTGATGCGGCGCGGCATGCGTGACCATGCGCACCTGCATCTTGGCGGCCCAGCCTCCGGCCCCTCCGCCCTGTGCGCGATAGATGCCCGGCACGCCGTGGTCGGCCATGAACTTGCCCCAGGTGCTGTTGGCGAAGATCATCAGCTCGGCGACGATCTTGTCGAGCGGCGAAACTTTCGCGCTTGGCCATGCGGCCCTGTTCCAGCACCTGCACCCATTGCCACAGCAGCGTGATGTCGTCCTTGTGCGGATACTCGCCGCTGTTGTTCGCCAGCGCCTCTTCCGTGACCAGCGCGTCGAGATCGTTGTGGCGCAGGTTGGCGGAAATCGGCACGATCTCGGCGCGCGTCTCGGTCGAGATTACCGACCAGTCAGCCGGATTGAGCGTGGCGTAGAGCGACAGCGCCGGGCAGTTCTTGCCTTCGTCGAGCGTGAAGGCTTCGACCAGCACGTCGGGCAGCATGGTGATCTTTTCGCCCGGCATGTAGACGGTCGACATGCGCTGGCGCGCGATCGCGTCGAGCGCATCGTCGCGCTTGATGCCGAGGCCGGGTGCGGCGATGTGGATGCCGACGCGCACATTGCCGTCGGCCAGCCTGACCACCGACAGCGCATCGTCGATTTCGGTCGTGGTGACGTCGTCGATGGAGAACGCCTGCACGTCGGCCAGCGGCAGATCCTTCGGCACGGCCGGGATCGTCACTTCAGGGAAGCCGCTGCCTTTGGGGAAGAACTCGAACAGGAACTTGGCGTAATGCAAATCCTTGGGCGAAGCGAGACCGCCGGTTTGCAGCATCAGGCGCTGCGGCGTGGTCTGCAATTCCTTGCAGGCAGCGTCGAGGGCCTTGAATTCGATGCTGTTCTTGTCGGGACGGAACAGCAAGGTCAGCGCCAGCGGTTTGAAGGACTCGGGCAACTTGCCGGCTTTCAACTCGTCGACGTATTGCGCCTGCACCAGCGCCTGCTGCTTCTTCTTTTCCAGACCGGCCTGAGCCGCCTGCAGCGAAGCCAGCGGCGCCGCCTTGTAGCGGCCCTTGCCCTTCTTGTAAAAATAAATCGGCGCCGAATGCAGGCGCAACAGCAGGCCGGCCGCTTCGTGCGGCAGCGGCGCGTGGCCGAAATACTCGGTGCCCAGTTCGGCGAAACCGAACTCGTCTTCGCCTGCGACTTCCCACAGGAAATCGAGGTCGATGTCCTGCAGGACGGCTTGCGCCTCCTCCAGCAACTGGGCCGGGGCCGGCGATGCGAATTGCAGCATCACGTCCTTGGACTTGACCTTGGTGCGCTTGCCGGAAGCCATTTCGACCTGATAGGCCTCGCCTTGCTGCGACAGCACGGCGCCAGCCTTGAAATCGCCGGATTCTTCAAAAAATAAATTCATCGGGTGCTTGCTTGCGTATTCAATGCCATCAGTTTGCTGAGGGCGGGTAAAAAAACATCGGTCACCAGCATGACGCTGCCGTGGCGACGGAACAGGGAGCGGCGCGCATACAGCGGTAGCTGAGGCGGCAACTTGGAACGGAGATCAATCACGGTGCCGATGCGGCGCACCAGCGGATGATTGGCATGCAGACGCGCGTACTGCGGCGCGCGCGTGACCAAAGGATCGGAAAACAAGCTGGCGCCCAGCGGCCGCACGCCGAGATGGCGGAAGAACGGCCATGCCGAGGCCGATGCCAGCGGCGTCACCGTATGTCCGAAGATCACCGGTTCGCCGTCGCAATACAGAATCACGTCGCGCTCTTCGACCGGCTGGCGCGGCGTTGCCAAACCGAGAAATCCTGCCTCGTCGGCTTGCGCATTGCCGGGACGCTGACGCAGGCGCAGCACGCGCAATTCATTGCAGCGGGCGCGCAGCTTGAACGTCATCGAACCGGGATCGGTCAGCCATGCGCGCAACTGCGGCGCCG
>NZ_AJHH01000388.1 GCF_000256565.1 Herbaspirillum lusitanum P6-12 | reverse complement strand
GGGGTTTTTTTTTTTTTTTGGGGCCGGTTGCAGCGCATTGGCATGATCGAACCAATGCGCGTGGGTCTTCTTCATCATCAGCTTAGCGCCTCGCCGCCGTCTTGCAAGGCGTTCAGCGGATCCGGCGAGATGCCGCAAAACGCCAGCACGCTGTCGGCATGATCGGCGAATTCGGTGATGCCGTGGTCGCTGCCCTGGATCACGGTCTGCCGTGCACCGGGGTAATGCGCCACCATCTCGCGCCAGTCCAGTACTTCGTCGCCGGTGGCGGCGATCAGGAAATAACGTTCCGGCCGGGTAATCTTGTCCACCGCCAACGCGCGCAATTCGTCGATATAGGCGTGCTTGAATTCGAACGGCTCGTCGGAATGGTAATGCGTGGTCACGCCGACGTAGGATTCCAGATCGCGCGGCGGCTTGACCGCGGGATTGAGCAGCACGGCGCGGCAGCCCAGGTGTTCGGCCAGCCAGGTGGCGTAAAAGCCGCCCAGCGAGGAGCCGATCACGGTCAGTTGTTCCGGCGGAAATTGTTCAGCGTAGTCCAACGCCAGCCGGATCGCCTCGGCGGGCGAAGCCGGCAGTTGCGGGCAGTAGTACTCGTCAGCCCGTCCCAATGCCTGCAAGCGCTCGGCCATGTGGCGCGCCTTGAAGGAATGCGGCGACGAGCGGAAGCCGTGCAGGTACAAAATCATGCCAGCGCGTCCAGCAGCTTCTGATGGACGCCGCCGAAACCACCGTTGCTCATGACCAGCACATGGTCGCCCGGACGCGCAGCCTGCTTGATCGCCTGCACCAGCGCGCCGAGATCATCGAAGGCGTTGGCCTTTTCGCCCAGCGGCGACAGCGCCTGCGCCAGGTCCCAGCCCAGGGCCTCCTTGCCCGAGCCCTTGGCGCCGTAGCCGAACACCAGATCGGCATCGGTCAGGCTGGCCGGCAAGGCGTCTTTCATGGTGCCCAGCTTCATGGTGTTGGAGCGCGGCTCCAGCACGGCCAGGATGCGCGCCGCGCCGACCTTCTTGCGCAGGCCGGCCACGGTGGTGGCGATGGCGGTGGGATGGTGGGCGAAATCGTCGTAGACGGCCACGCCATTGGCGCTGCCGCGCAGTTCCATGCGCCGCTTGACGCTCTGGAACGCGCCCAGCGCCGCAATGGCCTGGGCCACCGGCACGCCCACGTGACGGGCAGCGGCAATGGCCGCCAGCGCATTCATGCGGTTGTGCTCGCCGGTCAGTTGCCACTCCACGGTGCCTTGCGTCTGGCCATCGAAGAAGACATCGAAACGGCCATCTTCATGGGTCAGCAGCGACCAGCCGCTTTGGCCAGGATTGACGCCGAAGTTCTCATGCTCGCTCCAGCAGCCGCGCGCAATCACGCGCTCCAGCGCCGGCTCGCGGCCGTTGACGACCAGCCGGCCGATGCCGGGTATGGTGCGCACCAGATGGTGGAACTGGGTTTCGATCGCGGTCAGATCGGGGAAGATGTCGGCGTGATCGTATTCCAGGTTATTCAGAATCGCAGTCCTGGCGTGGTAGTGCACGAACTTGCTGCGCTTGTCGAAGAAGGCGGTGTCGTACTCGTCGGCTTCGATGACGAAGAAGATGGAATCTTGCTTCTTGCCGTCTTTCATGCCGGACAAGCGCGCCGAAATGCCGAAGTTCATCGGCACGCCGCCGATCAGGAAGCCCGGCGCGTAACCGGCGTCTTCGAGGATCCAGGCCAGCATCGCCGAGGTGGTGGTCTTGCCGTGCGTGCCAGCCACCGCCAGCACCCATTTGTCGCGCAGGATGTGGTTGCCCATCCATTCGGGGCCGGATACGTAAGGCAGACCGCGGTTGAGGATTTCTTCCATGAGCGGGTTGCCGCGCGAGACCACGTTGCCGATGACGAACAGATCCGGTTGCAGCTTGACTTGCCCGGGATCAAACCCCTGGATCAACTCGATGCCCTGCGCCTCCAGCTGGGTGCTCATCGGCGGGTAGACATTGGCGTCGCAGCCGGTGACCTTGTGGCCGGCTTCTTTCGCCAGAACCGCCAGACCGCCCATGAAAGTGCCGCAAATGCCGAGGATGTGAATGTGCATAGTGAATCTTGATAAGGAATCCCGGGATTTTACCTGAGCCGGCGGCCTCGCCGGGCGATAACTGCACGCCCGGAGTATTATTGCGGCCATGCACCAAACTGATATCGAACTCCTGCGTGCGGAAATCGCCGCGGCAGCCGCCCGCATGATCGCCGAGGACGGCGCCGATTACGCCAGCGCCAAGCGATCCTGCCTGATAACACGCAGATCGAAGACGAAGTGCGCGCGTATAACGAATTGTTCTTCGGCGACACCCAGCCGGCGCGGTTGTTGCACTTGCGGCAACTGGCGGTGCAGGTGATGGAGGAACTTGCGCGCTTCAATCCCTATCTGACCGGCGCCGTGCTCAACGGCACCGCCGGCGAGCATTCGGACATTCATTTGCAATTATTTACGTCCAGCGCCAAGGACGTCGAGATTTTCCTGCTGAACAAGAACGTCAACTTCGAGGTCAGCGAGAGCAATCATTTCAAGGGCGGCCAGGCGATGGTGGAGACGCTGAGCTTCCTGCTGCCGCAAAAAGGCCGGGCGCCGGAAGGCGTGCACCTGGCCGTGTATGATGTCGACGACTTGCGCGGCGGCGTGCGGACCGCGTCAGGGAAACGCACTGCGCGCACCGAACGCGCCGATATCGACGCAGTTCGACGTCTCATCGTGGAAGAAGACTCATGAAAAAGCGAAATTACCTGCTATTTGTGCTGATTGCGATCATCGCCGCCGGTGTCGGCGTGTATACCAGCCACAAGCAAAACCAACCCGCCCCGCAAACCCCGGAAGCGCGCGCCGTCGCCAACCTGTTTGCGCAGACCATGCCCGACGCCGCCGGCAAGCCGCAAGCCTTGTCGCAATGGAAAGGCAAGCCGCTGATCATCAACTTCTGGGCCACCTGGTGCGCACCTTGCGTCGAGGAAATGCCGGAACTGGCGGCGCTGCAAGCGGAAGTCGCACCGGTGCAAATCATCGGCATCGGCGTTGATTCCCAGGAGAACATCGCGCAGTTTGCGGAAAAATTCCATATCTATTATCCTCTCTATGTTGCCGGAACCGGCGCCACCGATCTGCTGCGGCAGTTCGGCAATCAGGCCGGGGGTCTTCCCTTCACGGTCCTGGTGGGACTGGACGGCAACCTGAAAAAGGTCTATCTTGGGCGCCTGAATTTTGATGAGCTGCGCCGCGACCTCGCCTCCCTCAAAAACATGTAAATTAAAGTTTTTCTTGCCAAATGAAGTCATTTGACGGCAAAATGCGCGCATCGTCGTCAAACGGAGCTTTATCTCCATGGCAATAAACCTTCTCCTCCTCAATGGGCCCAACCTGAATCTGCTGGGCTCGCGGGAGCCTGAAGTCTACGGATCGACCACCCTGGCTGACATCGAGCAGCGTGCATCTGAGCAAGCTAGCAAAGCCGGTGCGCGCCTGAGCGCTTTCCAGAGCAACCACGAAGGTGCACTCATCGACCGCATCCATGCCGCCCGCAAGGAAGGCGTGGACGCCATCGTGATCAATCCGGGCGGACTCACCCATACCAGCGTGGCATTGCGCGATGCGCTGGCGGGCGTGGCCATTCCTTTCGTCGAAGTGCATATCTCGAATATCCACCAGCGCGAGGAATTCCGTCACTTTTCCTATCTTTCCGGCATCGCCAAGGCCGTGTTGTGCGGCTTCGGCGTCGATGGTTACCGGCTGGCGATTGATCACCTGCTGCTGCAGCCATAAGGATCCCGTCCCATTCTTTTCTATCCGCATCGCCATGTTGCATGGAGCAGGAGGCGATGATGGCCCAATCAACTAGTTATATCCCTATTTAATACTGAGGAATTCACATGGATTTACGGAAACTCAAAACCCTGATCGATCTGGTCGCGGAATCTGACATCGAAGAGCTGGAAGTCACCGAAGGCGAGAGCAAGGTCCGCATCGTCAAGTCGTCGGCCACACCGCAAAACCAGGTCGTGATGATGCAGCCGCAGGCAGCGTATCCGCAAACCCTGCAAGCCCTGCCGCGCCGGAAGGCCACATCGTCAAGTCGCCGATGGTCGGCACCTTCTATCGCTCCTCCGCTCCGGGCGCTCCGGCGTTCGTCGAAGTCGGCAAGGAAGTCAAGGAAGGCGAAACCATCTGCATCATCGAAGCAATGAAGCTGCTCAATGAAATCGACGCCGACAAGGCCGGCGTGATCAAGCAGATCCTGGTTGAAAACGGCCAACCGGTCGAATTCGGTCAACCTCTGTTTGTGATCGGCTAATCCTGCCAGAATACGGATGCATGTCCGGCGCGCCTGCCTGCGCAAGCTCATGGCAGGCGGATGCGCCGGCCATCCCGGGCGGATCTGGTTATCTGTTTGTAAACGCTTGACTATTGGCGACGCACATCCCTCATATGTTTGAAAAAATCCTTATCGCCAACCGTGGCGAAATCGCTCTCCGTATCCAGCGCGCATGCCGTGAAATGGGCATCAAGACCGTGGTCGTGCACTCCGAAGCGGACCGCGAAGCGAAGTACGTGAAGCTGGCGGATGAATCGGTCTGCATCGGCCCGGCTCCTTCCGCGCTCAGCTACCTGAACATGCCGGCGATCATCAGCGCCGCTGAAGTGACCGACGCCCAGGCGATCCATCCGGGCTATGGCTTCCTGTCGGAAAACGCCGACTTCGCCGAGCGCGTCGAGAAATCCGGCTTCGTCTTCATCGGCCCGCGTCCCGAAAACATCCGCATGATGGGCGACAAGGTGTCGGCCAAACAAGCGATGATCCGCGCCGGCGTGCCGTGCGTGCCCGGTTCGGAAGGCGCCTTGCCCGACAATCCGAAAGAGATCGTGCAGGCTGCACGCAAGATCGGCTACCCGGTCATCATCAAGGCGGCAGGCGGCGGCGGCGGTCGCGGCATGCGCGTGGTGCATACCGAAGCAGCGCTGATCAACGCCGTCACCATGACCAAGACGGAAGCCGGCGCAGCGTTCGGCAATCCGGAAGTCTATATGGAGAAGTACCTGGAGAATCCGCGCCACGTGGAAATCCAGATTCTCGCCGACGAACACAAACAGGCCATCTGGCTGGGCGAGCGCGATTGCTCGATGCAGCGCCGCCACCAGAAGGTCATCGAAGAAGCGCCGGCGCCGGGCATCCCGCGCAAGATCATCGAGAAGATCGGTGAGCGCTGCGCCGAAGCCTGCCGCAAGATGAACTACCGCGGCGCCGGCACCTTCGAATTCCTGTACGAAAACGAAGAGTTCTACTTCATCGAAATGAACACCCGCGTGCAGGTCGAACATCCGGTCACCGAAATGATCACCGGCGTCGACATCGTGCAGGAGCAGATCCGCATCGCTTTCGGCGAAAAGCTGCGTTACCGCCAGCGCGACATCGAGCTCAAGGGTCACGCCATCGAGTGCCGCATCAACGCCGAAGACCCGTTCAAGTTCACGCCGTCGCCGGGTCGCCTGACTGCATGGCACGTGCCGGGCGGTCCTGGCATCCGCGTCGATTCGCACGCCTACGCCGGTTACTTCGTGCCGCCGAACTACGACTCGATGGTCGGCAAGGTGATCTCCTACGGTTCGACCCGCGAGCAGGCGATCCGCCGCATGCAGATCGCGCTGTCGGAAATGGTGGTCGAAGGCATTTCGACCAACATCCCGCTGCACCGCGAGTTGATGGTGGATGCCCGCTTCATCGAAGGCGGCACCAATATCCACTATCTCGAGCACAAGCTGTCGGAGCGCCCGACCGCGCCGGCGGCGGACAAGCCGGTGAAGAAATAAGTTGAAGAAGTAAAGGCAAAGAAACCGATGGGTTGGACCGAAATTGTCATTCAAGTCACGCGCGACCAGGCTGAGGCGCTCTCCGACGCCTTGATGGAGTCCGGCGCGCTGTCGGTTTCGGTGGAAGACGCCGACGAAGGCACCGTCGCCGAGCAGCCGCTGTTCGGCGAGCCCGGCATGGAGCCGACCGAAGCGGCGTGGGAACGCAGCCGCGTGGTCGCTTTGGCCGACGTCGATGCCGACCACGCGACCATCGTCAACGACGCCGCCAAGGCGATTGGCCTGGACTACGCCCTGCCGTTCGCCTTGCGTTCGGTGGAAGAGCAGGACTGGGTGCGCCTGACGCAATCGCAATTCGAGCCGATCCACATCGGCAAACGCATCTGGGTGGTGCCGAGCTGGCACGATGCGCCGGAACCTGATGCGCTGGTGCTGGAGCTTGACCCCGGCCTGGCCTTCGGCACCGGCAGCCATCCGACCACCCGTCTATGCATGGAATGGCTGGAGCAGCATGCCGTCGATGCTGCGACAGTGCTCGACTACGGCTGCGGCTCCGGCATCCTGGCGCTGGTCGCCAGGAAACTCGGCGCGCAGCACGTCATCGGCGTCGACATCGATCCGCAAGCGCTGGAATCGGCGCGCTTCAACAGCGAGCGCAACGCCTGCGACATCGAGTATCACCTGCCGGAAGCCTTCGTCCGCAGCTATCCCGAAAACCAGACCTTTGCCATCGTGGTCGCCAACATCCTGGCCGGCCCGTTGCAACTGATGGCGCCGATGCTGGCCGGTCGCGTGGCGCCGGGCGGTTCGCTGGTGCTGTCGGGCGTGCTGGATCGCCAGGCGCAGGACGTCATCGCCGCCTACGCACCTTACCTCGAACTGAGCGTATGGGCCGAGCATGAAGGCTGGGTCGCCCTGGCCGGCCGCGCGCCGACGGTGTAAGCATGCAGCACGGCTTCGTCCATCGCCGATACAACGGTGCCGGATCAATTCCGGCGCCGGCCCGCATCACTCCCGACGAGGTCCGCTGATGGCGCTGGCGACCCAATGTCCCTTCTGCCAGACGACATTCCGCGTCGCCCAAGATCAGCTCAAACTGCGCGGCGGCCTGGTCCGCTGCGGCGCTTGCAAGGAAGTCTTCAACGGCAACGACCACCTGGTCGCGCCCGAAATCGCCCAGCAACTGGTAGTCGCGCCGTCGACGCCTGCCGCCCCTCCCCGTTCCACTGAATCCGCAGAACCGCATGCGCCGCTCGGCTGGCCGCCTTTGCCGGGCTCGCCGCCGGTGCCGCCAGTGCAAGTTGCGACTGCCCCGACGTCTCCTGCAGCAGAACCATCCGCGCCGGCAGCACCGCCCCCATGGATGGCCACGGCCAATCTGTCCGCCGCCTTCGCCAGTATTGCAGCGGAAACCAACGACGCCCCTTGGGGTGCGCCGCCGGTGCCGAAGAACGAGGCGCCGGATGCTGCGCCGGCGACCGCGCAAGAGACCACGCCTGAACCAGCGCCGCCGGTGTCGTTTCCGCTGCCGGGCTCGCCCACGACCGCCCCGGCTTCTGCCGACAATGCGGCATCGCCGCTTGCCGCACCGGACGCCAGCATCAACACGCTGACACAGGCCTTGTCGTATCCGATTCCACAGACCTCTTCCGTCGTGCTGACAGACGTCGGCGCTTCTGAAACGCAGGCTGAAGCGGCAGCAGTTCTCACACCGAAACAGCAAGCTCACGAAGAGGCCGGCGCAGAAGAAGAGCTTGAAGAGGAGGAGGAAGAAGCCGAAGAGACTGAAGACGACGAAGACGCCCCCGCCTTCGTCCAGAAAGCCGAACGTCGCGAGCGCCTGGGCCGGATCGTCCGCGTCGTCATGATCGTCGGCGCCGTCATCCTCGGCATCGCGCTGTTGCTGCAGGCGACTTATGTCTGGCGCAACACCATTGCCGCGTGGCTGCCATCGACGCGACCGTTGCTGGCGGCCGCCTGCGCGCCCTTGCATTGCTCCGTGGGCCTGCCGACCAGCATCGACCAACTGGTGCTGGAGTCGAGCGAACTGCAATTGGTGCCGCCCAATCAGAACATCTACGCCTTGTCAGCGCTGCTGCGCAACCGCGGCTATGGCGCGCAGGCGTGGCCTTATCTGGAACTCACGCTCAACGATGGCGATGAAAAGGCCATCATGCGCCGCGTCTTCACGCCACGCGAATACCTGGGCTCGACGAAACTGGTCGACAGCGGCCTGGCCGGCGAAGGCGAACAGCAGATCAAGCTGACCTTCGAGCTGACCCAACCCGCTGCATCGGGCTACCGCATCTATCTGTTCTATCCCTGATCCCGCGAATCCCACGAATCCCGTGGATCCCGCAGGCCACGCGCGGCAACAAAAGGCGCAAAGACGGCGGGATTCTTCTACAATGCTGCATTCCCAACTTTTCCAGACTACGCCATGAGTTCACTGATTTGCGGCTCGCTCGCCTACGACAACATCATGCAATATGACGGCCGCTTCTCCGAAGCGCTGCTGGCCGATCAGCTGCACAAGATCAACGTGTCCTTCCTGGTGCCGACCATGCGCCGCGAATTCGGCGGCTGCGCCGGCAACATCGCCTACAACCTGAAGCTGCTCGGCGGCGAACCGGTCATCATGGCTACCGTCGGCCAGGACAGCGCACCGTACCTGCAACGCTTCAAGGATCTCGGCATCTCTACCGACAGCATCCGTGTGATCGACAACTCGTTCACCGCGCAATGCTTCATCACCACCGACGCGGGCAGCAACCAGATCACCGCTTTTCACCCCGGCGCCATGACCTTCTCGCATGAGAACAAAGTCGCCGACGCCGGTGCGGTCAAGTTTTCCATCGTGGCGCCGGACGGTCGCGACGGCATGTTGCAGCACGCCGAGCACAGCGCCCAGCAAAATATTCCGCTGATTTTCGATCCGGGCCAGGGCCTGCCGATGTTCAGCGGCGACGACCTGAAACATTTCATCGAGCTCGCCACCTATGTCGCAGTCAACGATTACGAAGCCGAGTTACTGACCACACGCACCGGCCTGAACCTGGAGCAGATCGCCCGGCAAGTCTCGGCGCTGATCGTCACGCGCGGCGAACTGGGTGCAGAGATCTACGCCGATGGTCAGAAGATCGACATCCCTTGCGTGCCGGCCGAGACCATCGCCGATCCGACCGGTTGCGGCGACGCCTTCCGCGCAGGCATGCTGTTCGGCCTGGAAAAGGGCATGGACTGGGCCACCATCGGCCGCCTGTCCAGCCTGATGGGTTCGATCAAGATCGCTTCGCAAGGACCGCAGAATCACGCCCCCACGCTGGCCGAAATCGACGACCGGTTCCACAAGGCCTTCGGTTACCGCTTCGCCTGATCGCACCTGGCGCAGCCGCAGGGCGCCGCTCATTGAAAGGATTGATCATGAAACGCCTCGTTTCCACGCTCCTCATCTCATGTGCGGCATCCCTGCTGGCGACACCCGGCGCCATGGCCGCGCTGAAAGCGGGTGACAAGGCGCCGGACTTCACGGCGCAGTCCTCGCTCGGCGGCCAGGTATCGACGTTCTCGCTGGCCGATGCGCTCACGAAAGGGCCGGTGGTGCTGTACTTCTATCCCGCCGCCTTCACCACCGGCTGCACCATCGAAGCCCACTTGTTCGCCGACGCCATCGACCGCTACAAGGCGCTCGGCGCCACCGTGATCGGCGTGTCCAACGACAAGATCGAAACGCTCAATAAATTTTCCGTGAGCGCATGCCGCAGCAAGTTTGCGGTGGCTGCCGACACCGACCAGAAGATCATGAAGGCCTATGATGCCGTGATGATGATCAAGTCGGATTACGCCAGCCGTACGTCCTACGTTATTACTCCGGACCATGCCATCCTGTACGAATACAGCAGCATGAACCCGGACAAGCACGTCGAAAATACGCTGCAGGCGCTACAGCAATGGGCAGCCAAAAAGAGGTAAAACAGACAAAGCAAGAAGGCAGAAACAACAAAGCCGGCGATGGTTTCCCATGCCGGCTTTGTTGCGTCTGATGCGTCTGATGCATCGGGGCCCCAGGCCACTCTTTGCTTTATCCGATCGACAGGATCAAAGTGCTGACCAGGCGCACCGCAATTTGCAGCAGGATCAACGCTGCCAGCGGCGACAGGTCGACGTTGCCGATCAGCGGAAGGACCTTGCGCAGCGGACGCAGCAAAGGCTCATTCAGCGCGCGCACGAACGGCGCGAGCGGTGCATACGGATTGACCCAGCTGAAGATCGCTTCGATGATCAGCGTGGCCATGAAACCGTAGAAAATCCATTGGAAGAACCGCACCAGCGAGAACAGAATGATCGGCTGGAAATCAAACCCCGAGGCGAATCCCAGCGCCGCAATGATCGACAGCAATATCACCAGGAACGCGCCGACCAGGCTGGCCCAGTCATAACCGCCCACGCCGGGAAAAATCCTGCGCAGAGGCTTCACCAGCCAGTCCGACAGCTGGAACACGAACTGCCCCACCGAAGCCGGCGGGCGCACCTGCACCACCTGCATCCAGAAACGCAGCAACAGCACCCCGGCGAGCACGCTGGCGATGGCGTCAACGATCAACATGAAAATGCTATGCAACACGGTCACTCTCCATAAGAAGCTGTTTGCTTATCGATCTCCGCCCCGCGGAGGCCCTCTGGTGCACATACTAAACCATGCAGCCGTTTTCCCTATGTGGGGACGGCGAATAATTAAAAAAGACCAAGATGCCCGGTCGGCCCTCACCGTGCAGGCAAAAAAAACCGCTGCATGAACGAGTCACACAGCGGTATTTTTGCACCTGATTACTCAGGCGCCAGGCCAGGTCCGATTAAGGACGTGTTGTGCCTGTTGGGAACGGCCAAGCTGCTGCCGGGTTCAGCACAGTCTTCACAGCAGGAGCTGCTGCAGCGGCTGGCTTAGCTGCCGGCTTTTTAGCCGCAGGCTTGGCGGCTGCCTTCTTGGCGACTGGCTTCTTCGCTGCTGGCTTGGCTGCTGCCTTGACGGCCGGCTTTGCAGCAGGCTTGGCGGCTGGCTTCTTGGCCGCTGGCTTGGCGACTGCCTTCTTCGCGACTGGCTTCTTCGCTGCAACTGCCTTCTTAGGAGCTGCTGCCTTCTTCGCCACTGGCTTCTTCGCTGCTACCGGCTTCTTCGCTGCGACTGCTTTCTTGGCGACTGGCTTTTTAGCGGCGACGGCCTTCTTCGCTACTGGCTTCTTGGCTGCAACTGCTTTTTTAGGAGCTGCTGCTTTCTT
>NZ_AJHH01000387.1 GCF_000256565.1 Herbaspirillum lusitanum P6-12 | reverse complement strand
CTGTACCATCGCGATGATGCAGGCGGATTATTCATCGGCACAAGCAAGCTTCTGCTTGCGCTAATGAATTCGGCACCAGCTGAACTGCTGCATCCCCTCATGTATGCAGCACTTCAGCTATCTTGGCTGGACCTCTGCCCCGCTTGTCCAGGGGCTCAGAGCCTCGTTTCGCGCCTTCGCGAACGTCACAACCAAAAAAAACGCCAGCGGATTACACGCTAGCGTCAGGAATACGATTCCCGAAAAACCTTCAGGTTTTTCAAAGGAAAAGCCGCCTGACCCGACTTGATCGAGTTAAGCGGCGATAACAGAGAAGATCGTTTCGGTCTTTTACTGTTCATTAAATTTGGTGAAAGCCTTCCGTTTTTGGCAGTCGGATATCTTGCAAGCTATCCGACCGCTGTGTGCCTCACAGATCTCGCTGAAGAGCATTGACGAGATGGGCACATCATTCCCAGTTAAGCGCGCCTCCGGTTTGATACTCGATGACTCGGGTTTCGAAGAAGTTGCGCTCCTTCTTCAAATCGATCATCTCGCTCATCCACGGAAACGGATTTTCTTCTTGCGCGAACAGCGGATCGAGTCCGATTTGCTGTGCGCGACGATTAGCGATGAACCGTAAGTAGCCTTTGAACATCGGCGCATTCAAACCTAGCACGCCTCGCGGCATTGTATCCTCTGCGTAACGATATTCCAACTCTACGGCGCTTAAAAACAACGATTTAATTTCGTTTCTGAATTCCGGCGTCCACAAATGCGGGTTCTCCATCTTCACCGTGTTGATCAGATCGATCCCGAAATTGCAGTGCATCGATTCATCGCGCAGGATGTATTGATACTGTTCGGCGGCGCCCATCATCTTGTTCTGGCGACCCAGCGCAAGGATCTGCGTGAAGCCGACGTAGAAGAACAGGCCTTCCATGATGCACGCGAAAACGATCAGCGACTTCAGCAGCTTCTGGTCGTTCTCGGTGGTGCCGGTGGTGAACTGCGGATCGGTCAGCGTGTTGATGAACGGGATCAGGAACTCGTCCTTGTCGCGGATCGACTTCACCTCGTGATAGGCGTTGAAGATCTCGGCTTCGTCCAGGCCCAGCGACTCGACGATGTACTGATAGGCGTGGGTGTGGATCGCTTCTTCAAACGCCTGGCGCAACAGGTACTGGCGGCATTCCGGCGCAGTGATGTGGCGGTAGGTGCCGAGCACGATGTTGTTGGCGGCGAGCGAGTCGGCCGTGACGAAGAAACCGAGGTTGCGCTTGACCAGACGGCGTTCGTCTTCGGTCAGGCCGTTCGGATCTTTCCACAGTTCGATGTCGCGCTGCATGTTGATTTCCTGCGGCATCCAGTGGTTGGCGCAGCCGGCCAGGTACTTGTCCCAGGCCCATTTGTATTTGAACGGCACCAGCTGGTTGACGTCGGTGTGGCCGTTGATGATGCGCTTGTCGGCGGCGTTGACGCGGCGGGTCACATCAACCGGCGCTTCGTCTTTGGTAACCAGAGCAGGATTCAGGGCCACGTCGGAAAACTGCGGACGTGCATTTACGGCGGCCGATTGCAATTGAGGCTGAGGCGTTTGCGAGGCGTGCGGCGCGGATGGTGCCGGCGTCGCCTTCACTTCATCATCCCAAGAGAGCATTTTTTGATCCTTTACTTTATTTACTTTTGACGTCCCGGCGCGGCCGGGATGTGATTTGTGACATTGATTCAGGCGCCCCGTTCATCTTCCGGAGAAGACTGCCGCCGGACTTGCCGGCGGCGGTGGCCTGAATTTACCGCGTTTTGATTACTGGCAAGCTTCGCACTCTTCAAAACCATCATCGCCGGGACGCAGGTAGCACGCGGCGCCGTCGGCTTCGACTTCTGCCGCCGCCACGGTTGCCATGCTGGCTGCAGACGCCGTCATCGATGCCGGCGCAGAAGCTGCCGCTGCACTGTGGCTGACGCCGCCATCCACCGCCACCGCGTTCAGCGCGCCGGTCTTGGAAGTCGACTTCTCGGTATGGGTCGCGCCGATGGTGCGGAGGTAGTAGGTGGTCTTCAGACCGCGCAACCATGCCAGCTTGTATGTTTCATCCAGGCGCTTGCCCGATGCGCCGGCCATGTAGATGTTCAGCGATTGGGCCTGATCGATCCACTTCTGACGGCGCGATGCAGCTTCCACCAGCCAGGACGGTTCGACTTCGAAGGCGGTGGCGTAGATATCGCGCAGGTCTTGCGGGATGCGGTCGATCTTGGCCAGGCTGCCGTCAAAGTATTTCAGGTCGGAAATCATGACTTCGTCCCACAGGCCGCGCGCCTTCAGGTCACGCACCAGGTACTCGTTGATTTCGGTGAATTCGCCGGACAGATTCGACTTCACATACAGGTTCTGGTAAGTCGGTTCGATGCAAGCCGAGACGCCGATGATGTTGGAAATCGTTGCCGTCGGCGCGATCGCCACGCAGTTCGAGTTGCGCATGCCGAACTCGGAAATGCGCGAACGCAGTGCCGACCAGTCCAGCGTTTCGGACATGTCCGCTTCCAGATAGCCGCCGCGTTCCTGCGCCAGCAGCTTCAGGGAGTCTTGCGGCAGGATGCCGCGATCCCACAGCGAACCGCGGTAGGAGCTGTAACGGCCGCGCTCTTCCGCCAGTTCGGTCGATGCCCAGTAAGCGTAGTAGCAGACGGCTTCCATCGAACGATCGGCGAATTCCACTGCGTCCATCGAAGCATAAGGCACGCGCTTCATGTGCAGGCAGTCCTGGAAGCCCATGATGCCCAGGCCGACCGGACGGTGGCGCAGGTTGGAATCACGTGCCTTCTTGACGGCGTAGTAGTTGATGTCGATCACGTTGTCGAGCATGCGCATTGCCGTGCGGATGGTCTTTTGCAGCTTGGCGTGGTCGATCTCGCCATTGACCAGATGGGCCGGCATGTTGACCGAACCCAGGTTGCAGACGGCGATTTCGGATTCGTTGGTGTTCAGGGTGATCTCGGTGCACAGGTTCGAGCTGTGGACCACGCCGACGTGTTGCTGCGGCGAACGGATGTTGCATGGGTCCTTGAAGGTGATCCATGGGTGGCCGGTCTCGAACAGCATCGACAGCATCTTGCGCCACAGGTCCAGCGCAGCAATCTTCTTGAACAGCTTCAGTTCGCCGCGTGCGGCCTTGGCTTCGTAGCCGGTGTAGGCTTCTTCGAAGGCCTTGCCGAACTTGTCGTGCAGGTCGGGCGCATCGGATGGCGAGAACAGGGTCCACTCGCCCTTTTCCATGACGCGCTTCATGAACAGGTCGGGAATCCAGTTGGCGGTGTTCATGTCATGCGTACGGCGGCGGTCGTCGCCGGTGTTCTTGCGCAGTTCGAGGAATTCCTCGATGTCCATGTGCCAGGTTTCCAGGTAGGCGCACACCGCGCCCTTGCGCTTGCCGCCCTGGTTGACCGCCACGGCGGTGTCGTTGACCACTTTCAGGAACGGCACCACGCCTTGCGACTTGCCGTTGGTGCCCTTGATGTGCGCGCCCAGCGAACGGACCGGGGTCCAGTCGTTGCCCAGGCCGCCGGCGTACTTGGCCAGCAGCGCGTTTTCCTTGATGGCTTCGTAGATGCCGTCCAGATCGTCGGCAACGGTGGTCAGGTAGCACGACGACAGTTGCGAACGCAGGGTGCCCGAGTTGAACAGGGTCGGGGTCGAGCTCATGAAGTCGAACGACGACAGCAGGTTGTAGAACTCGATGGTGCGCTCTTCGCGGTTGATTTCGTTGAGCGACAGGCCCATCGCGACACGCATGTAGAACGCTTGCGGCATTTCGATGCGGGTGCCCTGGATGTGCAGGAAGTAACGGTCGTACAAAGTCTGCAGGCCGAGGTAGCCGAATTGCAGGTCGCGCTCGGGCTTGATGGCCTCGGCCAGCTTGACCAGATCGAACTGGGCCAGCTTGGAGTCGAGCAGGTCGGCGGCGATGCCCTTCTTGATGTACTTGGCGAAGTAATCGAGGTACTCGGCCGGCGCATCGGCTTGCGCCACTTCCTTGCCGAATACTTCCTTGCGGATCGTGTGCATCAGCAGGCGCGCGGTGACCTGGCTGTAGGCCGGGTCTTTTTCCATCAGCGCGCGGGCAGCCAGGATGGCCGACTTGTGCAGTTCTTCGACCGGCACGCCGTCGTACAGGTTCTTGACCGTTTCGGCCAGGATGGCGTCGGCGTCAACGTGCTTTTCCAGGCCGACGCAGGCGGCGGTGATCAGGGTGCGGACTTCGTCGAGGTCCAGCAGGCGGCTCTGGCCGTCTTCCACCACATGCAGTTGCGGGGCGGCGAAATCGGTCTTGGCGGCGCTGCCTTGTTGCTGGGCGCGCTCTTCCATGCGCTTGGCACGGTACAGCACGTAAGCGCGGGCGACATCGTGTTCGCCGGAACGCATCAGCGCCAGTTCGACCTGGTCCTGGATGTCTTCAATATGGAAAGTGCCGCCGGTCGGCTGGCGACGCACCAGCGCCGACACGACGCTGGTTGTCAGTTGCTCGACCATTTCGCGCACGCGCGCCGATGCCGCGCCCTGACCGCCGTTGACGGCGAGGAACGCCTTGGTCACCGCGATCGAAATCTTCGATGGTTCAAAACCGACCACCGCGCCGTTGCGGCGGATGATTCTGTATTCGCCCAGACCGGAAGCCGGCTTGATCAGCTGCGACGACGTGGTTTCGTCATGATTGCCTGCGGTGGGAATGACGCCAAAATCTGTTGGGGATTTAGCGGAAATTTCTTGAGTAGAGCGCACTGAGCCTCCTAAAACTGTGATTGATGGGCAGCAAAAACTGCCCGCGTTGCCAATAGAACCTTCTCTCTATATAGATACTGAAACGAAGAGAGGTTCACGAAATACCGGGAACAGGACGACATCAATGCCGCTGTCTATGCGCAGCCGCCTGGTTGCCACCTGTTCCGAACTGTTAAATAAAAGCTGAAAAACCTGAAAAATCTGAGATGAGAGGACTGCCGAGACATCGTTTGAATTGTTGCTTGCCTCAAGACCCGTCACCTTCAATGGAGCCCAACCGTGAAGCCCAACTCTGCCGAACCTGCCGGACCCCTCTTGAGAGCCTGATCCGGCGCTTTATACGTACCGCAGCGAACCGTGAACAGCTACTTCCAACCCGACGACCGACTAAAGATTTACTTACCAAAAACACTACATCTAGTCCCAAAGGAATGATTGAGACTAATTCTAGTGTCTGCAATCGTCAGATGCAACCGCTATTTCTGGATATTTTTATATGTTTTACGCTTGACTTCCGCTACCCCCAGCAGGGAAGCGCAATTGCGCTTGTTCTACAAGGCAATAGAAATTTTTCCGGAATCTCGCCCAGTCGAAAAATGGACCGGGGTCGGTCTTGCGACCGGGAGCGATGTGCTCGTGACCGGCCACATCGGCCAGCGGATAGCGCCGGTACAGGGCATCGGTGAGCGCCGCCAGCACTTCGTACTGAAGCTCGGTGAAGGGCTCGAAGTCGGTTCCCTCGAGCTCGATGCCGATGGAAAAGTCGTTGCAGCGCTCACGCCCATTGAAGCTGGACACTCCGGCATGCCAGGCACGGTCATTGGCCGAGACGAACTGGATCAGGCTGCCGTCGCGCTGGATGACGAAATGGGCCGACACCCGCAAAGGACGCAACTGGTCGAAATACGGATGGGCATCGCAGTCCAGCCGGTTGCAGAACAGATCGCCGATGAACGGTCCGCCGAACTGGCCCGGCGGCAAGCTGATGTTGTGGATCACCAGCAATTGGCTCACCACGCCCTCGGGCCGGTCGTCGCAATTGGGGGAAGGCTCGCGGCGGGCGCCCTGGCACCAGCCCTCACCATCGATGCTCCAGGCGGCGGGATCAGTCACGGCGGCAGTCATGGTTCAGAAGGAGGCCAGGCGGCGATGCTCTTCCGAGCAGTACAGGGCGCCCGAGGCATGCACCACCGCTTCGGAGACCGGGAAGTGGATGCCGCAATGCGCACATTGCACCATGGCCTCGATCTGCTGCCGAGGCTCGTCGCGCTTGCGCGCGAACGGATTACGCCGCGCACCTTCGCGGTCCGGGGAAGATGCTGCGCCGGCCGTCATGGACTTCTTGGTGCGCTGGAACCAGACCACGACCGCCAGGGCGATCACCAGCCAAATGAGATATTTCATACGAGTATCCGATGCAACACGACTTCAAGCACGAAGCGGCTGCCGACATAGGCGAGCAGCAAAATGGCAAACCCGGCGAGGGTGAAACTGAGCGCGGTGCGACCGCGCCAGCCTTGCCATTTGCGTCCCGCCAGCAATAAACCGAACAGGCACCAGGACAGCAAGGTAAAGATCGTCTTGTGATCCCACCGGAACGCCTTCTGGAACAGCTGCTCGGAAAAAACGACGCCCGACAGCACCGTCAGGGTCAACAAAACAAAACCGAATGCGATCAGGCGAAACAGGATTTTTTCCATCGTCAGCAGCGCCGGCAGGCGGTCCAGCGCGATCGAGAACCAGCCCGGCTGCGCCGCGCCCATCTTGGGGCGCGTATGCAGGCGCGACTCCTGCAGCACCATCAGCACCGCGTGGAAGGCCGCAATGGTCAGCGTGCTGTAGGCCAGGATGGAAACCGCGATGTGCCAGAGGAACCAGTCCGACTTGCCGGCCAGCTCGACCATGTTGCCCGGGAACACGCTCGGCAGGATCACCGCCACGGCGGCCACCGGCAGCACCAGAACGCGCAGGCTGTCGAGCGAGAAGTTGCGGTTTTCCAGCCAGTAAGCGGCCACCGAAACCCACATCGTGGCCGATAGCATCACCGCAAAACCGACGCGCACGGCGTCGGGCGCAAACATGTCGTAGACCAGCGCGCCGCCGTGCAGCAGCCATCCGATCACCGTGCCGAGTGAAATCGGCAGGCGCCGCTCGGAAGGCAGGAAGGCGCAACCCAGATAGAGCAGCGCAGCCAGAATGAAAAAATAAGTTTGCATCGGCTAAGTTTACACCATGTCGTCACTTCGCCGACTGTCGCCGGTCGCCGGAAACGTGTTCCGGCAGTGCTGAACGGTCTTGCCGGGGAGCAAATACGAAATCACCATATCGCTTCGGACCAAAGCAATATGGTGGGGACAAAACGACAAAAATCAATGAGACAAAGAGGCCTCAGTCGACTGCGGCGGCGCGCATCTCATCGTGATGATGGCGCTGCTGTTCTTCCATGACCAGTTGGCCGAGTTCGCGTTTCAAGGCGTTGAACTCGGGGTCGGCCGGATCGCGCAGGCGCGGCAGCGTGACCGTGATGTCGCGCTTGATGGTGCCGGGACGATAAGTCATGACGACGATGCGATCGGCCAGGTAGATCGCTTCTTCGATGCTGTGGGTGACGAAGACGATGGTCTTCTTGAACTCGTCCCAGATGCGCAGCAACTCGTCCTGCAAATTGCGCCGCGTCAAGGCGTCTAGCGCGCCGAACGGCTCATCCATCAGCATGATCGGCGAATCCAGCGCCAGCACGCGGGCAATCGCCACGCGTTGGCGCATGCCGCCGGACAGGTCTTTCGGGAAACGGCTGCGGAAATCGATCAGGCCCAGCTTGTCCAGCAACTGCGTCACGCGCGCCTGGATCTCGGCCTTGCCGACGCCCTTGATTTCAAGGCCGAAGGCAACGTTCTGCTCGACCGTCATCCAGGGGAACAGCGCGTACTCCTGGAACACCATGCCGCGATCCGGCCCCGGTTCGGTGACCAGCTTGCCGTCGGTGGTGATGTTGCCGCTGCTGGGCAGCGCGAAGCCGGCGATGGCGTTGAGCAGGGTCGACTTGCCGCAACCCGACGGACCCAGCAGGCAGACGAACTGGCCGTCCGGGATATCGAGGTTGATGTCCTTGAGCGCCACCACTTCGCGCTCGTCGCTCTTGAAGACCTTGTTGACGCCGGTGACGACGATTTGGGAGGCGCTCATGTCAGTTCTCCAGTCCGCGATGCCAGCGCAGCATGTAATTGTTCAGGCGGCTCATGCCGAGGTCGATCGCCAGGCCGAGCAGGCCGATGGTGATCATGCCGGCGATGATCTTGTCGGACCAGAAGTACTCGCGCGCCTCCATGATGCGGAAACCGAGGCCGTTGCTGACCGCGATCATCTCGGCCACGATCACCACGATGAAGGCGGTGCCGATGCCGATGCGCACGCCCGACAGGATGTACGGCACGGCGGCCGGCAGCATCACGCGCACGAACAGGGTGCGCTGGCTGGCGCCGAGGTTGCGCGCCGCGCGCAGGTAGATGCTGTCGACCTGGCGCACGCCGGCGATGGTATTCATCAGCACCGGGAAGAAGGCGCCCAGCGAAATCAGGAACAGCGCCGGCGGATTGCCCAGCCCGAACCACAGGATCGCCAGCGGGATGTAGGCGATCGGCGGAATCGGGCGGATCACCTGCACCGTCAGGTTCATCAGTCCGTAGACGCGCTGGCTGGAACCCATCAGCAAACCGAGCGGCAAGGCCAGCCCGGCGCCGATCAGGAAGCCGACCACCACGCGGTACAGGCTGCCGATGGCGTCCATCAGCAACTCGCCGGAGAACAACCAGGCCAGCCAGTTGCCCTCGGCGGGGTCGTACGGCTTCAGCGGTGCGGCGTACTCGAACCACTTGTGCACCACCGCCCACGGCGACGGCAAAACCAGCGGATTAATCCAGCCCAGCGAAGACGCCGCCTGCCAGATGGCGATCACCGCCACCGGCACCAGCAATCCCTCCAGGGCTCCCCCAATTTTCTGTTTTGCCATCGCGGCTTCCTCTTTAATTGCTTTACTTCAGGTTCATGCTCTTCTTGGCTTGCTCCAGCAGATCGGTTTTCACCCAATCCTTGGCGATCGGCGGCTTGGCCATCTTGCCGGTGCCGTATTTGGCCATGGTGTCGGTGGTGACCTGGATATGCTCGGCGGTGATGTCATAGGCGTAAGGCGAATTGCCGATGGCGTCGTAGAAATCTTCCTTGGTGATCTGGTTCTTGAAGATGACTTCGCGCACGTATTTCTCGGCGGTTTCCTTGTTGTCGATGAAGGTCTTGGTCGCCTCCAGGAAACAGCGCATGAACTTCTCGGCCAGCGGACGCTTCTCCTTGTAGAACTTCTCGGTCATCACCATGGTGCGCACCGGTTCGCCGATCGGGGTGTCGTACGGCTTCATGACTTCCACGCCGAACCCCTTGTTGATCGCCTGCGAGGACTGCGGCTCGCTCTGCATCATGGCGTCGATGTTCTTGCCCAGCAGCGCTTGGTTGAGGTCGGCGAAGGCGAGGTAGACGATGGTCACGTCCTTGGCCGTCAGCCCGTTCTGGCCGAGTTCGGCGTCGAGCAGCACTTCATGGATACCGCCGCGGGTGACGCCGACTTTCTTGCCCTTCAGGTCCTTGACCGACTTGATGCCGGAATCCTTGGCCGCCACCAGCCGCGCGCCGCCCTTGGCGAAACCGGCCACGACATAGATCGGCGCGCCGTTGGCGCGGCCGGAAATGGCGGCTTCCGAAGCGGTCGTGCCGACGTCGAGTTCACCGGCAAGGATGCCCTGCATCACGTCGGGCCCTTTGGCGAAGACTTTTTCGTCGACCTTGATGCCGCATTTCGGGGCGATTTCCTTGATGTACGAGACCGCGCCGTAGTGGGCGAACTTGAGGTTGCCGAGGCGGATGACTTCCTGTGCGCCTGCGCTGGATGAAGCGCCTGCCGCCATGATGGCGACTGCCGCCGCCGCGATGAGTTTCTTGTGCATCTCTCTCTCCTGTCGTTATGTTTGCGCCGCGGGCAAAGTACGCCGCGGGTTGATATGCGCCTTCCTCGTGGGAAGAACCGTCCATTCATTCTGTGCAACGCCACTGTATACACAAATCCTGCAGCGAGAACAATACCGTAATTTCCCCTACTCTTGCTCAAGCCCGGGCAGGGACACCCGCTGAGGCGCGGTGCGATCGGGTAAAATGGTTGTTTACCCTGCGGTTTCGCCCGGACGATTCTGCCCGAATTTTCCAGCGCGGCCCGTCTCCATTTCTTCAAGATAACGGTTCATCATGCTCGACAATCTCACCCAACGCCTTGCCAAAGTCGTCAAAACCATGCGCGGCGAGGCGCGCCTGACCGAATCCAATACCGCAGAAATGCTGCGCGAAGTGCGCCTGGCGCTGCTGGAGGCCGACGTCGCCCTGCCGGCCGTGCGCGAGTTCATCGCCAAGGTCAAGGAAAGATCGGTCGGCGAAGAAGTCATCGGTTCACTGACTCCTGGCCAGGCGCTGGTCGGCGTGGTCCAACGCGAACTGGCCAGCCTGATGGGCGCCGACCTCGGCCCCGAAGCCTCCCAGCTCAACTTCGCCACCCAGCCGCCGGCGATCATCCTGATGGCCGGCCTGCAAGGCGCCGGTAAAACCACCACCGTCGGCAAGCTCGCCAAGTACCTGCGCGAGAACACCAGGAAAAAAGTCCTGACGGTCTCCGCCGACGTGTATCGTCCGGCCGCGATCGGCCAGCTGGAAACCGTGACCGCCCAGGCCGGCGCCGACTTCTTCCCGACCAAGACCACCGACAAGCCGGTCGACATCGCCCTGGCCGCACTCGACTACGCCAAGCGCCATTTTCATGACGTGCTGATCATCGACACCGCCGGCCGTCTCGGTATCGACGAAGCGATGATGCAGGAAATCAGCGCCGTGCACGCCGCCGTCAAGCCGATCGAAACCCTGTTCGTGGTCGACGCCATGCTCGGCCAGGACGCCATCAACACCGCCAAGGCCTTCAGCGATGCGCTGCCGCTGACCGGTATCGTACTGACCAAGCTGGACGGCGACTCGCGCGGCGGCGTGCGCCACATCACCGGCAAGCCGATCAAGTTCGCCGGCGTGGCCGAAAAGCTGGACGGCCTGGAAGCCTTCGATCCGAGCCGCATGGCCAACCGCATCCTCGGCATGGGCGACATCCTGGCGCTGGTCGAAGAAGCACGCAAAGGCGTCGACGTCGCCGCTGCGAACGACCTCGCACAAAAGATCAAGGGCGGCGGCAAGTTCGATCTCAACGACTTCAAGGCCCAGCTCGGCCAGATGAAAAAAATGGGCGGCATGGCCGGCCTGCTCGACAAGTTGCCGGCGCAAATGCAGCAAGCCGCCGGAAAAACCAACATGGATCAGGCTGAAAAACAGGTGCGCCGCATGGAAGGCATGATCAATTCGATGACCCTGCAGGAGCGCGCCAAACCTGAGCTGATCAAGGCCACACGCAAGCGCCGCATCGCCGCCGGCGCCGGTGTCCAGGTGCAGGAAGTCAACCGCATGCTGGCCCAGTTCGAGCAAATGCAATCGATGATGAAAAAGCTCAAAGGCGGCGGCATGATGAAAATGATGCGCAGCATGAAGGGCATGATGCCGGGCATGCGCTGAGGCGCTTCAGAGGGATGCCCCGTAGCGGTGCAAAGCCGCGCCGGGCGGCTTTTTGAGAGGAGCGATGCGGGTTTTCACAATCGTCGTTGCTTATAGCGTGTTTTCGCCCCGAAAAGCGCTAAAAAACACTTGCATCGCCGGGAAAACCGCACCACTATTGCTGGTGCGTGATTTGCGCATTCAACTCTTTCCTTGCTTGATCCCTTATTAAGGAGGCTTACAGATGGCCACAGCCAAAAAACCCGCAGCCGCAGCGAAGAAGCCCGTAGCAAAAGCAGCACCGAAAGCAGCAGCAAAGCCTGCAGCAAAAGCGGCAGCACCCAAGAAAGCCGCAGCGCCAAAAGCAGCAGCAAAGAAACCAGCCGTCAAACGTACTCCCAACGCCGCCTTCATGAAGCCGCTGACACCATCCGCAGCGCTGGCTGAAGTCGTGGGTGCAAAGCCTCTGCCACGTACCGAAGTGACCAAGAAGGTCTGGGAATACATCAAGAAACACAATCTGCAAAACCCTGAGAACAAGCGCAATATCGACGCGGACGATAAGTTGAAAGTCGTGTTCGGCGGCAAGAAACAGGTATCGATGTTTGAAATGACCAAGCTGATTTCCGGCCATTTGAAATAGGCAATACAGGTTTTTGCAGACTTGCTTGCAAAACAAAAACGCCCGCAACGCGCGGGCGTTTTTGTTTTTGGTGGCATCGGGTTGCCATGCGCCGACAGTGTATTCCTACAGGGCGCCGATATCTCTGTCGCCGGCTGAACTTTGGGTTTTCGGCCGGAGTCTAGATGTCACGGACGTAACCTGAAAGGATTTCAGCATGACATTCCCTCAACAGAAACCGGCCCGCACGGGCTTGCGCAACACCGCCGCCGCACTCAGCATCGCCGCAGCAGGTTTGCTCGCGACGACCTGCGCTTTCGCGGCCGGCAAGAGCAACGCCGAACTCGACGCGCAATATCAACGTGAAAAAGCCGTCTGCACCAGCGGCCAGTCCAATCAGGACAAGGCCACCTGCCTGCGCGAAGCCGGCGCCGCTTACCAGCAGGCCAGGCAAGGCCGATTGAATGACGGCCAGCAAGCCCAGTACTCTTCCAACGCGCTGGAGCGCTGCAAGGCCCTGCCTGCCGGCGATCAGGCGGATTGCCAGCGGCGTATCGAAAACCCAAGTGATGTGGAAGGTAGCGTGCCTTCCGGCGGCATCCTGCGCAAGGATGTGACGATTGTGCCGGCGACGACGCAGTAAGAAATTTTCAGTAAAGATTTACCCGGCAGACTGGACTAGCGACGCCGGCAGAGGGGATCAGCGCACGACGGTTGCGGCGCTGCTTCCCTCTCCTTTTTGGCCGGCGGAATTGCCGTACTCCCAACGCTTCCACGCACTCAGGACTGCGTTTGGATACTCGGCCTGACCGCGACTGCCGTTGTACCGTCCCAGCGCCATGAAATAATCGCCGCCCTCCTGGTCCAGATAGAGCCGCAAAATCACGCAGCCGTAGCGCAGGTTGCTGCGCATATGGAACAGCTTGCGGCGATCGCCGTCGCCGATAACGCGCGTCCAGAACGGCATCACCTGCATGTACCCGGTAGCACCGGCTGACGAGATTGCATATTTGCGGAACGCCGATTCGACCTGGATCAATCCCAGCACCAACGCCGGATCGAGTCCCGCGCGGCGCGCTTCATACCAGGCGCTCTCCAGCAACTCCAGACGGCCGCGCCGGTCAGGGACGACTTCGCGCAAACGATCGGACATCTCGCCCAGCCAGTTGAGGTAGGCGATACGTTCTTCGATGGTGGAAAATTGCGGCTTCGGCGGACGGGCGTCCGCCACCGCTTGCGTGAGCAGCGAGCGGAGCGAATCCGCCAGCTGCTCTTCTTGTTGATTGCCGGCGTGGGCGGCAACGGCAACAAACCATTGCAGACCACACGCCAGCATCAGGGTCAGGGTCAGCCGGAAAAACCGCATGTTGCGGCGAGCTCCGATCAGGCCAGCTTGCCCTTGATGAACGCCAGCGCGTCGACCAGCGGCACCGGTGTGGCGGCAGTATCGCGGCGGCCCTGGTATTCAATCTGACCGTCCTTGAGACCGCGGTCGCCGATGACGACGCGGTGCGGCACGCCGATCAGTTCCCAGTCCGCAAACATCGCGCCCGGACGTTCGCCGCGATCATCCAGGATGACGTCGACGCCGGCCGCGACCAGCGCGTCGTACAGTTTATCGATCTCGGCCTTGACCGCTTCGCTGCGGTCATAGCCCATCGGGCACAACACCACTTCGAACGGCGCCAGCGTGGCCGGCCAGATGATGCCCTTGTCGTCGAAATTCTGCTCGATGGCGGCGCCCAGAATGCGCGTGACGCCGATGCCGTAGCAACCCATCTGCAGCGGTTGCGGTTTGCCGGCTTCGTCGAGGTAAGTCGCCTTCATCGATTCCGAATAGGCGGTGCCGAGCTGGAATACGTGACCGACTTCGATGCCGCGCTGGATCGCCAGCACGCCCTTGCCGTCCGGCGAAGCGTCGCCTTCGACGACGTTGCGGATATCGGCGACGACCGGTTCAGGCAGGTCGCGGTCCCAGTTGGCGCCGGTGAAGTGGAAATCGACTTCATTGGCGCCGCAGACGAAATCGCTCATGTTGGCGACGGTGCGGTCGGCCACGACCTTGACCGGCTTCCTGGTGCCGATCGGGCCGAGGTAGCCCGGCGGCGTGCCGAACCATTCGACGATTTCTGCCTCATTGGCGAAACGATAGCCTGCCAGGCCGGGGATCTTGCCGGCCTTGACTTCGTTGAGCTCATGATCGCCGCGCAGCAGGAGCAGCCAGACTTCCTTGTCGGCCGGCTGGTCTTTTTCCACGGTCAGGACGATGGACTTGATGGTGCGTTCCAGCGGCAGCTTGAGCAGCTCGGCCACCGCCTCGCACTTGGCCTTGCCCGGCGTCGCAGTCTTGGTCAGCGCTTCGCTGGCCGCGCCGCGCGTGGCGTTGACGGCGACCGCTTCGGCCGCTTCCATGTTGGCGGCGTAGTCGGAAGTCGGGCAATACACCAGCGCATCTTCGCCGGTGGCGGCGATGACGTGGAATTCATGCGAACCGGAACCGCCGATGGCGCCATTGTCCGCGGCGACCGCACGGAACTGCAGGCCGAAGCGCGTGAAAATGCGCACGTAGGCGTCGTACATGACCTGGTAGGACTTCTTCAGTCCGTCGATGTCGCGGTCGAAGGAGTAGGCGTCCTTCATGGTGAATTCGCGGCCGCGCATGAGGCCGAAACGCGGACGGCGCTCGTCGCGGAATTTGGTCTGGATGTGATAGAAGTTGACCGGCAATTGCTTGTAGCTGCGCAGCTCGGTGCGGGCAACATCGGTAACCACTTCTTCGGAGGTCGGCTGGATCGCGAAGTCGCGGCCATGACGATCCTTCACGCGCATGAGTTCGGCGCCCATCTTGTCCCAGCGGCCGGTTTCCTGCCACAGCTCGGCCGGCTGCACCACCGGCATCAGCAATTCGATGGCGCCGGAGCGGTTCATTTCTTCACGCACGATCGCTTCCACCTTGCGGATTACCTTCAGGCCCATCGGCATGTACGTGTAGATCCCGGAGCCGAGCCGCTTGATCATCCCGGCCCGCATCATCAGCTTGTGGCTGACGATTTCGGCGTCGGAAGGAGCTTCTTTCAAGGTGGAAATAAAAAATCGGGAGGCGCGCATGACGATGAGTTCTTTTTAAAAGAGGAAGGTTTATAATCAACCTAATTTTAAAGGATTAGCTGGCTGATGCGCCCACTCTTTGCATATTTGATCCCTGTTTCATGCACATCGCTCGTCGATGTGCCGGTCTTTGCCGCGCCTGATAAAGGCGCGTGCTGACAATTATCGAGCAATTGCCAGCGGAGGCCGGATAGGGCAAGAGAGGACGCCCTGCCGCAGAAAGTTTTGAGGTACACCATGCTGGATCGAGAAGGCTTCCGCCCGAACGTCGGCATCATCCTGCTCAATGCCCAGAATGAAGTCTGGTGGGGCAAGCGGGTTAGAGAACATTCGTGGCAATTTCCACAAGGCGGAATCAAACATGGCGAAACTCCCGAACAGGCGATGTTTCGCGAACTCGAAGAAGAAATCGGCCTGAAAGCGGAACACGTCAAGATCATCGGTCGCACGCGCGACTGGCTGCGCTATGAGGTACCCGATCATTTCATCAAGCGTGAAATCCGCGGCCATTATCGCGGGCAAAAACAGATCTGGTTCCTGCTGCGCATGGTCGGCCGCGATTGCGATGTCAACCTGCGCCTGACCTCGCATCCCGAGTTCGACGCCTGGCGCTGGCACGACTATTGGGTGCCGCTGGACGTGGTCATCGAATTCAAGCGCGACGTTTACCAGCAGGCGCTCAAGGAGTTGTCGCGCTTCCTGGCGCGGCCGCATGCAGCACATCGCCGTCCCGATGCTGCGGGCAAAACGGAGCACGCATCATCCGATCATCCCGGCAACGCCCAACAGGCGGATCCCTGCGGATCCGCCACTCCGCCCACCATTAAGTGAATCTTCATGTCCCAACGCTTCTGGAATACCTTTGCTCCACACCGACTTGTCCGCGCCTTGGCGGCAGGTCTGCTGCTGTGTTCGGCCACGCTCAGTTTCGCTCAGCAGTTGGGCAACTTCGACGAAGAATTCGACGATGAAGAAAAACCGTGGCAAGAAATCGCCGTGCAATTGCCACCCGCGCCGCTACCGGAAAATCTTGCCGAGTTCTACGTCGGGCCGACCACGACCTCCAAATCCTACGTCGACCTCAAGTCGCTGAGCATCGGCAGCGACAACGTCGTGCGTTACATCATGGTCACCAAGAGCAGCGGCGGCGCCACCAATGTCATCTACTCCGGCATTCGCTGCGAAACCTACGAGATCAAGCAATACGCCTTCGGCCGCAGCGACGGCAGCTGGTCGCGTTCGCGCCACGACAAATGGGTGCGCATCAAGGATACCGGCGCCAATCGCCAGGATGCGGCGCTCTACAAGAGCTATTTCTGCCAGGTCGGCATACTGGACGGCGACCTGAGAAAAATCAGCAACCGCCTGCGTGAAAATCGTCCGATCGATCCGGCCAGGGACTGAATCCCGGCGACGCAGAATGCAAAAAGGGGCGCAGTTGACTACTGCGCCCCTTTTGTTTTTCCGGCGTATTTTACCGGCTTACAGCAGCACCAGATTATCGCGATGGATCAATTCGGATTCTTCGACGAAACCGAGGATGGACAGGATTTCCGACGAGGGATGACGCACGATGCGGCGCGCATCCGAGCTGGCGTAGTTGCTGATGCCGCGCGCGACAGGCTTGCCGCTGGCGTCAACGCAGGTAATGACATCGCCGCGACCGAATTCACCGGCTACTTCGGTGACGCCGATAGGCAGAAGCGACTTGCCTTCGGCCGTGAGTTTCTGCACGGCGCCGTCATCCAGCATCACGCGACCAGCGGTCTGCAGATGATCGGCCATCCATTGCTTGCGTGCGGTCAGTTGTGCCGTCTGCGCGGTCAATTGCGTGCCGATGGCTTCGCCGGCAGCGAGGCGGCTCAACACGCTCTCTTCACGTCCCCAGGCAATCACGGTGTGCGCACCTGAGGTGGCGGCACGCTTGGCCGCGAGGATTTTGGTGAGCATGCCGCCGCGACCGATGCCGCTGCCGGCGCCGCCCGCCATGGCTTCCAGAGCAAGATCGCCGGCCTTGGCTTCGTGCACGAATTGTGCATCCGGATCGCGCCGCGGGTCGGCCGTATACAGGCCCCGCTGGTCGGTCAGGATGATCAGCGCATCGGCTTCGATCAGGTTGGCGACCAGTGCGCCGAGCGTGTCGTTGTCGCCGAACTTGATTTCATCGGTGACGACGGTGTCGTTCTCGTTGATGATCGGCACCACGCCGAAACGCAGCAGCGTGAACAAGGTGGAGCGCGCGTTGAGGTAACGTTCCCGGTCGGCCAGGTCGGCGTGCGTGAGCAGCACTTGCGCAGTGCCGAGTTGATGCGCGCGGAAACTGGTTTCGTAGATCTGCGCCAGGCCCATCTGGCCGACGGCGGCGCAAGCCTGCAATTCGTGCACGCCGGTCGGACGACGATCGAAGCCGAGGCGTTGCATGCCTTCGGCGATCGCGCCGGAACTGACCAGCACCACTTCCTTGCCGAGCGTGCGCAAGTGCGCGATCTGCTCGGCCCACATGGCGATGGCGGCACTGTCGAGCCCCTTGCCATCGTTGGTCACGAGCGATGAACCGACTTTGATGATCAGCCGCTTGGCTTGTTGTATGACGGAATGCATGTTGTTGGAGGAAGATCGGCCGGGCCGTAAAATTCAAATGTCCGCCGCACCATGGGTGTCGACGGACATGCATCGAGAACAAGATAGTAAACGATTTACCTGCAAATTTACCGCAGATGCTCAGTCGAGCACTTTGAAACGAGGATCGTCCGGATCGATCGAGGAAATACCGCGCGCTTCTTCGGTCATCTGGGTTTCTTCGGCGCGATGTTCCTGATGACGCTTGGTTTCCAGATAGCCGTAGATTTCAGTGATCAGGTCTTCGCAACCGTCGCGCGTCAGCGCGGAGATTTCAAACACCGGACCCTTCCAGCCGAAGCGCTTGACGAAGTCCTTGACGCGCTTCTTGCGGTCCGCTTCCGGCACCACGTCGAGCTTGTTGAGCACCAGCCAGCGCGGCTTGTCGAACAGGGAATCGTCATACTTCTGCAACTCCTTGACGATGGCCTTGGCTTCCTTGACCGGATCAACCGTGTCTTCAAACGGCGCCAGATCGACGATGTGCAACAGCAAGCCGGTGCGCTGCAAGTGGCGCAGGAACTGCACGCCCAGGCCGGCGCCATCGGCGGCGCCTTCGATCAGGCCCGGGATGTCGGCGATCACGAAGCTCTTTTCATGGCTCACGCGCACCACGCCCAGGTTCGGATGCAGCGTCGTGAACGGATAGTCGGCGATCTTCGGACGCGCGTTCGAGACGGCCGAGATGAAGGTCGACTTGCCCGCGTTGGGCATGCCCAACAGACCCACATCGGCCAGCACCTTCAGCTCCAGGCGCAATTCGCGGCGCTGGCCTTCCTTGCCTTCGGTCTTTTGACGCGGGGCGCGGTTGGTGGACGTCTTGAAATGGATATTGCCCCAGCCGCCTTCGCCGCCTTGCGCCAGCAGCACGACCTGCTCGTGCTCGGTCAGATCGGCGATGTGTTCGCCGGTGTTGTGGTCGACGATCAGCGTGCCCACCGGCATGCGCAGGAAAATGTCGTCGGCGCCCTTGCCGTAGCAATCCGAGCCGCGACCGTTTTCGCCGTTGCGCGCCTTGTGCAGCTTGGAATAGCGATAGTCGATCAGGGTGTTGACGTTACGGTCGGCGACTGCCCAGATGCTGCCGCCCTTGCCGCCGTCACCGCCGTCGGGACCACCGAACGGACGGAATTTTTCACGGCAAAAACTGGCAACGCCGTTGCCGCCATCGCCCGCGATCAGTTCGATCTTTGCTTCGTCGATAAACTTCATGATTGTTACCGCTAACTTAAAAGTAAGAAGCTCTGCTTAAAATAAACTTAGCCGGGCAAGCGGTAGGCATGAATGAAGACCGTTCGCCGGAGACAGTGTCCGAACGACAGCGGCGCCACGGAGAAAAACAGCATGGGCCATGAGATCGGAACACGGGTAGCTTAGGCAGAGATTCCTAGAGCTACAAGTACAGTCGCGTTGCCGGGCCGATGGTCACCTTGGTGACGCCGGAGGCCAGACCTGCGCGCTGCAGGATGAAAACAAAACCAGACAGCTAAAAACTAAAAAAGGCTCCACCAGAGGCAGAGCCTTAAAACAACTTTTGCTAAGGCTTGCGCCTCATGTAGTCACTAATGTGCAGGACTCAAGTAAAACTTAAGCAGCCGCCGCAACAACAGTAACGTACTGGCGCTTCGCAACGCCCTTGATCACGAACTGGACTTTACCTTCTGTCAATGCGAACAGAGTGTGGTCCTTGCCCATGCCAACGTTTTCACCAGGATGAACCTTGGTGCCGCGTTGACGAATGATGATGCCGCCAGCGTTGATCGCTTGGCCGCCATAGACCTTGACGCCGAGTCGTTTCGACTCTGAATCACGGCCGTTGCGCGTAGTGCCGCCGCCTTTTTTATGTGCCATTTAAGGACTCCTTGTATCTAGTTTGACCTGCGCTATTAAGCGTTGATCGAGACGATTTGCAGTTCGGTGTAGTTCTGGCGATGGCCTTGACGCTTCTGATAATGCTTACGACGACGCATTTTGAAGATCTTGACCTTGTCGTGGCGACCCTGCGCTATGACAGTAACCAGCACCGTTGCACCCTCGACCAATGGCGCACCGAATTTCACGGTATCGCCTGCGCCCACTGCGAGCACTTGATCCAAAGTGATTTGGGAGCCAATGTCTGCCGGTATCTGTTCTACTTTAAGTTTTTCACCAGCGGCAACTTTATATTGTTTGCCGCCGGTTTTTATGACCGCGTACATGTGAAACCTCATCGAAAATGAATGAATAAATTTTCTTTTTCTCCTCTGCGAGGCCCATGAAAAGCGGCTTTCGAATCGGGAAAACCTCCAATTATACATAGACTTAGCCAGCTCGTCAAAAGCTCTTGACTTTCGTGTGCAACCCCTGATGAAATGGCAATACGGCAATTTCCACCAGGAAAAGCACAATCCGAAACAGTCGCGGCGGTACGTGGCGGCGGCTTTGTCATCGTATAATCACGGCAATCTTGATTTTTCACAGGTTCAGCCTTGTCCGCCGCTCTCCAAACCGCTACGCCCAATTCCTTCATTGACCCGATAGCTGCCGACATGGGCGAGGTCAATACCGTTATCCGCCGGCAACTTTATTCCGAAGTCCCGCTGGTGAATCAGGTTTCCGAGTACATCATCAGCGCCGGCGGCAAGCGCATCCGCCCCGTGCTGGTGCTGCTGATCGCCAATGCATACGCCTATAAAGGCACGGCCCACCATTCGCTGGCGGCGGTGATCGAATTCATCCACACCGCGACCCTGCTGCACGACGACGTTGTTGACGAATCGTCATTGCGCCGCGGCAAGGAAACCGCCAACGCGCTGTTCGGCAATGCCGCTTCGGTGCTGGTGGGCGATTTCCTGTATTCGCGCGCCTTCCAGATGATGGTGACCGTGGGCAACGCCCGCGTCATGCAAATCGTCGCCGACGCCACCAACGTGATCGCCGAAGGCGAAGTGCTGCAGTTGCTCAACATGCACAACCCGGACGTCAACGAAGAAGATTACCTGCGCGTGATCCGCTCCAAGACCGCCAAACTGTTTGAAGCCGCCGCCCAGCTCGGCGCGCTGATCTCCGGCGCCGACGAAGCCGGCATCGAAGCCGCCGGCGAATACGGCCGTTCGCTCGGCACCGCGTTCCAACTGATCGACGACGTGCTGGACTATTCCGGCAACGCCGCCGAAATCGGCAAGAACGTCGGCGACGACCTGCGCGAAGGCAAGCCGACGCTGCCATTGATCTATCTGATGGAAAACGGCAGCCCGGAGCAACGCGAACTGGTGCGCAGCTGCATCGAAAACGGCGACGAGCAGCATTTCGACCAGATCCTGGCCGCTATTACCAGTTCGGGCGCGCTCGACTACACCCGCCGCGAAGCACAGAAAGCGGCGCAACGCGCGGCCGACGCCGTGCAGTCGCTGCCGGATAGCAAGTACAAAAATTCTTTGCTAGAATTATCGACGTTCGCTGTTGACCGCAACCACTGATCAACGACAAAACACCACACCGTCGGGGTGTAGCTTAGCCCGGTAGAGCGCTACGTTCGGGACGTAGAGGCCGGAGGTTCGAATCCTCTCACCCCGACCAGGTTTCCTTCCCCGTGTTTCAAAGCCTGACTCGTCCTTCAGGCGCCCGATCTGCGGCGACCTGACATCCAACTCCTTTTATTTCCAGCGCCCCAGGCCAGGACCTCAGGCTTGCTCGGTCACATCCCGATACTGCTCGGCGACCTTGAGCAGCCACGCCAAAAACAACTGCACTCCCTGCGACGCCTGCTTCTGCTCCGGCACGACGAAGTAATAGTCCTTCGCGCCCGGCACCACCATCTCCCACGGCACGGTCAATTGCCCCGACTCGATGTCGTCCATGACGTAAGTGCGCGGCACCAGCGCGATGCCGGGG
>NZ_AJHH01000386.1 GCF_000256565.1 Herbaspirillum lusitanum P6-12 | reverse complement strand
ACATACCGCCGCGCGCGCGCGCATCGGGACAGCCTGCCAGTTCGAACCAGCGCGACCATGCTTCCGGACGGCCGGTCTTGTGCATCAGCACGTAGTCCAGCAAATCGGCCGGCTTGCGGCAATGCTTGCCGCCGATCAACTGCGGGCTGCAGATCGGGATCAGTTCCTCGGTAAATAAATAGGTGCTGGTGGCGTTGGCCCAGACCGGATGATCGAAATGGATGGCAGCGTCGAACGGCGCTTCCGAAAACAGGAAAGGCTCTTCACGCGCGGCAACATGGATCGTGACCTCGGGATGCAGTGCGTTGAACTCATGCAGGCGCGGCATCAGCCACTTCAATGCAAACGTCGGCAACACCGCCAGCTCGAGTGAAATGCGCCCGGCGTCGTGCGCCATGGTCAACGTGGTGTCCATCTCGAGCTTGTCCAGGCTCTCCTGCACCCGCTGGCTGTAGCTCTTGCCGGCGTCGGTCAGCTGCAGTCTTTTCTTGACGCGGGTGAACAGCTGGACGCCGAGATACTCCTCCAGCAAAGCGATCTTCCGGCTGATTGCGCTCTCGGTGAACGACAGCTCGTCGGCCGCGCGGGTGAAGCTCAAATGGCGCGCGGCAGACTCGAAAGCCTCCAACATGCTGGTGCTGGGAATTTTTCTGCGCATCGACTTTGTTCCGGAATGGCGCTACGTAACAACGATATATATCAATTGTGAGGTGCTGCTACTTATTTTAGCATTGGCCGTCGCTAGTCAATTCAACACAAGGACCGGTCGCAAGCACATCGCCACGCGCATTTCGCTTGTTGCGTCCACCAACGCGAACTAATGCAGAAGACATGCATGCCGAGGTCGCCGGCAAGGCCGT
>NZ_AJHH01000385.1 GCF_000256565.1 Herbaspirillum lusitanum P6-12 | reverse complement strand
AATGCAGAAGACATGCATGCCGAGGTCGCCGGCAAGGCCATGGCGTCGGAGAAATCACACCGCCCTGCGCCGTTCGCTCCAGGCCAGCACCTCGCCGACAATGCCGCGGCGGAACGCCAGCACGCACACGACGAAAATGAATCCCGTCACCATCGTGACCGAATCGCCGAGCGTGCCGAACCACTGGATATGCGTGACCGACGCCAGCCAGTTCCCGATGTCGCCCAGCTTGTTCTCCAGC
>NZ_AJHH01000384.1 GCF_000256565.1 Herbaspirillum lusitanum P6-12 | reverse complement strand
TCTTCGCCGCCGGTGAACGGCGCCTGCAGGCAGACGAAGTACAGCATCTGCGCCAACGCCAGCGTCACCATGGTGAAGTAGATGCCCTGGCGACGGATCGCCAGCAGCCCCATCACCAGGCCGACCAACGCGCCGACCACCGTCCCCAGCACCAGGCCGGCTTCAGTCGGCAGGCCCCATACCTTGATCGCATGTCCGGCGACGTAACCGGACCAGCCGAAGAAGGCTGCATGGCCGAACGACAGCAGGCCGGTGTATCCGATCAGCAGGTTGAAGGCGCTCGCAAACAGGGCGAAGCACAGGATCTTCATCAGGAACACCGGGTAGAAACCGAAGGGCGCCGCCAGCGCAGCCAGCAGGAAAATTCCGTAGGCGATTTTCTTGTTCGTCATATGCATCTCACGCATCTCACTTTTCCTTGCCGAACAGGCCGGCAGGACGAATCATCAGTACGATGGCCATGATGATGAACACCACGGTCGCGGAAATCTCGGGATAGAACACCCGCGTCAGGCCTTCGATCACGCCCAGGCCTAGGCCGGTGACGATGGAGCCGAGGATGGAACCCATGCCGCCGATCACCACCACCGCGAACACCACGATGATCAGGTTCGAGCCCATCAGCGGCGACACCTGGATCACCGGCGCCGCCAGCACGCCGGCGAATGCCGCCAGCGCCACGCCGAAGCCGTAGGTCAGGGTGACCATCAGCGGCACGTTGATGCCGAAGGCTTCCACCAGTTTCGGGTTCTCGGTGCCGGCGCGCAGGTAAGCGCCCAGACGGGTCTTTTCGATCACGAACCAGGTCGAGAAACACACCACCACCGACGCCAGTACGACCCAGGCGCGGTAATTCGGCAAGACCATGAAGCCCAGGTTGGTGGCACCCTGCAGTGCGTCAGGCACAGAGTAAGGTTGACCGGAGACGCCGTAGATCGAACGGAAGATGCCTTCCACCATCAGCGTGATGCCGAAGGTCAGCAGCAGACCGTAAAGGTGATCGAGCTTGTAGAGCCAGCGCAGCATGGTCTTTTCGATCACGATGCCGAATGCGCCGACGATGAGCGGCGCCAGAATCAGCATCACCCAGTAATTGATATTGAAATAGCTCAAGCCTATCCATGCCGCGAACGCGCCGAGCATGTAAAGGGTGCCGTGTGCAAAGTTGATCACGTTGAGCAGGCCGAAGATGACCGCCAGTCCCAGCGACAGCATCGCGTAGAACGAACCGTTCACGAGGCCCAACAGCAGCTGGCTCAACAAGGCTTGCAGGGGTATGCCGAATAATTCCATAGAAACTCATTCATTCCGATTGACCGGATGCCGTGCGGCGAAGCGCGCGTTTCCGGTTTATCAAATACAACAAGAAAAATCTGTCATCCCCGATTCTTCAACAGAAATCAGAAATGACAGATCCTTTTGGTGCGTTGATTGCCCGTCGATTACCGGCGGATTATTTCCAGGCCGAGCACTTGGATTCAGCCTTGGTAGTCCAGGCTTGTTCCGCAGGGATGGTCTGGACCAGCTTGTAGTAGTCCCATGGGTACTTGGACTCGGCCGGTGTCTTGACCTGGTACAGATACATGTCATGGACCACGCGGCCATCGGCGCGCAGGTAGCCGTTCTTCTGGAAGACGTCGTTGAACTTGGTCTTGCGCAGTTGCGCCATGACCTTGTCCGAATCATCCGTACCGGCAGCCTTCACCGCTTGCAGGTATTGCAGCGCGGCGGAGTAGTCGGCGGCTTGCAGGCTCGACGGCATCTTCTTTTGCTTTTCGAAGTAGCGCTTGGCGAACTTGCGGGTCTCTTCGTTGGTGTCCCAGTACCAGCTGTCGGCGTAGAACGAGCCGTTCACGAGACCCAGCAGCAGCTGGCTCAACAAGGCTTGCAGGGGTATGCCGAATAATTCCATAGAAACTCATTCATTCCGATTGACCGGATGCCGTGCGGCGAAGCGCGCGTTTCCGGTTTATCAAATACAACAAGAAAAATCTGTCATCCCCGATTCTTCAACAGAAATCAGAAATGACAGATCCTTTTGGTGCGTTGATTGCCCGTCGATTACCGGCGGATTATTTCCAGGCCGAGCACTTGGATTCAGCCTTGGTAGTCCAGGCTTGTTCCGCAGGGATGGTCTGGACCAGCTTGTAGTAGTCCCATGGGTACTTGGACTCGGCCGGTGTCTTGACCTGGTACAGATACATGTCATGGACCACGCGGCCATCGGCGCGCAGGTAGCCGTTCTTCTGGAAGACGTCGTTGAACTTGGTCTTGCGCAGTTGCGCCATGACCTTGTCCGAATCATCCGTACCGGCAGCCTTCACCGCTTGCAGGTATTGCAGCGCGGCGGAGTAGTCGGCGGCTTGCAGGCTCGACGGCATCTTCTTTTGCTTTTCGAAGTAGCGCTTGGCGAACTTGCGGGTCTCTTCGTTGGTGTCCCAGTACCAGCTGTCGGTCAGGTACATGCCCTGGGTCAGCTTCGGCGTCAGCGAGTGCACGTCGTTGATGAACACCAGCAGGCCGGCCAGCTTGGCGGTCTTGGTGATGCCGAACTCGTTGGCAGCCTTCACCGAATTGATGAAGTCGCCGCCGGCGTTGGCCAGGCCGATGATCTGCGCCTTGGAAGTTTGTGCTTGCAGCAGGAAGGACGAGAAGTCGGATGCACCCAGCGGATGCTTGACCGAACCTACGACCGTGCCGCCCGATGCCTTGACGACGTTGCTGGTGTCGCTTTCCAGCGAGTGACCGAACGCGTAGTCGGCGGTCAGGAAGAACCAGCTCTTGCCGCCCTGCTTCACGACCGCCGAACCGGTGCCCTTGGCCAGCGCGACGGTGTCGTAGGCGTAGTGGACGGTGTACGGCGAGCATTCTTCATTGGTCAGGCGGGCCGAGCCGGCGCCGTTTTCGATGAAGACCTTTTTCTTTTCGTTGGCGACTTTCGCCATTGCCAGCGCAGTGCCGGAGTTGGTGCCGCCGATCAGGACGTCAACGCCCTGCTGGTCGAACCATTCGCGCGACTTGCTGGCGGCGACGTCAGCCTTGTTCTGGTGATCGGCGACAACCAGTTCGATTTTCTTGCCGTTGATCGAGCCGCCCATGTCGGCGATCGCGAACTTGATCGCTTCCGCACCGCCCTGGCCGTCGATGTCCGAATAGACGCCGGAGATGTCGGTGATGAAACCGATCTTGATCACGTCTCCGGAAATTTGCGCCGAAGCCGGTGCCGCGAATGCGAACGCTGCTGCCGCGGTAGACACGGCGAGTGACATTGCCTTTAACTTCATTTCCATCTCCTTTTGTTATAACGCTAGTGATGCTGTAACGTTTGTGATGCCCGCTCAGTAGTAAGTGCGTCCTGCCCGATTTTTGCGAACGGGTGCGTGAATGATCACGCGACCGTTCGTCGCACCATGGTGCATTCTTTTTATGACTGCTTTGTTAATTCAGAATAATGATGCGACTGCTTGAACCGCTTGAATAGCGAAACTTCGCTTATGCGCTTATGTGCTTATACACCCAGCAGCTCATTGAGCTTCTGCGTCTTCGATTCGAGTTCCGACGAAGCGAACGACTCGACGATCTGGCCGTGTTCCATCACATAGAAACGATCCGCCAGCGGTGCAGCAAAGCGGAAGTTCTGTTCCACCATCACAATCGTGTAACCCTTGGCCTTGAGCATGAGGATCATGCGCGCCAGCGCCTGCACGATCACCGGCGCCAGGCCTTCGGAAATCTCGTCGAGCAGCAACAGGCGGGCGCCCGTGCGCAGGATGCGCGCCACCGCCAGCATCTGCTGTTCACCGCCGGACAAACGCGTGCCCTGGCTGTTGCGGCGTTCCTTCAGATTCGGGAACATGTCGTAGATCTCGTCGATCGACATGCCCTTGTCGGTCTTCGACACGAACGGCGGCAGCATCAGGTTCTCTTCCGCCGACAGCGACGAAAAGATGCCGCGCTCTTCCGGGCAATAACCGACACCCTGATGCGCGATCTTGTAGGTCGGCATGGCGACGGTTTCATTGCCGTTGATCCTGATCGAGCCCTTGCGTGCACCGACCAGCCCCATGATGGAACGCAAGGTGGTGGTGCGACCGGCACCGTTGCGGCCCAGCAGCGTGACCACTTCGCCCTTGTTCACCGACAGGTTGACGTTGTGCAGGATGTGGGATTCGCCGTACCAGGATTGCAGGTCGGAAATCTCCAGCGCCGGAGTGCCGCCGGTTGCGGATGCGATACCGCCTTGTTGCAATGTCGCCGCACTTGTCACGATCGTCATCAGTGTGCTCCTTCCAGCGCGCCGGCAGTGGTGCCCATGTAGGCTTCCATCACCTGCGGATTCTTCGATACCTGGTCATACGTGCCTTCGGCCAGCACGGCGCCGCGTTGCAGCACGCTGATGCGGTCGCAGATGCCGGCGATGACGTTCATGTTGTGTTCCACCATCAGGATGGTGCGGCCGACCGAGACCTTCTTGATCAGCGCGGTCACGCGATCGACGTCTTCGTGGCCCATGCCCTGGGTCGGTTCATCGAGCAGCATCAGTTCGGGTTCCATCGCCAGCGTCGTGGCGATTTCCAATGCGCGCTTGCGCCCATACGGCAAATCCACCGTCAGCGTATCGGCGAAACTGGTCAGGTCGACTTCGTCGAGCAAGGCCATGGCGCGGTCGTTGAGTTGCTTGAGGCTGTCGCTGCTCTTCCAGAAATGGAAGGACGTGCCGAGCGTGCGCTGCAAACCGATGCGCACGTTCTCCATCACGCTCAGGTGCGGAAACACCGCCGAAATCTGGAACGAACGGATGATGCCCTGGCGCGCAATCTGCGCCGGTGCTTCCATCGTGATGTCGCGACCGTTGAACAGGATCTGGCCCGAGGTCGGCACCAGGAATTTGGTCAGCAGGTTGAAGCACGTCGTCTTGCCGGCGCCGTT
>NZ_AJHH01000383.1 GCF_000256565.1 Herbaspirillum lusitanum P6-12 | reverse complement strand
GAATTCCTTCGTCAGGTTTTTTGTCTCCAGGATGATGTCCATGTTGTCTTTCAGTTGATGCCCGCCCGCATTGCCGGCCCATGCGATTGCTCGCGCGCCGCCTGCATCAGCCAGGCGATGAACAGCTTGAGCGTCGGCGAGGCTTCTTCATGTTCGGGATAGACCACGCAATATTTCTTCAGGCCGCGTATCGGCCGGTCCAGCGGTATCAGCAAGGCGCCGCTGCGTAATTCGTCCTCGACGTACAGACGCGGCACCAGTGCAATGCCGCGACCGTAGCAGGCCGCCTGGATGATCATCGAAAACAGATCGTGGCGCGGTCCGCCGACCGGATTGCGGCCCTGGAATCCCTGCATGTCGAACCAGTGGCGCCAGACGTCTTCGCGCGTATTCTTTTGCAGCAATGGATACGCCGCCAGTTCGTCGATGCTGAGCGCAGTCTTGCCGCCCAGCAGTTGCGGGCTGCAGACCGGCACCAGCTCTTCCTCGAACAGCAGTTCCTGGGCATTGCCGGCCCAGGCCGGATGCTCGTAATGCACGGCGGCGTCGAACACCGAATCGCCGAACAGGAAAGGCAGCGCCCGCTCGCTCAGGTTGACCACGATTTCCGGATGCAGGCGGCTGAACTCCGACAAGCGCGGAATCAGCCATTTGGTGGCGAAGGTGGGAATCACCGCCAATTCGAGGATCTGCTGTCCGTCCTGGTAAGCCATGGCGCTGAGCGTATTGCGTTCCAGCCGGTTGAGGTCTTCACGCACGTGCGCGAAATAGGCCTTGCCGATATCGGTCAGCTGTACGCGCTTTTTGACGCGATGAAACAGCAGCAGATCGAGGAACTCTTCGAGTCCCGCGATCTGGCGGCTGATGGCGCCCTCCGTCAGCGACAGCGCATCGGCGGCGCGCGAAAAACTCTGGTAGCGCGCCGCCGCCTCGAAGGCCATCAATGCGGTGATGCTGGGAATTTTCCTACGCATCGACGACCGCTTTCGTCATTGCTTCTTGGCGAAATTGCAGGTACCGCTGGCCAGCGACGGATAGGCTTCATCGCCCGGCACCACTGCGCGGATGTTGTAGTAGTCCCATGGCTTCTTCGACTCGGCCGGCGTCTTCACCTGCATCAGGTACATGTCATGCACCAGCAGGCCATCGGCGCGGATCTTGCCGTTCTTGGTGTAGAAGTCGTTGACCGGGGTTTCCTTCATCTTCTTGATCACGACATCGGCATCGTCGGTGCCGGTTGCCTTGATCGCGTTCAGGTATTGCAGCGTCGACGAATAGTCGGCGGCCTGGATCGACGACGGCATCTTGCCGACGCGCTTGAAGAAGCGTTCCGACCATTTGCGCGTCTCGTCGTTGGTGTCCCAGTAGAAAGCTTCGGTGACGTACAGACCTTGTGCGGCTTTCAGGCCGAGCGCGTGGATGTCGTTGATGAACATCAGCAGGCCGGCGAACTTCTGCTTGCCGGAATTGAGCATGCCGAACTCGGCGGCGGTCTTGATCGAATTGATGGTGTCGGCACCGGCGTTGGCCAGTCCGATGATCTTGGCGCCGCTCGATTGCGCCTGCACCAGGTAGGACGAGAAGTCGGACGTGTTGAATGGATGCTTGACCACGCCGACGATCTTGCCGCCGTTGGCTTCCACCACGGCGGTGGTGTCGGCTTGCAGCGAGTAGCCGAAGGAATAGTCGGCGGTCAGGAAGTACCAGGTGTTGCCGCCCTGCTTGACGATGTACTTGCCGGCGACATTGGCCATGGCTGCGGTGTCGTGGTTGTAGTGCAGGCTGTATGGCGTGCAATCCTCATTGGTCACGCGCGTGGTGCCGCCGCCGGTGACGATGGCGATGCGCTTCTTCTCCGCCGCGACCTTGATGGTGGCCAGCGCGGTGGCCGAGCCGGAGATGTCGGTGATCATGTCGACCTTGCGCTGATCGATCCACTCGCGCGCCGTCGAGGCGGCGATGTCGGCCTTGTTCAGGTGATCGGCCGAGATCACTTCGATCGGCTTGCCGTTGACCTTGCCGCCGAAATCCTCGACCGCCATCTTGACCGCTTCGACCGCACCCTTGCCGGCGAAATCGGAGAAGGTGCCGCTCAGGTCGGTGAGTACGCCGATGCGTACGACATTGTCCGAGATGCCTTGCGGCTGCGCCGAGGCGCTGCCGTACAGCAAGGCGGAACAGACCGCGGCGCTCATCAGCTTCAAGGCCGTGGAACTGCCGGGATGCCTGAGGATGTTCTTGATATTCATGTAAGTCTCCTGGAATGGAAAATTGATGCCTTCACCGCAATCGCGTGCTCAGGCACAGGCGCGAACCTGCCCCCGATGACGGTGCTAGTCATCGCTCTCTTGTTATGCATACATCGAAACTGCCGTGTCGCTGCGCTGCATGAGATCGGATCGATCCCGTGCAGCGCATGCGGAAATCAGCGAGCGCGCGATCTTGCCGAAGACCGCGCCGCGCATCACCGACGTTGCGCCGGTATACACCTGGTAGTACAGACCCGCGGCTTCGCCTGCGGCATACAGACCGGCGATCGGCCGGCCGTCCTGGTCGATCACCTGCGCCTGCTTGTTGGTCTTGACGCCGCCGTAGGTAAAGCAGATGCCCGGAATGATCGGGTAAGCGCAGAACGGGCCGCGCTCGATCGGGCGCGACCAGTTCGACTTGTTGATGTCCAGTCCCTGCGTCGCCAGCCCGTCTGCTTCCAGCGGCTTGAACGCGCCGCCCGGCGGG
>NZ_AJHH01000382.1 GCF_000256565.1 Herbaspirillum lusitanum P6-12 | reverse complement strand
CGTCCCGGCGTCAAGCGCCATGCGGATGCCTTCGCCGCGGTTGTAGTAGCCGCCGCGCGCCACCGGCCGCACGAACCTGGCGCTGTTGCCGAGGTATTGCGTGAGCATTTCCGGATTGCCTTCGAAGCCGCCCGACGCAATCATCACGTTGGCGGCGCGCAGGACTTCCTGGCGGCCGTCGGGTCCGGTGACGGTAACCCCGAAGACCTGGTCGAGGCCGCGTTCCATCTTCGTCGCCGTCGTCTCGTAACGGAATTCGACGCCGATCTTTTGTGCATGCGCCAGCAATGCTTCGATCATTGCCAGGCCGCCTCCGATCGGCATCAGACGCGGCGCTGCAGCGGTGACGAAGTAAGTCGGCAGCGTGTCGAAACGCACGCCGAAACCCTTGAGCCATTGCACCGTCGGCCCGGCCTGTTCCGACAGCGTCGAAATCAGCTCCGGATCGGGCATGCCGTGCGCCTTCACGAAGGATGGCCAGGTAGCGTATTCGCCCGAGACTTCCCGGATGATGTTGGGGTCGAGGTTGTAACCGGCGTTGCTGATGAGGCGCTCTTCAAAATCGTCGCTGACTTCAGTATCGCTTTTCATGCGGAAATAGGATTCGGTCCAGCGCGTATTGCCGCCGAACTCTTCGCGCACCGAGCGCTCCAGCACCAGCACGCGCGCACCTGCGGCGGCGGCGGACACTGCCGCCGACAAGCCTGAAATGCCGCTGCCGATGACCAGCAGATCGCAGTTGGCGGGCTTACCCGATTGTGTAGTCATGATGCATACCTGTTCTGTTGCGGCGCCGTCCCGCATCGCAATGAGGCCGGCGCCTTGTCTCTTCACGGCTGCAGTAGCGTAGTGGCGCAGGCCATGTTACCTGCTGCGCGGCGACCACGTCGCCGCGCTCCGTTCCACGCCATAGATCGATACTTGCAGATCAATACTTGCGGATGAACGGATCGGGCATGTCGAGATCGGTCGAAATCCACACGCTCTTGGTGTCGAGGTATTCCTTGACCGCCTCGATGCCGCCTTCGCGTCCGGTGCCGCTGTCCTTGTAGCCGCCGAACGGCGTGGTGAAACTGGTCGAGCGGTAGTTGTTGATCCACACGGTGCCGGCCTTGATGCGCGACGACATGAGCATGGCGCGGTGCAAACTGGTGGTCCACACGCCCGACGCCAGGCCGAAGCGGATGTCGTTGGCGATGCGGATGGCGTCTTCTTCATCCTTGAACTTGATGACCGACAGCACCGGACCGAACACTTCTTCCTGGGCGATGCGCATGTCGTTGCTGACATCGACGAAAATGGTCGGTTCGACAAACTGGCCGGCGCCGTAGCCTTCACCGGTGCGGGCGTTGCCGCCGAACACGCAGCGTGCACCTTCGTTCTTGGCGATGCCGATGTACTCCATGACCTTTTCGAATTGCGGACGCGTCGCCACCGGGCCGACCTGCACATCAGGCAGTGTCGGGTCGCCGAGCTTGGCCTTGCTGGCGATGGCCACCAGACGCTCGACGAATT
>NZ_AJHH01000381.1 GCF_000256565.1 Herbaspirillum lusitanum P6-12 | reverse complement strand
GGCGACTTGCCGCCCAGTTCCAGCGAGACGCGCTTGAAATGCTGCGCGCCGAGCACGTTGACCTTGCGACCGCCTTCGTCGCCGCCGGTGAAGGCGATGCGCGGGACTTTCGGATGCGTGACCAGCGGCTCGCCCACTTCAGCGCCGAAACCGGTGATGACGTTGAACACGCCCGGCGGGAAGCCAGCCTCAATAAACAACCTGGCCAGCTCGAACATCGATACCGAAGTGTGCTCGGATGGCTTGGCGATGATGGTGTTGCCTGCGCACAGCGCCGGCGCGATTTTCCACGCGGTCAGCAGCAGCGACGAGTTCCATGGCGTGATGGTGGCGACCACGCCGATCGGCTCGTAGCGGGTGTAGTTGAAGACCTTGGGCTTGTCCATCGGGATGACGGCGCCCTGGATCTTGTCGGCGAGGCCGCCGTAGTAGTAGAAGTATTTGGCCATGTAGCGCACCTGGCCGCCAACTTCGCTTTTCAACTTGCCGTTGTCGCGGCTTTCTGCCAACGTCAGCGTGTCGGCGTGCTTCTCGATCAAAGTGCCGAGCTTGTGCAGCAGCAGGCCGCGATCGGTGGCCGACATGGTGCCCCACGGACCTTCCATTGCGGCCGAGGCGGCCTCGACGGCGCGGTTGACGTCATCCTTGTTGGCACGCGGGACTTGCGCCCATGCTTCGCCGCTGAACGGATCGAGCGAGTCGAACCATTGGCCCGAGAGTGGATCGACCCATTCGTTGTTGATGAATAACTGATAGCGCTGCGTCATGCGTGGCTCCTAAGGAATAAATTTTCAGTGGTTCTTGTTTTCGATGAAAAATTATTGTTTTTTTGGAGCCCTGGTAGCAAACGAATAATAGTAATGAAGTTGTGCGAATTTGGAATCAACTCTGCGGCGCGAATTCCGTCGATACCGCGCAAACCCTTCCCCACGCTGAATCTCCCTCCTGCGGATCAACTCCACGTCTTGAGTTTCTTGCTGCGGTGCACGTAAAAGAATATCGCTGCGCCGGTATTTTCGTCCCTGCGAAGATCGGCGACTTCATGACATCGGCGCACAAGGTGATTCCTTCTTATCGTTTGCGGCGCTGCGCCGATAGTCCAATACTTCGGTCCGTGTGATGACGGCATGGTGGTTCGCCACGTGTGAAAACCGGCATCGCGTCTTTGAACTCTGTGGAGACCGCAAGCATGAAAGTTCTGGTATCAGTCAAACGCGTTGTCGATTACAACGTCAAAGTACGCAGGACGAATTCGTCGTGGATGCCTTCCTGCAGCAGCAGGCGCGAACCCGCCATGCAGGTCTGACCGCCGGCCGAGAAGATGCCGGTGATGACGCCGTTGGCGGCGCGGGTCAGATCGGCATCATCGAAAATGATGTGTGGCGACTTGCCGCCCAGTTCCAGCGAGACGCGCTTGAAATGCTGCGCGCCGAGCACGTTGACCTTGCGACCGCCTTCGTCGCCGCCGGTGAAGGCGATGCGCGGGACTTTCGGATGCGTGACCAGCGGCTCGCCCACTTCAGCGCCGAAACCGGTGATGACGTTGAACACGCCCGGCGGGAAGCCAGCCTCAATAAACAACCTGGCCAGCTCGAACATCGATACCGAAGTGTGCTCGGATGGCTTGGCGATGATGGTGTTGCCTGCGCACAGCGCCGGCGCGATTTTCCACGCGGTCAGCAGCAGCGACGAGTTCCATGGCGTGATGGTGGCGACCACGCCGATCGGCTCGTAGCGGGTGTAGTTGAAGACCTTGGGCTTGTCCATCGGGATGACGGCGCCCTGGATCTTGTCGGCGAGGCCGCCGTAGTAGTAGAAGTATTTGGCCATGTAGCGCACCTGGCCGCCAACTTCGCTTTTCAACTTGCCGTTGTCGCGGCTTTCTGCCAACGTCAGCGTGTCGGCGTGCTTCTCGATCAAAGTGCCGAGCTTGTGCAGCAGCAGGCCGCGATCGGTGGCCGACATGGTGCCCCACGGACCTTCCATTGCGGCCGAGGCGGCCTCGACGGCGCGGTTGACGTCATCCTTGTTGGCACGCGGGACTTGCGCCCATGCTTCGCCGCTGAACGGATCGAGCGAGTCGAACCATTGGCCCGAGAGTGGATCGACCCATTCGTTGTTGATGAATAACTGATAGCGCTGCGTCATGCGTGGCTCCTAAGGAATAAATTTTCAGTGGTTCTTGTTTTCGATGAAAAATTATTGTTTTTTTGGAGCCCTGGTAGCAAACGAATAATAGTAATGAAGTTGTGCGAATTTGGAATCAACTCTGCGGCGCGAATTCCGTCGATACCGCGCAAACCCTTCCCCACGCTGAATCTCCCTCCTGCGGATCAACTCCACGTCTTGAGTTTCTTGCTGCGGTGCACGTAAAAGAATATCGCTGCGCCGGTATTTTCGTCCCTGCGAAGATCGGCGACTTCATGACATCGGCGCACAAGGTGATTCCTTCTTATCGTTTGCGGCGCTGCGCCGATAGTCCAATACTTCGGTCCGTGTGATGACGGCATGGTGGTTCGCCACGTGTGAAAACCGGCATCGCGTCTTTGAACTCTGTGGAGACCGCAAGCATGAAAGTTCTGGTATCAGTCAAACGCGTTGTCGATTACAACGTCAAAGTACAGCAGCAGGCGCGAACCCGCCATGCAGGTCTGACCGCCGGCCGAGAAGATGCCGGTGATGACGCCGTTGGCGGCGCGGGTCAGATCGGCATCATCGAACGCGCGCGCGCGCGCGCGCGCGCGCGCGCGC
>NZ_AJHH01000380.1 GCF_000256565.1 Herbaspirillum lusitanum P6-12 | reverse complement strand
ATGGTTCTTACGGCCGTCGTGGTTCCCGCAAGAACCCAAAAACTACCCCCATCTCCTCCCGATTCGATACGTTCGTCGTAAGACAAAGATCTTGCGATGGAAGTTATTTTGTTTTTCAAGCGAAAAACAGATTTTTGAGAATTGTCCTATTTAAGCGTCCTGCACTAACTCGCATAATCGTGTCCGCTACATCGATGAACGGCGCGCCCATCTCGGGCCGAAGCTGCGTCATCACAAGGGAAACGAAGGGGTAACATCATGACGCTATCCAGGAATAAAATCATTCTCGCCGCGGCGGCCGCGCTGGCGGCGAGCGTATTGCTCAGTACTTGCCGCGACCACGAACGCGACAGTACGCTCGCACAAGCGGCCGCGACCGCGCCGGAAGAACAGCACAGCGCATGGGAGCGGATCAACGACAGCGACGCGCAACGCCAAGCCGAGCTGGCGTACCGCGCCTGTGCGCGAGAAGCGGCGCTGCGCCGGATGCCCGTCAGGGAGTTTCCCGAAACCAGCGAGCGCGTGACTTATCTCAATGAACACGGCAAGCGCATCAAGCGCTCGGAGCACGTCGGCGTCGCCATCGACAACATGCAGGTCGACAACGGCTGCGCCACGCAGATCGTGCGCAGCGTCAGCATCGACGTGTTGTCGGATCACGAATACGGCGGCCTGACGCCGGATGAAACCGGCCGCACCGTCGTCGACGATTCCAGCCGGCGCGCGTTGCCCGACGGCGAAGCGCGGATGCAACTGGCCATCAGCCGCAAAGCACTACCACCCGCGAGCTGCACCTTCATGCGCGACATCGGCATACAGAGCCATTTCATGATGCTGAATTTGTGCTGGCACGAAGAAAAGCGCGCCGAAGCGACGCGCCAGGAAGAAATCCTGCTGCAGCCGAAGAAAGCTGCGCGACCCGCTGCCGCCAGCTGACACAAGCCTGGCAGCGATCGAGGCAATCCAAGGGTCGGTCCGACTTACTTGACCGCGACGCGGCCGAAGAACGGATAGCTCGGGTCGTTGTAACCCGGCGTCGATGAATGGCCCGGCGTCACCAGGCTGTCGATCAGCGCTTCTTCTTCCGCGCTGATTTTCAATTCCACCGCATCGTAATAATCTTCCATCTGCGCCAGGGTGCGCGGGCCGGCAATCACGCTGCTGATCGCTGAATTTGCCAGCACCCACGCCGTCGCAAATTGTCCCAGCTTGACGCCGCGCGCAGCACAATGCTGCTGCAGGCGCTCGGCAATGACCAGCGACTCTTCGCGGAATTCAGTTTCGAGAATGCGCTTGTCGCCGCGACCGGCGCGCGTATCTTCCGCAGGCTTCTGGCCCGGCTTGTATTTGCCGGTCAGCACGCCGCGTGCGATCGGGCTGTACGGCACCACGCCGAGGCCGTAGTTGGCGCAGGCCGGCAGGATTTCCACTTCGGGCATGCGATTCAACAGGTTGTAATACGGCTGGCACACCAGCGGCAGCGGCACATTGTTCTTTTCGCACAGACGGGCGATTTCGGCGATGCGCCAGCCACGGAAATTCGACACGCCGAAGCCGCGGATCTTGCCGGCGCGGATCAGGTCGCCCAGCGCCTGGATCGCTTCTTCCAGGTTTTCTTCGTGGTAATCGCGGTGCATGTACAGCACGTCGAGGTAATCGGTGTCGAGACGGCGCAGGATGTTGTCGGTCTCCGTCACGATCCAGTGGCGCGAATAGTGCGACTGGTTCGGCGCGCCGGTCATGGCGTTGCCGAGCTTGCTCGCCAGCACCCAGTCACCGCGCTGGCCTTGCAGCAGCTTGCCGACCATTTCTTCCGACTTGCCCTTTGAATAGACGTCGGCGGTATCGATGAAGTTGACGCCATGCTCGCGCGCCGAGGCGACGATGCTGCGCGCTTCGTCGATTGGCGTCTGGTCGCCGAACATCATGGTGCCCAGGCACAAGGCCGAGACTTTCAGGTTGCTTTTGCCGAGGCGTCGATATTGCATGGAAGTCTCCGTTGGGAAGGTGAGCCTGTAAAGGAAGATGATTCTAGCCTCTTGCCGGGAATCGCGTCGGCGACTCCTACAGCGCCGGCGCCTCTTCTTCCAGCCAGCGCCGTTTGTCGCGCAGCGGCGGCGCGCCGAACATGCGACTGTACTCGCGGCTGAATTGCGACGGACTCTCGTAACCCACGGTCTGCGACGCCGTCGCCACGCTGACGTCGTCGGCCAGCATCAGCCGGCGCGCTTCCTGCAGGCGCAGGTTCTTTTGATATTGCAGCGGACTCATCGCCGTCACCACCTTGAAATGATGATGCAGCGACGACACGCTCATGTGCACGTCGCGCGCGATGTCGTCCACGCGCAGCGGCTGCGCGAAGCTTTCCTTCATCATGCGGATGGCCTTGGCGATGCGGTTCATCTGGCTGTCCTGCAGCACGGTCTGGCGCAGCAACGCGCCCTGGCCGTTCATCAGCAGGCGATACAGGATTTCGCGCTTGACCATCGGCGCCAATATGGGAATATCGCGCGGCGTGTCCAGCAGGCGCAACAGCCGCAGCACCGCATCCAGCAGCGTGATGTCGAGACGGTTGACGAACAGGCCGCGCGACGCGTCCGAGGGAATACCCTGCGGCAGATGCTCATCGCCGATCAGCGAACCGATTTCGCGCGTGTCGAGATCGATGCGCAAACCCAGATACGGCGTCTCCGGACTGCTCATCGTCACCTTGCCCACCATCGGCAAATCCACCGACGACACCAGATAGTGCATCGGATCGTAATCATAGATGTCGTCGCCGACGAACAGACGCTTGGCGCCCTGCGCAATCACCGCGAATACCGGTTTTTGCACCGCGTGCTTGGGGCCCTGCGGATTGGTGATGCGATGCAGGAAAAAACCTTCGATGCCGGTTTCCAGCGACCCTTCGGCACCTTCGGTCAGGCGCGCAATCAGCGCGACCAATTCGCGCTGCGCCGCGCGCGCGCGCAGCCGCTCGTCGGCTTCAATGTCCTGGCATGCAGGCGCGGAAGACCCGGGCGCAGGTGCATCGGCGCTGTAGTCGATATCGGTGGGGGCGTCGTTCAGATCCATGGCGGTTCGGGCAGGGAAGGTCGAAGCAGCCAGCTTACTCCAGATTGCCGACTTGCCTGAATCTCCATCGCATCCGTCTGGAGAAATAGGCAAATAATCAGGAGAATTGGGTATCCGAGCAGGATCCGGCGATGGGATTTGCGCGAGACAAGAAGCCAGACTGCGGCGTAATGGGGCGCGGCATTGCATTTCCGCTCCTCTGCGCATGACCAGCCAGAAAGCCTCATCCTGCCTGATGTAGCGCTATCGCCTTCGGTCCTGCTCATATTTGCATAAACGCCCGCTTTTTATCGACCATTCCGTCCGCAAGACGGCTCAACGCGAGCGAAATCAAATCCGAAAACTGCAAAAAACTGCCTGATTCCCCATCAGACTGGAGAATCAGGCAAATATTCGACATCTTTCAGCAAACAGAAATTGCTGCGCTGCGCGCATAATCTCTTCACGCCAAAACATACGATTCCACACGATTCAAACTGTCGGTCGTTCCGCTTTCCGGTTCGGCCATGCACGACAGCGCTTCACCGGACCGTCGATCACCGGCGCGCACATTCGCGCTGCCGCCTCGGCTCTTCAACCTTCCAGACACCATCGACCGACGTTTTTCGCTCTTTCCGGCGGAAAGACGCGCTGCTTTCTTCATTCTGCGGCGTACGGCCTCGTCAATGTCCGGCCAACCAGGGATGCAACATGCAAGCGATCGCGCACGTAAAAACAGCGACGCGCCTGATACCGACATCAGGCGGGCCGCTGCATGGAAAACCGAATCGACTGAACTGCGTCTTAGAACACGCTTTCGGCGATGTTGTGCTGTTCGATGACGGCGCGGATGGTGTTGCTCTCCGGCTTGCTGGTGAAATGAGATTCCTTTGCGTCGGCCGCAATGCCCATCTGGCAGCCCTTTTGCAGCGGGCAGGTGGCGAACAGTTCGGCGACCCAGTCGACGAAGGCGCGCACCTTGGGCGACAAGTGGCGATTGTGCAGGTAGACCACGGAAATCGCCATCGGCACCGGCTTCCACTGCGACAGGATCTCGACCAGGCGGCCGTCTTCAAGGAACGGCTGAATCATGTACAGCGGCGCCTGGACCAGGCCGAACCCCTGCAGCGCGCAGGCGACATAAGCATCGCCGTCGTTGACCGACAACTTGCCGGCCATCTTCACTTCCCTGGCGACGCCATCGACCATGAAGTCCCAGTCGATGGTGCGGCCGGTGCGGCTGGAAAAATAATGCACCGATTTGTGATTCTGCAAATCCTCGATGGTGTGCGGCATGCCGTGGCGCTCGAAGTACGTGGGCGAGCCGCAAGTCACCGCCTGGAAGGTGCCGATGCGTCGCGCCACCATGCTCGAATCCTGCAGGTCGCCGACGCGGATCACGCAGTCGACCGCCTCCTGCACCATGTCGACCGGACGGTCGCTCATGCCCATGACCAGTTCGATGTCCGGGTACTTGGCATAGAAGTCGCACAGGTTCGGCAGCAACAGCAGCCGGCCGATCGAGGCCGGCACGTCAATGCGCAGGCGCCCCTGCGGGCCGCGCGTGACATTGCGGAACGAAGCCTCGGTCTCGTCCACCTCGGCCAGGATGCGCACGCAGCGCTCATAGTAGGCCGCGCCGTCGGGCGTCAGGCTGATGCGGCGCGTGGTGCGGTTCAGCAGGCGCACCTGCAACAAACTCTCCAGGCCCTGGACAATGGTCGTCACCGTCGTGCGCGGCAAATTGAGATTGTCGGCGGCGCGCGTGAAGCTGTTGGCGTCGACCACGGCGCTGAAGACCTGCATTGCTTGAAATCTGTCCATTCGATTCTCCATGGCAACTATTTTGCCGTTGCGTTTGTACAAATCACGTCCCGCGATTGTTTTGCAACAGCGGTAAAAGCGTGTTTTTTACTGCCAATTTGCCATCTTTTGCTGCCATTGGCGGGCTTTCTGAAGCTTATTGTCGACTATCCGAAAACATTGGAAAACCGCATCGGTATTGGTCGTGCATCGATTTACCTCAAACTAATTCGAGTATTTTACGCCTATTGTTCGAGCTCGGCGAACAGTGTTGTTGGATTTGCCTGCTTTATCCGTTCGCATGCTGTGGCGCACAATCCGCTTCAACTTAGCGAATCCGGCGTTAACCGCCGCCCAAATATCATGGAAGTCGAACAAGCTTCAACCGTCACCAACTTCACCGTCCCCGGTCCGATCGGCGCGATTCCCGTGCGCCTGTATCAACCGCAAGGCCGCGTGAAAAGCGGCGACCTGCAGGCGCTGGTGCTGTACTTCCACGGCGGCGGTTTCGTCTCCGGCGGCTTGGACGACGCCGACCTGCAAGCCCGCTACATCGCACAGCACAGCCGTGCCGTAGTGCTGTCAGTGGCCTACGCGCTGGCGCCGGCCAAGCCGTTCCCGGCCGCGCCGGAAGACGCCTACGCCGCCGCCTGCTGGGCCGTCAAGAATGCCGGCATGCTGCACATCGATCCGCACCAGATCGCCGTTGCGGGCGACGATGCCGGCGGCAACCTGGCGGCCAGCCTGACCATGATCACGCGCGATCGCTGCTCGGCGCCGTTCGTCGCGCAGGTGCTGATCAGCCCCATGCTCGATCCCAGCATGACCTTGCTGGGCGACGCCAAGCGCCTGAACTCGGACATGACCGCCGAAGCTTGCGCGCTGCGCTATCGCCAGTACCTGCCGCAGACCATGCAACGCCTGCACCCGTATGCCGCGCCGCTGGAAGCCAGCCGCCTGGCCGGATTGCCGCCGGCGTACATCGCCACGGCCGGCTGCGACGTACTGCACACCGAAGCGGAAAAATACGCCGCCTCGCTGATCCACGCCGGCGTGCATACACAGGTCGCGCGCTTCGCCGGCATCACGCACGATGCGCTGCGCAGCCATATTCCCTTGCTTAAAGAAATCGTCGAATTCCTGCGTCGTCGCTTCAGTGCTATCGCAGGCCCAACAAACCCTGCTTTCCAATTCCAACCGTCTTAATGAGGTCCATCATGTCCAGCAAAATCACATTGCGTCATCGCTACACCGTCACGGCAGCCGTGTTCGCCGTCATCGCCATCGCCGTCGCCGGCACCCTGTCCGCCATCGGCGTCGACTCCACCGCCAACGCGCAGCAAGCGCCGCAAGCCCGGCGTCGATGTCGCCGAAGTCGTCAGCAAACAGATCACCGACTGGCAGCAATATTCCGGTCGCCTCGAAGCGGTTGACCGCGTCGAGATCCGTCCGCTGGTATCCGGCACCCTCACCGCCGTGCACTTCAAGGACGGCGCGATGGTCAAGAAGGGCGACGTGCTGTTTACCATCGACCCGCGTCCTTACGCCGCTGAAGTCGCCCGCGCGCAAGCGCAACTGGCCGGCGCCGAAGCCCGTGCCGCCTACACCGCCTCGGATGTAGCGCGCGGTCAACGCCTGCTGGGCGACAACGCCATCGCCAAGCGCGACTATGAAGAAAAGCAAAACGCTTCCCGCGAAGCCGCCGCCAACGTGCAAGCCGCGCAAGCCGCTCTGCGTTCGGCCAGGCTGAACCTGGAATACACGCAAATCGTCGCACCGGTTTCCGGTCGCATGTCGCGCGCCGAAGTCACCGTCGGCAACATCGTCTCGGTCGGTTCCGCGACACCGGCACTGTCGACACTGGTGTCGATGTCGAAGATCTACGCGTCCTTCGACGTCGATGAACAGAGCTTCCTGAAGTACGTCAATCCGGCACGCGCCAAGGGCACCTCGGTCGCGGTATTCATGGGCCTGGCCAATGAAGACGCTTACTCGCGCGAAGGCAAGGTCGGTTCGATCGACAACCGTATCGACACCTCCTCCGGCACCATCCGCGTGCGCGCCGTCTTCGACAACGCCGACGGCCAGTTGCTGCCGGGCCTGTATGCGCGCATTCGCCTCGGCGGCGGCGCACCGCGGGATGCTTTGCTGGTTGATGAAAAAGCGCTCGGCACCGATCAGGACAAGCGCTTCGTGCTGGTGCTCGACAAGGACAACCACGCTACCTACCGTGAAGTCCGCGTCGGCGCCAACCAGGACGGCCTGCGTGTCATCGAAAGCGGCCTGAAGTCGGGCGAACGCGTCGTCGTCAACGGCCTCCAACGCGTCCGTCCGGGCGACACCGTAGCGCCGAACCTGGTGCCGATGGTGAAGGTTGCCGGCGCTGGCGGTACCGCACCGGCGGCCAAGGCCGATAAAAAAGCTTAACAAGATCGATCCAGAAGATCCGCATCAAATTATTAACGGGGAACTCCCATGAACATTTCTAAATTCTTTATCGACCGCCCGATTTTTGCGGGCGTGCTGTCGATACTGCTGCTGCTGGCCGGGGTGTTGGCCATGTTCCAGCTGCCCATTTCCGAATATCCGGAAGTGGTGCCGCCATCGGTCGTGGTGCGCGCGTCGTATCCGGGCGCCAATCCGAAGGTCATCGCCGAAACCGTGGCTTCGCCGCTGGAAGAGCAGATCAACGGCGTGGAAAACATGCTGTACATGCAGTCGCAGGCCAACAGCGACGGCAACCTGACCATCACGGTCAACTTCCGTCTCGGCGTCGACCCGGACAAGGCCCAGCAACTGGTGCAGAACCGTGTTGCGCAAGCCTTGCCGCGTCTGCCTGAAGACGTGCAACGTCTGGGCGTGACAACAATCAAGAGCTCGCCGACGCTGACCATGGTGGTCCACCTGATCTCGCCGGACAACCGTTACGACACCACCTACCTGCGCAACTACGCGGTGCTGAACGTGAAAGACCGTCTGGCGCGCATCCAGGGCGTCGGTGAAGTCGGCCTGTTCGGTTCAGGCAACTACTCCATGCGCGTCTGGCTGGATCCGAACAAGGTCTCGCAGCGCGGCCTGACCGCCAGCGACGTCATCAAGTCGATCCGTGAACAGAACGTGCAGGTTGCCGCCGGTGTGATCGGCGCCTCGCCCAGCTCGCCGGAAACACCGCTGCAACTGTCGGTCAACGCCCAGGGTCGCCTGAAGACCGAAGGCGAATTCCGCGACATCATCCTGAAGGCTTCGCCGGACGGCGCCACCACCCGCCTGGGTGATGTGGCCCGGGTGGAACTGGCCGCGTCCGAATACGGTCTGCGCGCGCTGCTGGACAACAAGCCTGCGGTGGCGATCCCGATCTTCCAGGCGCCTGGCGCCAATGCGCTGGACGTGTCGACGCAAGTGCGCGCCGCGATGAAGGACCTGTCGAAAGACTTCCCGTCGTCGGTCGAGTACAAGATCGTGTATGACCCGACCCAGTTCGTGCGTGCCAGTATCGAAGCCGTGGTGCATACCCTGCTCGAAGCGATTGCGCTGGTCGTGATCGTGGTGATCATCTTCCTGCAAACCTGGCGTGCCTCGATCATCCCGCTGCTGGCCGTGCCGGTGTCGATTGTCGGTACTTTCTCGCTGATGCTGGGCTTCGGTTATTCCATCAACGCACTGTCGCTGTTCGGCATGGTGCTCGCCATCGGGATTGTGGTCGACGATGCCATTGTGGTGGTGGAGAACGTCGAACGGAACATCAGCGCCGGGCTGACGCCGCGTGAAGCGACTTACCGCGCCATGCAGGAAGTGTCCGGTCCGATCATTGCGATTGCGCTGACACTGGTGGCGGTGTTCGTCCCGCTGGCCTTCATGACGGGCCTGACCGGTCAGTTCTACAAACAGTTTGCGATGACGATTGCGATTTCGACCGTGATCTCGGCATTCAATTCGCTGACACTGTCGCCAGCGCTGGCTGCCATGCTGCTCAAGGGCCACGGCGCCAAGCCGGACTGGCTGACGCGTCAGATGGACCGCTTCCTCGGTGGTTTCTTCGTCCGCTTCAACCGTTTCTTCAACCGCGCTTCCGAAGGCTACAGCAAGGGCGTGACCGGCGTGATCTCGCGCAAGGCTTCTGCGATGGGCGTGTACGCCCTGCTGCTGGCGGCCACCGTGGGCATCGCCTACATCGTGCCGGGCGGTTTCGTGCCGGGCCAGGACAAGCAATACCTGGTGGCCTTCGCGCAATTGCCTAACGGCGCGTCGATCGATCGCAGTGAAGACGTGATGCGCAAGATGAGCGACATCATGCTGAAGGAACCGGGCGTGGACAGCGCGATCGCCTTCCCTGGCTTGTCGATCAACGGCTTCACCAACAGTTCGTCCGCCGGTATCGTCTTCGTCGGCCTGAAGCCATTCGAAGAACGCAAGAGCAAGGAACTGTCGGGCACCGCCATCGCCATGTCGCTGAACAAGAAATTCGGCGGCATCAAGGAAGCCTTCACGGCCGTGTTCCCACCGCCGCCGGTGATGGGCCTGGGTACGCTGGGCGGCTTCAAGATGCAGATCGAAGATCACGGCGCGGTCGGTTACGCTGAACTCGATGCCGCGGCACAAGCCTTCATGCAGGCGGCCAAGAAAGAACCTGCACTGGGCCCGATGTTCTCGAGCTACCAAATCAACGTGCCGCAACTGGACGTCGACCTCGACCGCGTAAAAGCCAAGCAGCTCGGCATTCCCGTGACCGACGTGTTCAACACCATGCAAATCTATCTGGGTTCGCTGTACGTCAACGACTTCAACCGTTTCGGCCGCGTGTATCAGGTGCGTGCCCAGGCTGATGCGCAGTTCCGCGCCAAGGCCGACGACATCGGCCAGCTCAAGACCCGCAATGCGGCAGGCGACATGGTGCCGTTGTCTTCGGTGGTCAAGGTCAAGCAGACCTTCGGTCCTGAAATGGTGGTGCGTTACAACGGCTTCACCGCTGCCGACATCAACGGCGGCCCGGCTCCCGGCTACTCGTCGGATCAGGCCGAGAAAGCAGCTGAACGCGTTGCCAAAGCGACCCTGCCACGCGGCGTGCGCTTCGAATGGACCGACCTGACATACCAGAAGATCCTGGCAGGCAATGCCGGCGTGTGGGTGTTCCCGATCAGCGTGCTGCTGGTGTTCCTGGTGCTGGCTGCGCTGTATGAAAGCCTGACCCTGCCGCTGGCCGTGATCCTGATCGTGCCGATGAGCATCCTGGCGGCGCTGACCGGTGTCTGGCTGACCAAGGGCGACAACAACATCTTCACCCAGATCGGCCTGATGGTGCTGGTGGGTCTGTCGGCGAAGAACGCGATTCTGATCGTGGAGTTCGCCCGCGAACTGGAACTGCAAGGCAGCACCGTGATCCGTGCCGCCATCGACGCCAGCCGTCTGCGTCTGCGTCCGATCCTGATGACCTCGATCGCGTTCATCATGGGCGTGGTGCCGCTGGTGACGTCGTCGGGCGCCGGTTCGGAAATGCGCCATGCGATGGGCATCGCGGTGTTCTTCGGCATGCTGGGCGTGACGCTGTTCGGCCTGTTCCTGACACCGGTGTTCTATGTGCTGCTGCGTAGCATCGGCGGCGGCAAGAAACTGCACTCCGCACACAAGCATGAAGCGCCGCTGACTGCGGGGTCGCATGTGGACCAGCATGCTGCTCCAGCTGACTCGCACGATGGTCGTTAATCGCGGCCGATGAGCAAAGGAAAAATAACATGAACGCACTATCAATCAATAACCTCGGAGGCCTGGGCGGCAAGCTGCTCAAGCCGCTCCGGATCAGTTCCGCTCTGCTGGCGGCAATGCTGGTGCTGGCAGGCTGCTCGCTGGCGCCGACTTACGAACGTCCGGCGGTGAACACTTCGGTCGCCTACAAGGAAGCCGCCGACGAATCTGCCAACGCCAAGGCAGCTTCCGACTGGAAGACCGCGCAACCGGCGGAAGACCTGGCCCGCGGCGAATGGTGGAAGATCTTCAACGACGAAGGCCTCAACGCCCTGGAAGTCCAGGCGCTGGAAGCCAATCAGAACCTGAAGGCTGCCGCCGCCCGCCTGAGCCAGTCGCGCGCATTGCGCCAGGACGCCCGCTCCGGCCTGTTCCCGCAAGTCAACGCCGGCTTCGGCGCGACCCGTCAACGTCCGTCGCCGGCCTCACAAGGTCTGGCGCCGGACGCCAACACCACGCCGAACACCCTCTGGCGTGCACAGTTGGGCGTGTCGTATGAAGCCGACCTGTTCGGTCGCGTCGCCTCCACCGTGGATGCGGCCACCGCCGATGCACAACGCAGCGAAGCGCTGTTCCATTCGGTGCGTCTGGCGCTGCAAGCCGACGTCGCCCAGCAATACTTCCTGCTGCGCGAACTCGATGCCGAGCAAGAGCTGTACAGCGGCACCGTCGATCTGCGCACGCAATCGCTGAAGCTGGTGCAACGCCGTTTCAATGAAGGCGACATCAGCGAAGTAGACGTCGCCCGCGCCAAATCGGAACTGGCTTCCGCGCAATCGGAGTCCTTCGGCATCGCCCGTCAGCGCGCCAATGCAGAACATGCGCTGGCGATCCTGCTGGGCAAGACGCCGGCCGAGTTCGACTTCAAGCCGCAACCGCTGCAACGTTTGTCGATCACGATTCCGGCCGGCCTGCCGTCCGACCTGCTGGAACGCCGTCCCGACATCGCCGCTGCCGAACGTGCCATGGCGGCTGCCAATGCCCGTGTCGGCGTAGCCCGTTCGGCCTGGTTCCCGCGTCTGGATCTGACCGGCGGTCTCGGTTATGAATCGGCCAAGCTGGGCGACCTGTTCAACTGGTCCAGCCGCACCTTCCTGCTGGGTCCGCTGGTGGGCACTGCGCTGACCTTGCCGATCTTCGACGGCGG
>NZ_AJHH01000379.1 GCF_000256565.1 Herbaspirillum lusitanum P6-12 | reverse complement strand
TAACCGACCCGGCCGACCGCAGCACAGGTCAACCCGCAGGCAAAGAACGACGCTGCCGGCAAAAAGATGTAAGTACGTAAGGGCGGTCCACGCCTTTGATGCCGTGGATCGCCATGAGGTGTTTCGTCCCCTTGCCGACCGGAGCGGTTGCCCATGCCGAGCTGGTCGGCTTTTTTATTCCCTGCGGCGCTTTTGTGTTGTCCCTGCGTTGTCGTTACATTGTCTTTATGATGGACAGCATCAAGCAACCGTTGTTGTTCCCTGTGGTCATTAAAAAATGGCAGGCGTCATGAACGTCGCCAATCATTTCATTCATTCCAGGAGTCATCATGTCGCTCACCATGCATCAGATTTCCATTCCCGTCTTCATCCGCGCGCTGAACAATCTGTCGACCTTGCTCAACAAGGCCGCCGCTCACGCCGAAGAAAACAAGCTCGATCCGGACACCCTCCTGACCGCGCGCCTGTTTGAAGACATGTATCCGCTTACCGGCCAGATCCAGCGCGCCAGCGACGCCGCCAAGTTCGGCGCCTCGCGCCTGTCGGCGATCCAGCCGCCCAGCTTCGCCGACGAAGAAACCACCTTCCCGCAACTGCAGGAACGCATCGCCAGGACCATCGCCTTCCTCGAGACCGTGACGCCGGAACAGCTCGACGGCAGCGCAGAACGCGAAATCGTCATCAAGCTGCGCGGCAACGAGACCAAGTTCACCGGCCAGGCTTACCTGCTGACGTTTGCGCTGCCGAATTTCCTGTTCCACGTCACCACCGCTTACGACATCCTGCGTCACAAGGGCGTGAAGATCGGCAAGATGGATTACCTCGGTTTCTGATCGATACGCAGAACCAGTTTCATCAGTCTGAACAAGGAGCCGGCACATGCCGGCTCTTTTACATTGCGGCAGCGATTGCCACGCCCGGAAAATGGGCCTATGACATGTAGGGATATGGCTTCGCGGTTTTCCTCTAAAATCGACATCCTTCGTGCGCCTGCACCATCGCGGTCCAGGCCTTGCAAATTTTGCAAGCGATAGCGCCACCCATACGGCAGCCTCCCAGTCCATTCCGGCCCTTGCGCCGGCCATGTGATCCACAACCGGAGAGAACCATGCCATACAACCTTCCCGCCCTGCCTTACGCCTACGACGCGCTGGAGCCGCACATCGATGCACAGACCATGGAAATCCACCACGCCAAACATCACCAGACCTACATCAACAACCTCAACGCCGCCGTCGCCGGCACCGAGTGGGAAAAACTCAGCGTCGAAGAACTGGTGACGCGCGTCAAGGAGGTCCCCGACAACCTCAAGGCCGCCGTGATCAACCAGGGCGGCGGCCACGCCAACCACTCGCTGTTCTGGCTGGTCATGTCGCCGGACGGCGGCGGCAAACCCGAAGGCACACTGGCAGCCGCCATCGATGCCGAACTGGGCGGCTTCGACGCCTTCAAGGAAGCCTTCACCAAGGCCGCGATCTCACGCTTCGGCAGCGGCTGGGCCTGGCTCAGCGTCACGCCGCAAAAGAAGCTGATCGTCGAAAGCAGCGGCAACCAGGACAGTCCGCTGATGAACGGCAACACGCCGATTCTCGGCCTCGACGTGTGGGAACACGCCTATTACCTGCGCTACCAGAACCGCCGCCCGGAATATATCGGCGCCTTCTACAACGTCGTCAACTGGCCGGAAGTCGCGCGCCGCCATGCAGCAGCCTTGCAATAAGGCGGCCGGGTTCACGCAGGAAAGGAGGACCGCTACATGACCATGCACATTCAGGACGTGGCGCTGCTGGAACAGGAGCAACGCGCCATGGTCTCGCACCTGGCGCGGGTACAGCGTCGCTGCAGCGCCGTGATCCAGGAGCAGGCCGCCGAAATCGCCTCACTCAAGGCGCAGACCATGCGCCTGCGCGCGGCCGTGATCGCGCGCGACTCGGCGCTGGCCTGGGCGTATGAAGACCGCGCTGCGCTGGAGGCGGCGATCCCCGACCTGCCGCAACGCGCGACGCTGGTGCGGCGGGTGAAGGAACTGAGCAAACGCCTGGAGGAGTTGATGCGGGAGAAATTGCTGCCGGTGTATGCGCCCGCGATTTCTTCGACGATGACCGGCGAACGGGAGAAGAGGGAATCAGTGGAGTCGGCGGAATCGGGCGAACTCTCAGGACTGGAAGCCGCCATCGTGGCCGCCGACCTGGTGATCTGCCAGACCGGCTGCCTGAGTCATGGCGCCTACTGGCGCGTGCAGGACCACTGCAAGCGCACCGGCAAGACCTGCATGCTGGTGGAACAACCGGCCAGCGTACGCATCGTGCGCATTCACCAGGACGGTGATGGCGGCAGCAGCAGCGGCAGCGCGCTGGAACAGCACGCCCCTGCGGATCTCATCCCCAAGGATTAACGACGCGCGCCGGCCATTTCCGGCTCGCCGACATCCATGCCCACACGCTGCAGCAATTGATGGCTGCGGCGTGACAACTGCGCCAGACGCAAATGTTTTCCGGCGCGGGTGTAGCGCTCGGACAGCGCTTCCAACGCAGCGATGGCCGAATGATCGGCCAGATGCAGATGGCGGCAATCGACTACCACCCGTTGCGGATCCTGCGCCGGATCGAACAGCTCCTGGAAATGCGCGGTCGATGCGAAGAACAGCGTGCCGTGCGGGACGTAGGTTTTTTCGCCATCACCGGAATCCTGCACCTCGGCGCGAATCTCGCGCGCATGCTGCCAGGCGAAATTGAGCGCCGCAATCACGATGCCGCACAGCACCGCCACCGCCAGATCCGTAAATACCGTAATCACCGTGACCGCGACGATCACCAGCGCATCGTTGCGCGGCACCTTGCCGAGCACACGCAGGGAACCCCATGCGAAAGTCTGCTGCGCCACCACGAACATCACGCCCACCAGCGCCGCCAGCGGAATACGCTCGATCAGCGGCGACAGGAACAGGATGAACAGCAGGATCATCACGCCGCTGACCACGCCCGACAGCCGTGAACGGCCGCCCGAGCTGAGATTGATCATGGTCTGGCCGATCATGGCGCAACCGCCCATGCCGCCGAACAGGCCTGACATCACATTGGCCGCGCCCAGCGCCAGGCATTCGCGATTGGCCTGGCCGCGCGTCTCGGTGATTTCATCGGTGAGATTGAGCGTCAGCAGCGTTTCCAGCAAACCGACGATGGCCATCAGCACCGCGTACGGCGCAACGATGCGCAAGGTCTCCAGCGTCAGCGGCACCTCGGGAAAATGCCACATCGGCAGGCCGCCCGCAATATGCGCCATGTCGCCCAGCGTGCGCGTGGGCAAACCGGTCGCCTGGCTCAGCACGGCCACGCCGACGATCGCCGCCAGCGCCGGCGGGATCGCGCGCGTCAGGCGCGGCAACAGGTAAACAATCAGCATCGTCACCGCCACCAGCACCGCCATGATCAGCAGCGGCGCGCCGTGCAGCCAGTGCGTGCCGCTCGCGTCGGTCTGTTTGAAATGTTCGAACTGCGCCATCGCGATCACGATCGCCAGGCCGTTGACGAAACCCAGCATCACCGGATGCGGCACCATGCGGATCAGCTTGCCCAGCCGCAGCGCGCCGAACAGCAGCATCAGCACGCCGCTGAGCACCACCGTCAACAGGAAGTATTGGGCGCCGTGCTGCGCCACCAGCGCCACGATCACCACCGCCATCGAACCGGCCGCGCCGGAAATCATGCCGGGCCGGCCGCCGAACAGCGCCGTGATGGTGCAGATGAAGAAGGCGCCGTACAAGCCCATCAGCGGGTTGATCTGGGCCACGAGTGCGAACGCGATGCACTCGGGCACCAGCGCGAACGACGACGTCAGGCCGGCCAGCACATTGGCTTTGCCGTGCGAGAACCATTCGTCGCGAAAGGAAGTTGTATTCATTGATCGTTATCCATAATCCGATGCCGGCGCGCACTTCGGTGTCCATGCAATATGCACACCAGCAACTGGAGAAACAGCGATGACGACCTGCAGGAAAGACGGCGCCGGATAAAACGATGGGCGGCTTCAGGGAAATGGAGATGTCAGATTGTTGCGCAGAAGGCAAGGTGCAAACCGGACCGGCGCCCGCGAGATGCGGCGCCGATCCGGGCATTTTACCGCATCCGTGTCTTGCCCCGGCCTCAGGCCAGCCGCGTCAGCGCAGGCGCAAGCGATTGCGAACCCAACGACGCCGCCGGACGCGCCCCATGATCGAGCGAAAACACGCTCACCAGTTGCGCCAGCGAGGCCGCCTGCGTCTGCATGGAAGACGCCGCCGCCGCAGCCTGCTCCACCAGCGCGGCGTTCTGCTGGGTCATTTCATCCATCTGGCTGATGGCGTGGTTGACCTGCTCGATGCCGGACGCTTGTTCGCGGCTGGCCAGGCTGATCTCGCCGACGATCTCCGCCACTTTGCGCACGCTGCCGACCACGCGCTCCATGGTGACGCCGGCCTGCTCCACCAGCACGCCGCCTTCGCCGACCGTCTTGACCGAGTCGTCGATCAGCAACTTGATCTCTTTTGCGGCGGTGGCGCTGCGTTGCGCCAGGCTGCGCACTTCGCTTGCCACCACGGCAAAGCCGCGGCCCTGCTCACCCGCCCGTGCGGCTTCAACGGCGGCGTTGAGGGCCAGGATATTGGTCTGGAAGGCAATCCCATCGATCACGCTGATGATGTCGACGATCTTGCGCGACGAGCCGTTGATGGCGCTCATCGTCGTTACCACGCGACCGACCACTTCACCGCCCTCGACCGCGATGCCGGACGCTGCCGCAGCCAGACGGCTGGCCGTGTCGGCGTTGTCGGCATTCTGGCGCACGGTGGAGATCAGTTCTTCCATCGCCGATGCGGTCTCTTCGAGGGCGCTGGCCTGCTGCTCGGTGCGCGCCGACAGATCGTGGTTGCCGACACTGATCTCGGCGGACGCCACCGCAATCGTATTGGTGCCCTGGCGCACATTGCTGACGATGTTGCGCAAGCTGCCGTTCATGTCGTTGAGGGACGACAGCAATTGCCCGACTTCATCAGCGCTCTTGCCATCGCCACCGCTGACTTGCGTGGTCAGATCGCCGGCAGCGACGCGGCGCGAAATCCCCAGCGCGGCATTGATCGGGCGCGTGATGCCCACGGTCAGATACCAGGCGCAGAAACATCCCAGCAACAGTGACAGACCTTCCAGGATCAGCAGCAGGCGGCGGCTGCCGGCGGCGATGTCGTCGATCTGCTGCGTGGTCTTGTCGATGTCGCGCTGTTCCAGTTCCAGCAACTTGAGCATGGAGTCCTGATAGCTCCTGGCCAGCGGCACGAACTCCTGATCGAGCAGGCGATTGCCTTCCTCGACATTGCCGGCCGACTTCAGGTCGAGGATGCGATAGTGCGACGCCAGATAGACCTTGCGCCGTTCACCAATATTTTGGAACAGGGATTTTTCTTCATCACTGCTCAACAACTCGCCGACTTCCTTTTGCAGGCGCGTGGAGTTGTTGGTCGAGGCCTTGGCTTCATCGATGAAATATGTTTTCAAGGTGGGATCGGCGCTGCGCGAAATCGCAATCGTGCGCACCTTT
>NZ_AJHH01000378.1 GCF_000256565.1 Herbaspirillum lusitanum P6-12 | reverse complement strand
CGCGTAATATGCCGGCGCGCAGGCTGCCGTACCAGCTCGAGATCAGGCGCTCCTTGCGCGCCGAGTGCTCCACCATCGCACGCGTGACATCCGACACCGCCTGCAGACGCCAGATGCCGATGGCCGTGATGACGATGGACAACAGCATGATGGCGGCAAAGCCCAGTGTCAGCCGCTTGCCGATCTTCATTCTTCCCATGATGCGCATATTTCCCCCGATGAAGGTGACTGGCACGGCTGACTAGCGCGCGACGATGTGGCCCAGCCGCACCACGGTCACGCCGGGCCCGAGCTGGCGCAGCGACGGCATGACGATGACGCAGTTGTCGTACGGCGTGACGAATTCGCGTGCGCCTTCGCGGGCGATGACGGTGCCGGCCTTGGCGACGATTTCCATGCCGCGATAGTCTTCGGCAAATTCAAAATCGTAGGACGTCGCCACCACCGGCTCGGTCACACGGAAGAAGCGCTGCGGTGCCGGGGCGCCGGCCAGCATGAAGGCGCGCAAGTCGAGCTCGGCCATCACGCCGGTGGCGATCAGGAAGCGGCAGGCCGCATCCATCGCCACGTCCTTGCTGCGTGTGGAGAAGTGCTGGCCGGTCTCGATCAGCAAGGCATTCTTGGCGCTGGCCGGATCGCCGAAGCCGGCATAGTCGCGCATGCGCTTGCCGTTGGGATGACCGACGTCGATGATCACGTGTTCCGGCGCGCCGACCTCGGCGGCAAAGCGGATGCCTTTCTCGAGCGGACCGCTGACGATCAGCGGCGGCGCTTCTTCGTGCATGGAATGCAGGTCGAGCATGTAGTCGACCGTGTCGATGATGGGACGCAGCTGGCGTGCGCGGCGTAGTTCGACACTGTCCTCGGCGCCGTCCAGGCGCGACGACGACCAGACACGGTTCATGTCTTCGTCAATGTAACGCGTCGCATCCGGGTTGCGTGCATCGAAGCGGCGATAGGCTTCGACGTTGGCGAAACCGAGCGTGATGCGTCCCTTCAACGGGCGCAGGTCGGCCTGCAGCAGACGACCGACGGTGATGGCGCCGCTGACTTCATTGCCATGCATCAGCGCCATGATCATCACGTGCGGCCCGGCGACACCGCTGTCGATGCTGTGCACGTAGTCGATGCCGGTATTGCCGTGCTGCCATCTGGCGATGTCGGGAAATTCCACTTCGACCGGATAGTGTTTCAGTTGTGCGCGTACTTGTTCCAAGGTTTTCATGCGAGTGCTCCGGTGTCCAGGCTGACGATGTGAACGGATGCGCTGCTGCGCATCCGGCCTGAAGAATTGAAAATGAGTAAAAATAAGGAAATGAAGGAGGCGTTCCGCTTACGGCGTCGGATGGCGTCCCATGCGGCGGCCCAGCACGATCACTGCAACCAGGCTGATCAACGCGGTGGCCATGACGTAGAAGCTCGGCGCCATCTTGTTCTCCGTGGCGGCGATCATCCACGTCACGATCAAGGGCGAAAAGCCGCCGAACAAGGTCACCGAGAAGTTGTAGCTCAGGGCAAGGCCGGTGCCGCGCGTCTCGGTCGGGAAGATGTCCGACAGCATCGCCGGGATCGGCCCGAGACAGGCGGCGATCAGCACGCCCACGATGCCTTGCACCGCGATCAGCGTGGTCACGGTCGGCCAGGTGTTGAGCAGCATGAACAGCGGATACGAGGTCAGGCCGATCGATACCATGGCGATCGTCAGCACGCGGAAGCGGCCGTAGCGATCCGACAAGGTGCCGAACACCGGCGCCGTCAACATCAGCACCAGGCCGGTGATCAGCGCGCCGATGAAGGACGAGGTGGCGGGAATGTGCAATTGCTTGAGCGCATACGTCGGCATGTACAGCTTGTGAACGTAATTGAAGGCGGTAGCGCCGGCCACCACGCCGATGGCGAGCAGCAGCTTGACGCGGTCGCGCACCAGCACGAGCATCAGCGGCGATTTCTCCGCCTTGGCGACAGCGGCTTCGGCCGCGATCTTCTTGAACTCCGGTGTTTCATCGATCTGGCTGCGGATATAGAGACCGACCGGCCCCACCAGCAAGCCGAAGCAGAACGCCACGCGCCAGCCCCAGTCGTTGAGCTGCACGTCCGTCAGGTTATAGCTGAGCAAGGCGCTGACGCCGGCCGCGAGCACCGTCGCCAGGCCTTGCGTCGACAACTGCCAGCTGGCGAAGAAGCCGCGTCGCCTGGCGTCGGCATGCTCGACCATGAAGGCGGTGGCGGCGCCGAATTCACCGCCCGTGGAAAAGCCTTGCAGCAGACGCGCCACGATGATGATCAGCGGCGAAGCGATGCCGATCTGTGCGTAGGTCGGTGCAAACGCGATCATCGCCGTGCCGACCATCATGATCAGGATCGACACGGTCAACGAGGCCTTGCGTCCGGCGCGGTCGGCATAGGAGCCGAGCACGATGGCGCCGAGCGGACGAATCACGAAGGAGATGCCGAAGGTGCCCACGCTGAGCAGCAGCGAAGTGGTCTCGTCCTGCGTCGGGAAGAACAGCTTGCCGATCACCACGGCGAAGTAGCCGTAGATCAGCAGGTCGTAAAACTCCAGCGCGTTGCCGATGCTGGCGGCGCAGATTTCTTTCCAGGGATTTTTGCGCTTGGCTGCCGTGGTTGCGGTGGCTGCGGTGGCTGCGGACAATGACGACGACTCGAATTCGGCTGACATGCGGTGACTCCCATTCTCTCTTGGCGCTACGCAGTGTTGCTGCCGGGGGCAGCCATTTCTGCGTGCTTATTCTAGGTGGCTCGAATGCTGCGAGAGGTCTGGCAGGATGCTCGAAAATAGTGCGTGTTGTGCTCTATTGCACCCTATTTGTGAGCATCTTTCCAGACGAACCGACATGCGTTGCGAGAACTTTGACGGAGTATAGTGAGCGCGATTTTTTGCTTATTGCCGTTTCGGCACAGGCCTGTGCTTTTTGCTGCGGAGCGTGGCCGCAGCAAGCGGATCAACCCTCAGGAGCGGTCGATGGCATCCGAAGCGACGCCGTCCCAGATGGCATTGACCAGCGCATCGTCATTGCCGCGTACGCGATACAAGGAAATGTCGAAGTTGACCCGCATCTCCGGTTCGCCGATGACCAGCAGGCGACGTTCGTTGACGTCTTCCTGCACCAGCCGCTGCGGCAACCAGGCGACGCCAACGCCGCGGCGCGCCATCTCGTGGATGGATTCATAGGAGTCGGCTTCGTACACCATGCGCAGCGACACCTTCTTCGGCAAGCCGGCCAGATGCTTGGCCAGCACGCCGCGCAAGGTCAGCGATTGCGAAAAGCCCAGCCACGGCGTCGGGATCGCCGCATTGGCCGGCGCTAGCTTGAAGCGCGGCCGCCCCTTGGCGTCGGCGGCCACCACCGGCAGCAGGATTTCGCGCGCCAGCGTCAGCGATTCGTATCGCATCGGATCGATCAACAGGCGTGTGGTCGGGCTCGAATAGATCACCAGCAGATCGGCGTCGCCGGCGCCCAGCCGCAAGATCACTTCCTGCGCGCCGCCGGTGCTGACCGACACCGGGAACGGACCGAAGCGCTGGTTGATGTTCTCGTACCAATCGGGGAAAAACGTACGCGCCAGCGTGCGGCCGGTCGCCACGCGCAAGGTCTTCTCGGCCGGCCCGGAGCCGTCCTGCAATTGCGCCCGCGCGGCATACAGCACGTCGGTCGAATGCGTCGCCGCGTCGAGGAACAATTGCCCGGCCGCCGTCAGTGACACCGGATGCGTGCGCACCACCAGCTCGGCCCCCACCCATTGCTCCAGCGCCTTGATGCGGCGACCGAACGCCGGGTGCGTGACGAAGCGGTTCTCCGCCGCGCGCGAAAAACTGCGCGTGCGCGCCAGTTCGATGAAGTCTTCCAGCCAGATCAGGTGCACCGTCTCACTCCTTGTTTTTTGCAGATTCTATCCGAGCGCAGCGTCGGCGGACGTCGGACACGCCTCTCCGTTCGAGGCAGGTTTCATGCCACGAACGGGGAAAGCAATTTCAGACGCGAGGAGAATTAAGGAACGAAACCCGGGATCTTGCTGTGATCGACGACGTCGATCTGGCTGGCCGGCATGAACTTGTCGGCGTATTGCTGGTAGACCTTGCTGCGCACGAAGACGTCGAACAGGTCCGGGTCGATGTGGTCGCGCAGGCGGAAGCCGCCGAGGATTTCGAGCGCCTCGCTGAGCGTGTTGCCCTTCTTGTACGGACGGTCGGCGGCAGTCAGCGCCTCGAAGATGTCGGCAATCGCCATCATGCGCGCCTGCGGCGACATCTGGTCGCGCGTGAGCCCCTTCGGATAACCCTTGCCGTCCATGCGCTCGTGGTGGCCGCCGGCGTATTCGGTGACGTTGCGCAGTTGCTTCGGCCACGGCAGCGACTCCAGCATCTTGATGGTGACCACGATGTGGTTGTTGATGATCTGGCGTTCGGCGTCGTTGAGCGTGCCGGCGCGGATGCGCAGGTTGCCGGACTCGTCGGCGTTCAGCAGGTCCTGCATCTGGCCGTCCGGTCCGCGCCATTGGCGCTTGGCAATTTCCAGCACGCGTTGCTGGTCGTCCGGCTTCATGCCCTCGCCGCCGACATTGCTCTTGCGCAGGAAATTGCGTTCGGCATCGAGCGCCTCGCATTCGCCTTGCAGGGCGGCGTCGAGTTCGGCGCTCTTCTGCGCCGTCAATGCCGCGCCGAGCGCGCATTTTTCTTTAAGCACGCGGATCTCGGCGTCGCGCTTGAGCACTTCATAGCGCGTGTCGACCAGGTGGATGCGATCGTAAATGGTTTGCAGCTTGGTCGACTTCTCGACGATGTGGTCGGGCGTAGTGATCTTGCCGCAATCGTGCAGCAGGCCGGCCACCCACAGCTCGCGGCGATCGCGCTCGGTCATCTGGAAATCCGCCAGCGGACCTTCGGTAGCCTGGTGCGAGGCCTCGGCCAGCATCATCGCCAGCTCCGGCACGTGTTCGCAATGGCGGCCGGTATGCGGCGACTTTTCATCGATGCCCATGTTGATGAGCTTGATGAAATGTTCGAACAGGTTTTCCAACCGGTAGATCAGTTGCTGGTTGGTGATGGCGATGGCCGCCTGCGACGCCAGCGCTTCGATGAAGTATTGATCGGTCTCGGAAAACGGATGCGGCTTGCCGGTCGCCGGATCGATGGCATTGACCAATTGCAGCACGCCGACCAGTTCGCCTTCATGGTCCTGCATCGGCACGGTCAGGAACGACTGCGAGTGATAACCGAATTTTTCGTCGAACATGCGCATGCCGGAGAAGTTGAAACCTTCGGCCTGGTACACGTCGGGGATGTTGACCGACTTGCGCGTGTTGGCGGCGTAGGCGGCCACCGCGCTGAGGTTCTTGCTGCCGTCGGGGCTGGTCAGCTGGATGTTGGGGATGCTGATCTTCTGCGCGCTGCTGCCGCCCTGGTGCATGCCCAGCGTATCGTTGATCGAGATGTAGAACGCCAGGCTGTCTTCGTCTTCCACGGTGCGATAAAGCGTGCCGCCATCGGCCAGCGTGATGCTGCGCGCAGTCTGCAGGATGCGCTCGAGCAGCAGCGGGATATTGCGATTGGTGCTCAGTTCGACACTGAGCTCGGTCAGCTTTTCCAGGCGGTGGGAAATATCGAGATGCTGGTTTTTCATGTTGTTCATCGGCTCAAGGAGACAGCTGGCCTGCATCGCATTGATCGATGCAGTAAAAAAACGCACTGGGCGATTCTGGAAAGATACGCTTCAATACTGACAACAAAGTGTCAAGCAGAGCATTTTTTCCCCGCTTGTTACCGTCACGAGACAGTACGCGCCCGCGTTAGCGATGGCATACGGAAACTCTGCGCCTCACGCGCCTGATCTGCGTCAGGTTTCCCTGTTGTTTCGTCGAAGCGATCCGTGCTTTTTATTGATTTAGGGTGACGGATAACTTACCATCGAAACTGTTGCATAGATTGCTACATTTCGATTTCGGAAGGCAATCTCTCAAGACAGAAAACAAGAGTGCAATCGCGGGGACGCGGAACATTTCCGCAGGAACATATTCGTTCCGGGGTCGCAACCATCATCATTTCAATCTGGTCCATACGATGCGCGTAGAAATTCTCGGCTGCAGTGGCGGCATAGGCGGCAATACCCTTCGCACCACCTCGCTGCTGGCGGATCACGACATCCTCATCGACGCCGGCACCGGCGTCAACGACCTGCCGCTGGATGCCTTGGCCGCCATCGACCACGTCTTCATCACGCATGCGCACCTGGATCACATCGCCTGCCTGCCGTTCATCCTCGACAGCGTCGGCGACCTGCGCAACACGCCGCTGACCATGCACGCCACGCAGGCGACGCAGGACATCATCCGCAAGCACATCTTCAACTGGCAGATCTGGCCCGACTTCAGCGAAATCCCCTCGCCCGAAAATCCCTTCCTGCGCTTCAACACCATCGAGGTCGGCAAGTCGCTGGTCATCGGCGAACGCAGCATCACCGCGCTGCCGGCCAACCACACGGTGCCGGCGGTCGGTTATCAGCTGCAGGATTTGCGCAGCGGCGCAAGCATGGTATTCAGCGGCGACACCACCAGTTGCGATGCATTGTGGGAAACGGTCAACACCATCGACAAGCTGCGCTACCTGATCGTCGAGGCGGCGTTCCCCGACAGCGAGCGCGAACTGGCGGTGTTGTCCAAACATTTCTGCCCCAGCCTGCTGCTGGCCGACCTGGCCAAGCTCAGGAGCGATCCGGAAATTCTCGTCACGCACGCCAAACCCGGTCTGTCCCATCAGATCGAAAAGGAACTGCTGCAGGGCGCCGGGACACGCAGGATCAGCATGCTGCAGGCTGAGTCGGTTCTACTCTTCTAAAACCATCTCGGCGTTGCAAGCACGCCGACGCCGCAGCAGCAACCGGCGCACATCGCGCATTACACCCTATTGCACGACACAATCCACTTCCTTGCCGGCGGCGCTCTGCTGCGCGGCTGGCGGCGCGTTCCTGCTGATCGACAGCGGAATCAACAAAGGAACGCCCCGGACCGGCGGCACCACCACGGGCGGCGTGGTCCCACTGGCTACATAGCCGAACTGGCCGGACTGGAACACTTGTTGCCCGGCCGGGTTGGCGACCACGATCGCGCCTTGCGCCACGTCCACATGCAAGCCATTGGCCGGCGTGCTGCCGCTTGGCGTCGGCACGCCGCCGCAA
>NZ_AJHH01000377.1 GCF_000256565.1 Herbaspirillum lusitanum P6-12 | reverse complement strand
TGGCCGGCGTGCTGCCGCTTGGCGTCGGCACGCCGGCGCCGATGCCGCTTGATGCGCCGGTGATGAAGACTCGCTGCATGCCATCCCTTTCGTTCAATTGTGATCGGTGCGCGCCAATGAAAACGGTCCGTCCTCTCGCGAGCGACGGACCGTGTTCGGCGCGGTGAAGCTTATTTCTTCTTGGCCGGCTTGGTCGATGCTGCTTCGGCCGGCTTTTCGGCGCCTTTTTCCGCCGCCAGCTTGGTCAGCAGATGATCCATCACTTGCAGCGATGCGGCTTGCTGCATGGACTCGGGCTGGTTGGCCATGGAGGCGCCGGCGATGGATGGCGAGGTGAGGTAACGACCGTCGATGGCGATGGTCGGCACGCCGTCGATCTTGTACGCTTCCTGCAATTGCGAGGCGCGGCGCACCTTGGTCTGCACGCCGAAGGAGTTGTACAGGTCGACGAATTTCTGCTTGTCGATGCCTTGCTTCTCGATGAACTCCAGGATGGTCTTGTCGGTGTCGACGCGTTGGCGGTCAACATGGATGGCCTGGAAAATCTTCGGATTCATTTCCGCAGTCTTGCCCATCGCTTCGAGCGCGTAGTAGAGCTTCTGCTGAGGGATGAACGATTCCCGGAAGGCGACCGGCACTTGCTTGAAGACAATCTTGTCGCCCTGCTTCTTGACCCAGGCGGTCAGCGCTGGATCGAATGCCGCGCAATGCGGGCAGCTGTACCAGAAAAATTCGGTGACTTCGATCTTCTTGCCCGACTCGGTCGGCTGGGCTTGCTCCAGCGTACGGTAGTCGGTGCCGCTTTGGGGATTGGCAGGTGACGCGCTAGCCGAAACGGCCAGCAAACCCAGGCTGATGACAGCGAGAGCATGACGGAACAAACGCATGATTCTTAACCCCTTCTCAAGGTATTCGCAAATAAATATGATGGCGGATCGCCGTGCCGGGCAAAGTTAAACCACGGCAAACTGAAAACGGTCCTTATTTTGGTATGCGGACGATGGCGGCATCGACGCCGTTATCAGACAATTTGCTACGCATCCGGTTCACTGTCTCTTGCTGGCCGATCGGGCCGATCCGTACGCGGTACAAGGTGCCGTTGTCGGAGGGCCGTTCGCTGACCTTGGCTTCGAAACCGAGCAACGCCAGCTTGGCGCGCGCGTTTTCGGCATCGGCCTGTTCACGGAAAGCGCCGGTCTGCAGGAAATAGGTCCACTTGTCGTCGACTGCACTCTCGGATTTATCGGACTTGGCCGGCTGCTCCTTGGTGATGGCGGCCAGCTTGTCCTTGTCCTTCGGCACGTCGACCTTCGGCGCAGGCGGCGTGTCCGGCTTCCTGGCTTCCGGCGCAGGCTTTTCCTGATCAGGATTCTTCGGCGCCGGCGGAGCTTCCTTGGCGACGTCCTTGTTGCCGTAGAGCGGCTTGTTCGGGTCGGAGGACTGGCCCGGCGACAGCTCGGTGCGTTCCTGCTTGGTGACCTTGTTGACGAAGGGAATCGGCGACTTGGTGATCATCAGCGCGACGACCACGGCAATGCCGAGACCAACGATAAGACCGAGGATCAGGCCCAGGAAGGTGCCGCCGGCCTGTTTGCGTAAAATCGGATGGTGTTGTTTCACTTGTGTCTTCATTACAGGGTTACATTCTTGTCGGGGCGGAAACGCCGATCAATGCCAGTCCGTTGCGCAGCACCTGGCGAGTCGCACTCATGAGCGCCAGGCGCGCCATCTTGGTTGGGACATCGTCGACCAGCACGCGTTCTGCATTGTAGTAGCTATGCAATTCGCCTGCCAGATCGCGCAGGTAGAAGGCGACCTGGTGTGGTCCCAGTTCCTGCAGGGCATGGGCCAGCATGTCCGGGTACTCGGCCAGCTTGGCCAAGAGCGTTGCTTCGCGCGGAGCGGTCAAGAGCGACAGGTCGGCGCTGCTCTTGAGCGCCTCTTCGTCCACGCCCGACTTGCCCAGCACGGTGCAGATGCGGGCATGCGCATACTGCACGTAGTAGACCGGATTTTCATCGGACTGCGCCAGCGCCAAGTCGACATCGAAGACGAACTCGGTATCGGCCTTGCGCGAGATGAGGAAGAAGCGCACCGCATCGCGGCCGCGCGTGAGGTCACGTTCCTGACCCTCGACCGGCTCGCCGGCCGACCATTCGATCAGGTCGCGCAGGGTCACGTAGGAACCGGCGCGCTTGGAGATCTTGACCTCTTCTCCATTGCGCATGACGGTGACCATCTTGTGCAGCACGTAGTCGGGATAGCCCTGCGGAATGCCCACGCCAGCGGCCTGCAGGCCGGCGCGCACGCGCGCGATGGTGCCGTGGTGGTCGCTGCCCTGGATATTGATGACCTTGCCGTAGCCGCGTTGCCACTTGTTGATGTGATAGGCGACGTCGGGCACGAAGTAGGTATAGGTGCCGTCGGTCTTCTTCATGACGCGATCCTTGTCGTCGCCATAGTCGGTGGTGCGCAGCCACAGCGCGCCATCCTGCTCATAGGTCTTGCCGGCGGCAATGAGCGCATCCACGGCGGCGGCGACCTTGCCGTCGGCGTAGAGCGAAGATTCGAGATAGTAATTGTCGAACTTCACGCCGAAGGCCTGCAGGTCGAGGTCTTGCTCGTGGCGCAGGTAGGCCACGGCGAAGCGGCGGATCGATTCGAGGTCCTCGACGTCGCCGCTGGCGGTAGCCGGCTCGCCGTCGCTGGCGGAAACCGTCTTCTTCGCCTTGAAATCGTCGGCGATGTTGTAGTAGAACTCGCGCGTGACGTCGTAGCCCTGCGACTGCAGCAGCGCCGACATGGCGTCGCCGAGCGCGCCCTGACGGCCGTGGCCGACGTGCAGCGGACCGGTCGGATTGGCGGAAACGAATTCGACCAGCACCTTCTTGCCCCTAGGTT
>NZ_AJHH01000376.1 GCF_000256565.1 Herbaspirillum lusitanum P6-12 | reverse complement strand
CCGCCTTTGCTTAAGCTGGTCGTGGAAGAACGGAAATCAGTTCTTCGCGACCGGGCTGCGACAGCACGCCATCCACCAGCGCCTGGGCCAGTTCGCGCGGGTTCTTCTTGAGCGGCTTGGCCAGTTGCATGGCCAGGTTGCAGGCGATGTCGCCATGCGACGGATCGCGCGGACGCTCCAGCGTAATCGTTGGCGTCAGGCCGGAACCTTCGATCAGCGGCGGCCTGGAATAATTCGGTGATGCGTTGTTTTTGTTGGGCGAGCATGGGAACGGAGGGGTCGGCGGCCGCGCTGACAACGCCAGCCGCACATTGATGAATATATAAACCCCGGATTATACCGGCTTGCCGCGCTCGGATTGAAGCCGATCTTGCAGGCCCGCATTCCGCCTCAGGCCGCCGCAGGCGTCGCCGACGACTGCGCCTGGCGATAAAGATGCAGGATGCGCAACAGACGACCGACCGGCACCCCCATGAACAGGCCGTACAACAGGCTGACCGCGAGCGTGAACAAGGTCCCCTGCACATAGGTGGAATACAAGACCTGCAACACGGCCACACCGTACTTGACTGCAAACACGCCGACCATCATCAGCAAAGGCAGCCAGCTGCCCCGCAACCAGACCGTGCCGCGGTCCGGATAGGGGGTGATGCCGGAACGCCCGGCCGCCGTCGCGCTCAACACGCCGCTGACCAGCGCCGCCAGCGCGGCTACTGCCAGGGCCCGGGCATCGGCGTGCGCTTGCTGGTACAGGCCGTTCAGCGACAAGACCAGCAGCAGCAGCGGGATCAGCGCTACCTTCAACAGCGGGGTTTCCCGGTCGGCGCCGGCCAACCAGCCGCGATAGACCAGGAAGGCCAGGAAGGCCCAGACCCACAGCGGCGTATGAATGATCATTTGTTGCAACATGGCGACTCCTGGAATGAAGAAGGAAAGGAATGCCGCCATGTTAGGCGCGCCGCGCGCGCGTCCCAGCGCTATGCGATGAACGGCGCGAGGACGGCGGGCTGCGGGGGATTTGATGCGATGAGTGGATGCGCCGGATGGGGCGTACCGGCTCAGATATCGACCGGATCGACTTCCAGCGACCATTTGGCGCGGGTCTTCGTCTGGCGCAAGACCTCCATCCAGTCGCGCAGGAAGGCCTGCAAGGCCGGCCGCGACGGGCATTCGACCAGCAACTGGGCACGCTCGACGTTGGCCACGCGCGTCATGGTCATCGGGATGGGATCGTTGATGGTGATGCCCGGGTGCTCCAGGCAGGCCGCCGCATCCTGCAGGAAAGCCAGCGCGACATCGAGTTCGGCCGCTTCGGCGCGCAGCAGCGCCTGGTAGAGGAACGGCGGCAGGGCCGCCTGCCGGCGCTCTTCGAGCAACTGCGTGGCAAAGCCGTCGTAGTCGTGCGCGGCTACCGCGCTGTACAGCGGATGATGCGGATAACGACTCTGGATCAATACTTCGCTGGGCGAACCGCCCTCCTTCTGACCGGCCCGGCCCGCGCGGCCGGCGACCTGCATCAGTTGCGCGAACAGGCGCTCGCTGGCGCGGTAGTCGTGCGAAAACAGCGCGGTGTCGGGATTCATCACACCCACCAGCGTCAGGCGCTTGAAGTCGTGTCCCTTGGCGACCATCTGCGTGCCGATCAGGATATCGACGTCGCCGCGGTGCACGCTGTCGAAGGCATTCTGGGCCGAACCCTTGAGGCGCGTGGAATCGGCGTCGATGCGCAGGATGCGCGCCTCCGGAAACATCGCCTGCAAGCCTTCTTCGACGCGCTGGGTGCCGCGTCCCAGCGGTTGCAGGTCGACGTTGCCGCAGGTCGGGCAGGCTTTGGGGATGTACAGTTCCAGGCTGCAATGGTGGCAGCGTAAGCGCCGCTCAGGCTTGTGCAGCACCATGAACGAAGTGCAGCGCATGCAGTTGCTGATCCAGCCGCAGGCATCGCAATTGAGCACCGGCGCATAGCCGCGCCGGTTGAGGAACAGCAGCGACTGCTCGCCGCGCTCCAGGCGCAGCTTGAGCGCCGCCACCAGCGTCGAGGTCAGGCCGTCGTTGGGACGGTCGCGTTCCATGTCGATCATCTTGACCTTGGGCAACACGGCGTCGCGCACCGCGCGCTCGCGCAGTTGCAGCTTGCGGTACCGCCCGGCCTGGGCATGCTGCCAGGTTTCCAGCGATGGCGTGGCCGAGCCCAACACCACCGGAATCGCCAGTTGATGCGCACGCCAGACCGCCAGATCGCGCGCCGAATAACGCAGGCCTTCCTGCTGCTTGTAAGACGGATCGTGCTCTTCGTCGATCACGATCAGTTTGAGATGCGGCAACGACGACAGGATCGCCAGCCGTGTGCCGAGCACGATGCGCGCCTGGCCCTGGTGCGCCGCCAGCCAGCTGAGCGTACGCTCGCCTTCGGCCAGGCCGCTGTGCAGGCTGACCACGTGGACGCCCGGAAAGCGCGCGCGGATATTCGATTCGAGCTGCGGCGTCAGGTTGATTTCAGGCACCAGCACCAGTACCTGCGCCACTTCGCCGGCGGCTTCATGCTGCGCCAGGATGCGCGCCGCCGCCTGCAGGTAGACCTCGGTCTTGCCGCTGCCGGTCACGCCATACAACAGCAGCGGCGCAAAACCCTGCGCGCCGGCGATGGCGTCAACGGCCTCCTGCTGTTCCGGCTTCAACTGCGGCGTGTTGACCGGATTGCCGTCGTGGCCGGCATCGAGCTTGGCCAGCTTCTTGAGCGCACGATCGAGCGCGGTGGTGGTCAGGGTGCGCAGGTTCTTGGGCAAACCGGGCAACGCCACCTCGCCCAGCGGGCGCTGGTAATAGTCGGCGGCGAAACCGCACAGCGCCAGCCACTGCGGCGGCAGCGGCGCCAGTTGGCTGCGCACCGCCAGCACGTCCTTGAGCTTGCCGTCCGGCACGTCGGTCTGCTCGGCCAGGCCGATGATCAGGCCCGCCACCTCGCGACGGCCGAACGGCACGATCGCCAGTTGGCCGATTTGCGGCAGCGCCAAACGCCCGGAAAGCGCGCGCGGATATTCGATTCGAGCTGCGGCGTCAGGTTGATTTCAGGCACCAGCACCAGGATCTGGGCGCGCTCGCCACTCTCGGCAGCGCGGCGCAGGATGGCCGCTGCCGCTTGCAGATAGACCTCGGTCTTGCCGCTGCCGGTGACGCCGTACAACAGCAGCGGCGACCCGTGGCTGTTCTGGCAGAACAACGCGCCGAAATGGGTGCCCCGGATACCGATGGTCGCCGTCGGCGTGTCGAAACTGACGGCGTCGTGGTTGCGTTTGCCGACCAGCCCGGTGACGGCGCGCAGCCCCCCCTTGACCAGGCTGATGGCGACGTTGTCCTGCGCCGGTTTTTCGGCATCGTACAAGTAATTTTTGACCACGACTTGCGAACCGGGTCGCAATACGATTTCCCCATTGTCCAGGAACTTTACGCGGGTATAAGTATTGGCCTCCGTGATCAGCGTGTCGCCTTGCTGGATCTCGGACTTCACAGCCATCACAGCCGTCTTGCCGTCAGCGTGCTTCACGGTCAATATGCCGGACAAGTGCGTGACGGTGCCAACTACCTGGGCATAGCCCGGATTGCTGAAACCCAGCACCGCCGCCAGGCTCAGTAATTGCCAAAGACGTAGCCAGGACGGCCGGTATGCCGTGCGGCCAGAGTGGTATCTCGCGTGGATGATTGTTTTCATGTTCTCAGGTCCTCGAGATATCAATTGCAGAACATCTTGGATGTCTTGGCCTTTGCCGTGACACTGCTTTTCTGTGTCGGCACGCTTTGTTCCGGAGCCTCGGAACCGCCGAATGTACCGGGATCGCCGCCTGTAGTCATCGTGTTCGCCAACGACACGGGGTTCGTGCCGGCGGTTGGCGGCGCCAACGGCATCACCGGATTGTTCACCGCCTGCGTCGTGGTCACGCTAGTCACCACGCTGTTGGAGGCCGGGGCCACGTTCTGCGCGATGATCGGACTGATGATTTGCTGTACCGCTTGGGCGATGGTGATTGTGGTGCCGTTGATATCGGTGACGCTCACACCCGGCGCATACACCGGAGCCGGAGCGGGAGTATAGAGTCCTTGGGTGAAGATATTGGCGTTGACAAAAATACTGCCTCCCGAAGCCAGGCTGATCGTGCCGCCGCCGGTGGAAGTAATGGCGCCGTTAATGACGAGGTTGTCCGGTCGCGGCCGCGAGTCAAGTCACCTGCATCATCTGTATCACCTGCTTCGGCTGCATTGTCGTCGTTGCTGCCGTTGGACCATTCGATCAGGTCGCGCAGCGTGACATAGGAACCGGCGCGCTTGGAAATTTTTACTTCCTCGCCGTTCTTCATCACCGTGACCATCTTGTGCAGCACGTAGTCGGGATAGCCTTGCGGGATACCGACGTTGGCCGCCTGCAGGCCGGCGCGTACGCGCGCGATGGTGCCGTGGTGGTCGCTGCCCTGGATATTGATGACCTTGCCGAAACCGCGCTGCCATTTGGTGATGTGATAGGCGACGTCGGGCACGAAGTAGGTGTAGGTGCCGTCGCCCTTCTTCATGACGCGGTCCTTGTCGTCGCCGTAGTCGGTGGTCTTGAGCCACAGCGCGCCGTCCAGTTCGTAGGTCTTGCCGGCCTTGCGCCGGCGCTCAGCGTGATGCCGCCCGACGACGTTACGCCGCCGCTGCCGATCGTCAGCGGACTATGCGCCGCGAGCGACACGGAAGCGGCGGGACCGGTTGCCCTGACAGCGCCGCCGGTGGCAATTCCCAGTGTCGTCAGTCTGTCTGCGAGCGTAGGAATGGGATCGAGGTCAGGCGCGGTCGGCAGCGTCGTCAAAAAATCCGCCCCGGTACCGAGGGTGGTGGTCGCCATCGCACCGGTGTTGCTGATATTGATGCTGCCGTTGGCATTGGTGACGCCGTTGATCCTGACGGCGTTGGTGTCGGCGGTCGCCAGGTTATTGACCAGAACGATATTTCCCATGCCGCGATTGTTGGCGGCGAAGGCGGCGATGCTGTTCGCCGCCGCGTCCAGCGTGGTGCCCGTCACGGACGACGTCAACAATTGCTGCTTCACGTGCAAGGCCGCAGTCTGCGTGATGGCGCCATTCTGGGCTTCCAGCACCAGGTTGCGCGCAGTGATGTTGCCCACCACGAGGTTGTCGGCGGCTTGGCTCAGACTGACGGCGCCGCCACTACTGATGACGCTGCCGCTGCTCTGCGAGAACGAATCGGTCACGCTCAATGTCGAGCCCACGCCGCCGTTGATCGCGCCGATGCCGGACAGGGTCAGGTTGCTCACACGCGCCGAACCCGATATGTTCAGGATGCCGACGTAGGGAGTGGGATCGGTCGCCACGAAATTGTTGATGCCGTAAGCTTCGCCACCCCCTCCTTCACCACCTCCTCCTTCGCCGCTGACCATCAGGCTGGAACGGCCCGTCGAAACGATGCTGCCGACGTTCACGGTGCCTCCGCTGACACTCAGGGAGGCGCCATCGCTGAGAGTAATGCGGCTGACGGTGTCGATGCCGTCCGTATAGCCGTGTGAAAGCTGGGCGGCCGAACCGACGAGGATATTGTCGATGGCGGTCGGGAAGTAGCCGGTCGACCATGCGCCTGCGTCCCCCCACGACGAGTAGCCTTCGTTGAGAAAAATGGTCTCCGATCCTCTCAGGCCCAGTTTCACGCCCTGGCCACCCTTATTGTAAAAAGGCTTGATCATCTGCAAGCCGCCGTCGATGGTAAATATGTCGCCATAGACGTGACGGAACACGCCGCTGCTGGTGCTGGCGCCGGCACTTGCGATCGGCGCGAAGTCGAGCGTCAACACCGGCGTGGAGGAACCCAGCCATTTCGTCTGGAGGGTGCCGTCCAGCGCGATGGACTCGCCGCTATAGGTCAGCCTATCGTAGCTGTCGGCGCTGGCGACATCGATCAACAGCTTGCCTGCCGATTGCTGCTCATAGTTGCCGTTGATCGCCAAGGTACCGACCACACCGTCGCCGCCCGGCGCCAGAGTGCCGTTGTTGACCAGGGTGCCCACGGTTATCGAACCGGTTCCGTACAGTTTGCCGCCGACGCGGTTGGTAAAAGCATTGAACGACATGCTCGCGCCACTCAATGTCGTGGTGCCGGTGTTGCTGAAAGAGTTCCCGCTTGAAGAAGCGCCCGGCCCGACCGTGAAGGAACCGGCATTGACGATATCTCCGCCAGCAAAGCTGCTGCCGCTACCCGACACCGCCACCGTGCCGCTCTGGTTATTGGTCAGGCCTGCCGCGATGCTGACGCTGTTTCCTGCTCCGGTTACGGCGAGATAGCCGTCGTTGATCCAGGCGCCGCTTCCGCTCAGTGAAGCGGAGTTGCCCGCGCTGCCCAGATTCATGGTGCCTGTCGCGGCATTGGCCATCGTGCCATTGGCGATGACCGAGCCGGTCACGTTCATCGTTCCGCCGTTGGTCATGCCGTTCTCGAACTTGATATTGGCGCCGCTGATATTCAATGTACCGAGATTGCTTACCGCCCCGTTGTTAAATCCTGCCTGCGTGAGGAGGTTGAGCGTCCCAGTCACTTGGTTGTTAAATCCGCTGACGGTGTTGATCGTCCCGTTGGAGAGGGTAAACACGCCTGCGTTGGCGATCCCGGCGGTTACGGTCGCGCTGCTATCCACCAGGCTCATCGTCCCGGCGTTGGAAACCGCCCCTGCATTCAGCACCGCGACGTTCAGCGTGGTGCTCGCCCCGGCGGCGGTGGTCATGTCGCCGATGTTGAGCGTCGCGCCGTTGTTCGCAGTCAACGTTCCCATGTTATTGAAACTTGCGGTCGCGTTCAGCGTGGATGCATTGACCATCACGCTGGCGCCGTTATTGTTGATGAAAGTATCGGTGTTGAGAACAGAAGAATTGGCCGCCGTCAGGACGCCGGAGTTAGTGAAGCTGCTGGCGCCGAGTCCCGCGAAAATACTGCTCAGACTCAACGTCCCCGTGTTCACCACGGCGCCGAGCGAGCCGCTGACGTTGCCCAAGGTGAAAGAAGCGGCATTGGTCAGGCTGCTGGCCGTGAGCTGCGAATTCTGCAGATTCACTGTGCCGTTATTGCGAAGCATGCCATTAACATTGACGGTGGCGCCAAACGTGGCCGCCAACGTACCTCCGGTATTGACGGTCAGATTGCCGGTATTGACTATGCCGCCCACCGGCAAGCCCTCGTTCATGAGACTGCTCGCCAGATCCAGAAGACCGCCGTTGCTGATCGTCAAATTGCCATTGGCGTTGCCGCCAACGCTGTCGCTGACATTGAGAGTGCCGCCGTTAAGCGCAATCTTGCCGTTGAGCTGGGCTGAGTGAACGCCGGTCGTGATGCCGTTGGCGTTGGTGTTCAGGTTCAACCCCAGCTTGTCGGAAGTGCTGGTGATGTTGGCATTGACGACGATGTTGTTGTCGGCGTTGAGTGTCAGCACGGCTTCTGCGCCGCCAGACTTCGTGATGTCGGCGCTGACCGTGATGTTTCCGCCGCTTGCGGCGCCGCCGTTGCCAGTGGCCAGCGTCACGTTGGTATTGCCGTTCAGCAGGGTGTTGATGGTGGAGGCGCTGATGAAGGACGAACTTCCGTTGGACGTGATGATGTTGGGGTTGCCGCCATCCGGAATGATGTTGTTGGCCGTCTCGACCACCACTTCCAGATTGTAAGGATCGATATACCACTCACCGCCCGAGCCCACCGTCGGCATTTTCACCACATCCAGGGATTGCTTGCCGGAAGTCTCGATGAAACCGCCCCGACCCGCCGCACCGGTGGCTGAGATATCGCCGTCAAGATGAGCGCTTTTTTCGGAATACAGCACCACGCTGCCGCCCTTGCCCGCGCCATCGGCCGTGACCTTCGAGGCCGCCGTCGTCGTCAGATCTTGCGACGCGCGCAAGAAGATGCGGCCGCCGTCGTTCACCACGCTGCTCGCGTTGATGTCGCCGCTATTGCTGATCAACCCGGCGGCGATGCCAATGCGACCGGCCTCGGCAGTGATCGCACCGAGATTGGTGACCTTGCCGGTTGCCCCGGTGACGTTGACCGTCACCCCCGGCGTCCCGGTGTCGATCAGTTGCACCGTCTGCCCTGCCGCCAGCAAGATTTCGCCATTGGGGCTGGTGATGACGCCGTTGTTGTCGACGTTGGCGCCGATCAGGTAAACGCTGCCGCCGCTGGCGGTCTTGATGGTTCCCTGGTTTTCGACATTGCCGGCAATGCCGCCTCCGCTAAAGTGAAGACGACCGGCCAGAAAATCGCTGTCGTTGACATTCAGCGTGCTGGCGATGAAACGCGCGACGTCCACCACGCCGCCCGGTCCGACCATCAGGCCGTTCTGATTGACCAGCACGACGGTGCCGTTGGACTTCAGCAAGCCGTAGATCTGCGACGGATCGGCACCCGTCACGCGCGCCAGGAAGGCGTTGCTCGCGCTGGTCTGGCTGATGTCAACGACGGCGTTGGCGCCGATGCTGAAGCTGGTGAAGCTGCCGATGGCGGCGCTGGAACTCTGATTGATGTTGAGGGTATTGCCGTTCTGCGCGATGGTGGCGGTGCCTGCAGTGATGACGCCGCCGGTCGGCAGTGTGTTGACGCCGGGTGCGGCCGCCAGGGCGGGCACATTCCAGGCGGCGCAGATCGCCGCCGCCGTCACCGACATGCGCAGCGACTTGCCGAACATGGCGCGCCACGAACGTCGCAGCAAACCCGTCAGCAATTGCGGCACCGGCTTGCGCGGCCGCCAGCTCATGGTCAGGCGGCGATTGCCGACGCGCAAGGAAACCGATGGCGGCAGCAATTCGACCTGCGGGGCTGCCTTGGAGAGGGGATTCTGTGGTTTATTCATGTCATGCCTCGCTCAAAACCCTAAACTGGCGCTGACGTGCGCATTCAGGTCGCCGCGTTTCTCTGTTGCCGAATTGCCCGGATTACCCACGCGACCGACATCCAGCTTGATGTTGAAATCGCGTCCGTATACATAGCGTGCGCCGACACCCATGCTCGATACCGTCAAGCTCGATGGAATGCCGCTGTTGCCGACGTTGTTGTTGTAGCCGCGACCGACATCGTAGAAGGCCAGCAGGCGCAGGCTGCCCTTGGGCAATAGCTCTGGCGTGTAGATCTCGGCGTTGACGACCAGGCCGCCGTCGGCCGACACCGCGCGTTCGGTGAAACCACGTACTGCCGTCGAGCCCGCCAGGCCAAATTGTTCGGCCGAGACCAGCGGATCCTTGGCGTACTGGGCGGTACCGGCAATACGCATTTGCCAATCGTTGCCAAAGCCTTTGAAGATCGACGCGCCACCGCGCAGGATGATGAAATCGTCGACGGTGTTGCGGCTGCCGGGCGTCAGGTAGGAGTAACGATCGGTGCGGCCGTCGCTTGTGGTGTTGGTATACGCGGTACCGGTGGCCCAGTTGCGCGCGATGCCGATGTTGTAGTCGATACTTTGGCCGACGCTGCGCGTCTGGCTGCTGTAAGTCACGCTCAACGGCGCCGTCGTGTACGGCACGCAGGATGCAACCGGTGGCGTCGGCGGCGCGATACTGAATTCAATGCCGCCGAAGCTGCAACGCGAATCGATCTTTTTGTAATCGATGCCGAACACCAGCCTGGCGCTGGTCTCGCCTTGGCGCGCGAAGAAGTGGTTCCAGCGCAAGCCGTAAATGTCGCCCTTGCCGGTGAAACCGAGCAGGCCGCCGAGGGTCGGCGAAGAACTCGGCGAATTGACGCTGGATTTACCGTAGATGAAATCGAGGCTGTCGCCAATACCGTACAGCGGAATGCGATAGCCTATTGAATAGACGTCGACCTTCACGCCGGAAGGGCTGTCAGGGGAAGTGGTGTAGGCGAGCGTTCCCGATTGATCGCGGTCGAACAGGTTCGCATGCTGGATCGCCACACCCGTCCGCCAGTGTCCCGTCGCCGCGACGCCGGTGTTGTCCGCCGTCAGGAAAACGCGCAGCGGATTGTTGTCGACCACCTTCACTTCCGCATCGATCTTGCCTTCGTCGTCACCGCTGCCCAATGCGACGTTGATTTGTTTCGCCGGGTTGTCGTTGCTCAGTTGTACGGCTTCCGAAATCTTGCGCAGGTTGGGCGGTTTTCCGCTCTGCAGTTGCGGCAAGCTGGCGCGGATATTCTGTTCGCTGAAATATTTATTGCCGGTGACGGTGATGTTTCCGACCGTTCCCTCGGTAACCTGAATGCGTACCACGCCGCTGGTCAGTTCCTGCTCCGGCACGTACACCTGCACGGCGTTGTAGCCAGCGTTGCGGTAGGCGTTTTCGAGGGCTTCCAGCGCTTTCTGAATGTCGCCGTAAACACTGTTCTGACCGACCATTGGCGCAACCAGGCGGTCGACCTCGTCGGCGGGCAGTAGGCTATTCCCTTCCACCTGGAAACGCGTGATGTTGAAACGTTCGTCGTCCGCCAGCGCGCTCGCCGCGACGACGGTCAACGTCATCCCCAATAGACATTGCATCAAACGATGTTTCATTTTTTATGCTTGGTTCAGGACCGCGGCAGCCTGCAATCTGCAGACCGCCGTCGCCTCGATTTATCGTGAACTTCCCTGCCCTCTTGCATCGTGCACATTCTTCATGCGCACCAACGCCCCTGCATTCCTCCGGTCCAGATCGTCCGCTCGCACACACGCGACGTACATGCGAGATACACGTCTACGCGCGATGCACACGCCAAACTGCCGGGTGCTTGCGCACGCGGCAGAATATTCAGCGACAGAAACTATCCAGTGGAAAAATATGATGCGATGACCGTAGCGTCAGGCGTTGTTCTTCTTTTTACGCACGCTGCCCGCTCCTGCGACGAAACCGCCAACTAAGCGCCACCCACCCCGACGGCGCTACATACCGGCAAGTATAAGATTGAGCCTATTGCCTGTCGACAAAAATCGTGCATATTCGATGGGCGTTTTCGCTTAACTTGCAACGTGCTGCGGCTTTAATTTCCATGTGGAAATTTAATCAGAGGTTTTGCCCTGTAACGCGCATCCCGGGCGGCATTCACGCCGCCCACCTGCGTTGTCATTTTGTCTCGAAGGTGGTCACGCCATCCCAATCCGCGGGCAAAGGATGCTCACGGAAATAGGCGATGCGTTGCAAGTAGAGATCGTATAAACCATGCGGATTTTCCTGCCTCAAGGCAATGATTTCCTGCTCGGCCTGATCCCATTGTTGCTGACGCACCAGCGCCAATGCAGCCGTCCATTTGTCGAGCGAGGCGCGTTGAGCGGGGGTCAGTTCCGCCGCCAGTCCGAGCGGTTCGAAGATCGGCACCGGTTCGTTCTTGCCCTTGACGCGTACGCTATCCAGCTCACGGTAAGCGAACTCAGGCGCCGCATCCCGCGTGGCCTGACCGACTAGTACGCCGACGCCGTAGACCTTGGTGATCGACTCCAGGCGCGACGACAGGTTGACCGCATCGCCCATCACCGTGTAGGCCTTGCGGATCTTGGAACCCATGTCGCCCACGCGCATGTTGCCGGTGTTGAGGCCGATGCCGATCTTCAGCGGCGGCCAGTTGCGCTTGGCGAATTCTTCATTGAGCACGAGGCAGCTCTGCTGCATCTTGAGCGCCGTCGCCACCGCACGCGCGGCGTGGTCGGGCAACTCGATCGGCGCGCCCCAGAACGCCATCACGGCGTCGCCGATGTACTTGTCGAGCGTGCCGCGATTGCCGCGGATGTCTTCCGACATGGCGGTCAGGTAGGCGTTGATGTACTCGCGCAATTCATTGGGCTGCAAGCCTTCCGAAATCGTGGTGAAACCGCGCACGTCGGAGAACATCACGGTCAGTTCGCGGCTCTCGCCTTCCATGTTGTAGCTGGCCGGATTGGCGGCCATTTCGGCGACCAGTTCCGGCGCCACGTATTCGCCGAACAGGTTGACGATGGCGCGGCGGTTGCGATATTCGAACAGGTAACCCCAGCCGAGATTGCAGATGAACAGCGCGGCAATCAGCAGCAAGGCGGTGGCCATCGGCAGCACCAGCCCGGCGCTGTCGTACAGCCAGAAGTTGAACGCGCCGACGCCGAATGCCGCCCCCGATGCCAGCAGGATCGACCACAACGGCCCCAGCAGCGGCAGCAGCAGACCGAGCACCAGGCCTATCACCAGGATCTGCACGAGGTCGAAACCGACGGCAAATTCCGGCCGCTGCTTGAAGTCGCCGTCGAGGATGGAGGCGATGATGTTGGCGTGGATTTCCACGCCGGGATAATTCGGACTGACCGGCGTGGCCCGCAAGTCGTACAGGCCCGGCACGGTGGTGCCGACCAGCAGGACGCGCCCGGCAAGGTCGTTCTTGGGGATGCGGCCCTTGAGGATGTCGACCGCCGGCACATAGCGGAACGCGCCGCCGTGGACACCGCCACGACCGCGATAAGTCACCAGCGTGGTCAGGCGCCGCTCGACCGGGATGAAGGTCGGACGCGGTTTGGTGTCGAGCGCAATCGACTCCAGCGCACCGTAGTCGCGCAACTGCTGGTCCGACATTACCGCATCCTGCTGCAGGAAGATGGGCTTGATGCGGCGGCCATCCAACGCCACCCGTGCGGTGGCCAGCGCCAGCGATTCATAGAAATTGTCGCCGATCTGCGCAATCAGCGGCACACGGCGCACTAGGCCGTCGTTGTCCAGCACGGGATTGAAGAAGCCCCCCGATTCCGCCGCTTCCTGCAACTGCGGGAGGTTCGCGCCGTAGGCGCGCCAGTTGATCATGTCGAGACGGCGCCCGCCGAGCGCCGCAGTGGTGAAAACCGGCTTGGGCAACTGCCCCTTGGAAATGGCGCTCGGCTCATTGGACAAGTTGTAGCCCATCACCACCGGACGGCCCTGGATGGCAGCAGCCATGCGCGCATCGAAATCGAGTTTGGGTTTCAGCGCCTGCAATTGCTGGCCGAATTGCGGCAGGCCCTTGAGCTCGCTGTGGGCCAGGCTTTCCAGCGTGGCGTAGCCGGAGCTGTTGTCGGGTTCGGCGAACAGGACGTCGAAGGCGACGGTCTGCGCTTCGTAGCTGTCGGTCATCTTGCCGATGAGAGCGGCAACGACGTCGCGGCTCCACGGCCAGCGACCGACTTCGGCGATGCTCTTCTCGTCGATGTCGACGATGACGATGCGCGGATCGGTCTCCACTTTGGCGATGCGCATGCGCATGTCGTAGAAGAACAGATCGATGCGTTCAGTCAGAAACGCCGGCAGCATGCCCATCACTTGCCCGCCCGCCAACAGCGTCAGTACCAGCGCCAACGACCAGCGCGCACCATGTTTTGCGAAGAGACGACGCACGGCTTCCCCCTGAGAATATTTTGTTGCGATGATGCCAGCACTACCGGCGAATCACAACGGAATTCCGCTGAGGGAAGCGGCGTCAGAGCGCCGTCAGTGGTGGAAACCGATCAAGAGAATTTCCGCACGGCATCTAACGCCAGGCCGGCGCCGATGCTGCCGAACAGATCGCCTTCGACTTGTTTGGCGCTCGGCACCAGCGCGGCGATGCGCTTGCGCAGCAGATGCACGCCGCTGGAACCGCCGGTGAAGAACACCGAGTCGATGGCGTCGGCTTTCACGCCGGCGTCGGCCAGCAGCTTGCCGACGGTCTGCTCGACCGACGTCACCAGATGGTCGATGCTGGCGTCGAAGCCGGCACGGGTCAGTTGCAGTGTATCGGGCGGACGCAGGCGATCGAGTTCGAGCGTGAAGGATTCCTCCGCCGAGAGGCCGATCTTGGCCGCTTCCACTTGCAGCGCCAGCCAATGGCCGGCGCGCTGTTCGACCAGGTCGAGCAGGCGCGCGAACTTGTCGCGCTCGGCGACTTCGCGATAGACGTCCTGCAATTGCTGCCAGGCCTTGCGCGTGTAGATCAGGTTGATGGTGTGCCAGGTCGCCAGGTTGAAGTAATAGCCCGACGGCACTTCGCTGTTGCTGGTCAGCTTGCTGCCGAGACCGAGCAGCGGCATGACGCTGGACAGGCTGAGGTATTTGTCGAAGTCGGTACCGCCGATGTGGACGCCGCCGGTGGCGAGGATGTCGTCGAGGCGGTCGCTCTTCTTCGCGCGTTCGGGCGACAGGCGCACCAGCGAGAAGTCCGAGGTGCCGCCGCCGATGTCGGCGATCAGGACCAGCTCTTCGCGGGTGATGGTGGATTCGTAATCGAAGGCAGCGGCGATCGGTTCGTACTGGAAGGCGATGTGCTTGAGCCGACCGCGCGCGCGATCTCTTCGAGCGTGTCTTGCGCCAACTGGTCGGCCTCGGCGTTGTCGTCGACGAAGTGCACCGGACGGCCCAGGACCACGCTGTCGAAACGACGGCCGGCGGCGCGCTCGCCGCGTTGCTTGAGTTCGCCGATGAACTGCGACAGCAAGGCGCGGAACGGCAGCGCGCGGCCGCCGACTTCGGTCTGGCCGTCGATCATGCCCGAGCCGAGCAGGCTCTTGAGCGAACGCATGAGCCGGCCTTCGTAGCCGGCCAGGTAGGTCGACAACGCAGCGCGGCCGTAGCTGAATTCATTTTCATCGGCGTTGAAGAACACCACCGACGGCAACGTCATCTTGCCGTCTTCAAGTGCGAGCAAGGAAGGTTGTCCCTGCCTGCTCCAGCCCATCGTGGAATTGGAAGTGCCGAAATCCACGCCGCAAGCGTCTGACATGCTTATCCCTGCCGTTTTTGCAAAGGCGCGATGATATAGAAAAGCACGGCGCGTGTCTGTAGCAAAGCGGATACCGGAGGCACGGCTTTCCGCAATGCGAGAAAATTGCCAAAACAACAAGCAAAACAATGTCATTTCCGCACCATTTGGCAGCATGAAATACACATCAAATAAAAATCATTATCATCTATAATTTGCAGCTCCCTCTTCCCGCCTCGTCTACGGTATGCGCCAAGACTTGCAAGACCTGCCTCTGCTGGATGCCCTGATGCGCCATTACGACGAACTCGTCGATCATGTGCGCAGGCGTTTCGGCGACAAGAATTTCGCGCATGAAGTCGTACACGAGGTATACATGCACGTGGTGCGCACCCGCCCGCGCGAACAGGAAGGCACGCCGCTGGCGCTGCTCAAGCACATCTCCACCTGCAAGGCGATCGACCTGCAACGCGCGGCCACCAGCCGCAGCCAATGGCAGGAATCGGTCGGCGCCGTGCCCGACACCAACCTGCACCACAGCGACGGCGAAGAAATCCTGCGCGGCAAGCAATTGATCGATGCGCTCGAAATCGTCATCGACGATTTGCCGCCGCGCTGCCGCGAAGTATTCCTGCTGCACAAGCTGCAGGACATGTCGCAAGACGCCGTGGCGACGCAGTTGGGCATTTCGCGCAAGATGGTGGTCAAGCACATGGAGCGCGCGATGTCGGCGATCCGTCCGGTGTGGAGCGACGCCCATGCGGAGATCGGCGACGCCGCCATGCGCG
>NZ_AJHH01000375.1 GCF_000256565.1 Herbaspirillum lusitanum P6-12 | reverse complement strand
TCGCGACGATGGCGGCGATCTTGCTGCTGAGCACCGGCGCCGCATGGCTGATCGACCCGGCGTACGACACACGCCAGATCACTACTGCGGTCGGCGAGACTTCGATGCTGACGATGGCCGACGGCAGTCGCATCCAGCTCAATACCGACAGCGAACTGCGCATCGAATCGCGTCTCTTCTCACGCCGCATGACGCTGTTGCGCGGCGAAGCCGGCTTCGACGTCGCCCATACTTACCGCTCCTTCGTGGTCGAGGCCAATCACACCACCGTGACCGACATCGGCACCGTGTTCGACGTACGCAACGAGGAAGACGGCGCGCGCGTCAGCGTGCAGCAGGGCGCCGTTGAAGTGCGCAGCGACAGCGGCCAGTCGCAGATACTGGCCGCCAACCAGGCACTGCGTTCGACCGCCGGCAAACTGGAACGCCTGGCCGATCCCGAGCCCGGCCAGAGCGGCGCCTGGCAACGCGGCAAGCTGTATTTCAACGGCACCCCGCTGCGCGAGGCGGCGGCCGACATGCAACGCTACCTGGCGCAACCCATCGTGCCGGCCGATGCACGCACAGGCGACTTGCGCCTGTCCGGCGAATACGACATCAAGGACATCGACGACCTGCTGCGCGTGCTGCCGACCATTTTGCCGGTGACGGTGAAACGCGGCGCCAGCGGCGTTGTCATTTCGGCTATCGCAGGCAATGCAGGTAACGTGATGAGCACGGCCAAATAAAAATAATTTTCATTCAGAGGTTCCCACGCAGCGATCTGGTTTCGGTAACTCCTATAAATAACAATCACTTTTACAGGAGTAGTTCATGCGTTGTGCCGTTCCGGAGGCAGGCCGTTCCTCTCGCCAGACATTCACACTCACACTGAAAGCAGGCGTGCTTGCCGTCGGCATGTCGCTGGCTGCAATGGCCTGGGCGCAATCTGCGGCGGTCGATCTCGACATCCC
>NZ_AJHH01000374.1 GCF_000256565.1 Herbaspirillum lusitanum P6-12 | reverse complement strand
GCCGAAGCGCTGCAGCGCCTGCTCGACCACAGCGGCCTGGAAGTCCGTCCGACCGCAGCCGGCGGCTACGCCATCACCGGCGGCAAAAGCGCCGCCGCAGAAAAGCTGCCTGAAGTAAGCGTGAGCGGTGCGCGTCCCTCGCTGTACGCCACCGACGGCGTCAACGTCGGCGCGCTGGGTTACAAGAAGCCGGAAGAATTGCCGTTCTCGGTCCAATCGTATTCAAGCGAACTGATCGACGCGCAAGAATCGCGCACGATGATGGACGTGCTCAAGAACGATCCGTCGGTACAGGACGCGACGCAGGCCGGCGCCTATGAAATGGTCCGCATCCGCGGCTACTTTTCCGACTGGACCAACACCGTGCGGCGCGACGGCATGTCGGTCGCGCCCTACTATGAAATCCCGTTGGAAAACGTCGAGCAGATCGATTTGCTGAAAGGCCCGTCGGGCTTCCTGTACGGCATCAATTCTCCGGGCGGCACCATCAACTACGCCATCAAGCGTCCCACCAGGGATCGCTTCACCAGCATCAAGACCTCGTTGCGCAGCGACAGCGGCGGCGGCACCTATGTCGCGCTGGACACCGGCGGCCCCCTCGACGACGGCCGTTTCGGCTACCGCTTCAACGTCGCCCGCGAACGCAACGGAGACTTCCATCACAACGGCGACACCTCGCGCGACTTCGTCAGCGGCGCGTTCGACTGGGCGATCAATCCTGATCTGCTGGTGCGCGCCAACTTCGATTACCAGGAGCGCAAGATTTCCGCGCAGCCCTCGATCGGTCCCTATCTCAACGGGCAGTTGCCGCCGGTCAGCAGCATCGATCCACGCACCTTGCTCGGCCAGCCGTGGCTGCAATATGAAACGCGCACCTTCAACATCGGCGCCGACCTGCAATACCGCATCAACGACAAATGGAAACTGACCACGCGCGCGGCGCAATCGTATAACGGCCGCGTCGCCGCATTCCCCGACGTGTACAACGTCGCCGCCAACGGCAACATCCTGTCGGGCGACATTTACTACAACCCCAATCAGAGCTTCCGCGTGATCTCGACCGACTCGTACGTCTCGGGCGATGTTGAAACCATCGGCATCAGGCATCAATTGGTGACCGGTTTCTCGACGCGCAATTTCCAGGCGGTCGAATCCGGTTTCAAGGTGCTGCCCGACACGGTCGGCAACATCTACAATCCGGTGTTCACTTCGGCGCCGTCGAATCTGACCTACCCGAATCACAACAAATCGAAGAACTACCAGCCCAGCGTCTTCATCAGCGACCTGATGTCGCTGTCGGATCGCTGGGACGTGATGCTGGGCCTGCGCCATGTCCGCTACAAAAACGACAGCATGCCAGCCTCCGGCAGGAATACGTCGCAGACCGCCAGCATTAATGCGCCGTCGGCGGCGGTGACCTTCAAGATCGTGCCGGAACTGTCGACGTATGTCAGTTATGCGGAAGGTTTCGAGCAACCGGGTCCGGCCGGCTACGATACCAACAACGCCGGCGAAAACCTGCCGCCGCTGCAAACCAGGCAATATGAAGCGGGCGTCAAGTACGGCCTCAATCCGGACCTGATGCTGACCGGGGCGGTGTTCCGCCTCGAGAAGACGCTGCAATACGTGAACGCCGGCCGCTTCACCGTGCAAGGCGGCATGCAGCGCCACAGCGGCCTGGAGCTGACCGCCAACGGTCGTCTCAGCAAGCGGTTGTCGATCGTCGCCGGCCTGGCGTACCTGCAGACCAAGGCGGACAATCCTGCCGATCCGGCCATTGCCGGAAAACAGATCGCCGACGTGCCGAAACTGCAAGGCAATGTGTTCGTGGACTATCGCGTGCCGGGCATCGACGGGCTCAACGTCAACGGCGGCATGTACTACGTCGGCCGCCGTCCGCTCAATACGCAGAACACGGCGTGGATGGGCGGCTACACGCGTTTCGACACCGGCGCCCGTTACGTCACGCGCATCGGCGGCTACAAGACCACCTTCGGCCTGACCGTGCAGAACCTGCTCGACAAACGCTATTGGGCTGCCGGCGACGCCGACATCAACGGCGCCTGGGCAGGCAAACCGCGCACCATGTTCCTCAGCGCGCAAGTGGACCTGTAGTCATGCCCGGCAGAGACCTCGGCAACAGATAGTCCGCAACATCGTCGCTTAGCCGAACACCACCCTGAAGCGCGCGCCGGGGACCGCGTTTTCGGCCTGCAGCGTCCAGCCGTGCGCATGCGCGATTTCTTCGCAGATGGACAAACCCAGCCCGGCGCCTTCGTCGCGCCGATGCGCGCCGCGCCAGAAGCGCTTGAACAATTGCGGCATGGCTTCGGCCGGAATGCCGTCGCCGTAGTCGCGCACGGCGACCTCGCGGACACTGACGTCGACATCGACGGCGCTGCCGGGCGGCGCGTGGTGCACGGCGTTTTCGATCAGGTTGCGCAGCAGCACGAACAGTGCGCCGCGATCGGCCATTATCATCACCTTCATTGCAGGCTCGTCGTTGACGGCACCGACGATATGGACTTCGCGCTGTTGCGCCAGACGCTCAAGTTGCGCGGACGCTTCGGCGGCGATGTCGTTGAGGTCGATCTGTTCCATCGCGTAATTCTGGCGCTCGCTGGCTTCGGCCAGATGCAGCAGCTGATGCACGTGACGCGCCATGTGGTCGAGGTCGCGCAGCAAGGCGCCGCGATCGCCGCGGTCATCCAGTTCAACCTGGCCGCGCATCAAGGCCAGCGGCGTTTTCAGCTCATGCGCGGCGGTGGCGAGGAACTCCCGCTGTACGCGATAGCCGTCCTCAAGCCGCTGCAACGCCAGGTTGAAGGCATTGAACAGCGGCGCCAGTTCGCTCGGCACATCGTCCAGCGACAGCCGCGCGGACAGGTTGTCGACCTGGATCTGCCCGGCGGCAGCCGAGGCCTTGCGCAGCGGTTTCAGCGAGCGATGCAAGGTGGCGACAACGACCAGGCTGAACAGCAGCATGGCGACGACGGCAGAGGCGATGGCGATCTTCTGCGCCTTCTCGCTGTCGCTGCCGAGCATGATGCGATGCATGCGTTCGCTGCGCATCAGTTGTACATGGAAGGCGCGACCGTCGTGGGTGAACGGCACGGTCAGTACTTGCTGGCCTTCGCCGTTACTGACCACGCGAAAACGGCTGCGCTGCGGATTGAAGCTTTCACCGGCGGGTGCATAAGCGGTATCGGCATGGTCCGACGACAATAAGACGACGCCGTCCTGATCAAGCACGCGGTAGGCGGCGTCCTGCAACAGCACCGAATAGATGGCCGTCATTTTCTGACTCAGCCTGACGCTGTCGGGCATACCGGCGGCGTTGAAATGCACGCCTTCGACGATGCGCGCCGCATTGCGGTCGAGATCGAGATTGATCATCATGTCCGGGCCCCAGCGCAGCAACAAGGTAAGCACCAATACGACGATGCCGCTGATGCAGGTCAGCGCGATCGCCGTGGTGGTCAACAATCTTGAAGAGAGACTTTTCATGATTGCAACTGCTCTTGTTTGCTGTTGTCGAGCAAGGCGTAGCCATGGCCGCGGATATTGCTGATCTGCAGCGGCGATTCAATCGCCGCGAGTTTGCGGCGCAGGCGATGCAGCGCGACGTCGAGGGCATTCGGCGTGACCGGTTCCGACAGACCCCAGGCCGCGGCTTCCAGCGCGGTCCGGCGCACCGATTTTCCGGCTGCGCGCACCAGCGCCAGCATCAGTTGCAATTCGGCGGCGGCCAGCGACACCGACTCGTCGCCCTGACGCATGCAAGCGGCCTCGGGCTCGACGCGCAGGCCGGCGAATTCGGGCGAGAGGCTTTGCAACTGGACGGGACGGCGCATCAGCGCACGCACGCGCGCCACCATTTCTTCCATGGAAAAAGGCTTGGGCAGATAATCGTCGGCACCGGCTTCGAGACCTGCCACACGATCATGCAAGGCGTCGCGCGCGGTCAGCATCAGGCACGGCGTCAGCACGCCGCGGGCGCGCAACTGCCGCACCAGGTCGAGACCGTCGCCGTCGGGCAGGCTGCGATCCAGCACCAGCACCGGATACGCCATCTGCGTGCAGCCGGCGGCGGCGTGCGCGATGGTGGCGTAGACATCGGTCTCGATGCCGGCCGCGGCCAGGGCCTTCGCAATCAGCGCCGCCATGCGTTCATGATCTTCCAGCAGCGCGATGCGATTCATTGACCACCCTCAGAATTTATAAACATACCCCAGCCGCAGCGACGGCGAGGTGGAACGATCGACCAGCGGGCTGTCGCGGAGGTCGCTTCCGACGACTTCACGCCATAGTAATAGTTGACGTACTGGTTGTTCATCCACGTCACGCCCAGATGCGGCGTCAGGCGCACGCGCCCGGCCGTGAAGCCGCGCTCGGCGCCCAGTTTAACCGTTTGGCCGTTGCTGTTGCCGGCGGCCTTGAGCCACTCCAGCGTGAACTTGGCGAACGGCGCGCGCCACGTCGCGGTGCCGCCCAGGCGGAAACTATCCTTGCGCTCGTCCATGCCGTTGAGGATGGGTGCGTCGCCGGACTCGTAACCTTCGTTGGCATATTTGGCCCGCAACGTGAAATCGAACCGGCCGGCGCTGCCGAGCTTGAAGTCCACCGCCGGGCCGGCGACGCGGAAGTAGGCGCCATTGTACAAAAGGATGGGCAGCGCCGAGGTCTTGGTGCCGTAGCCGCGATACGGGCTGCGCTCGAAGCCGGCGCCGAGGCCGATGCCCCAGCCGGGTTCTTGCTGGCGGGCGACGTCATTGCCGCCGCCGGCGTCTTGCGTTGCGGTTTGTGCAGACGCTGCGCAGGCGCCGCCGAGGGTGACGCCAAAAACGATGGCGCGAAGGACAACTGTGGTGTGCCGCATGAAAACTCCCGGAGATCGTGATGGATGGAATGCGCCACGATCATCGGGCAGGCTGACTTACCGGTTACTTACCGGACTTCCACCGTTTTCTCCAAAGGAGATTTTCCAGCATTATGGATGGCAGCACCGCGAGTACGGCAGGCCATTGCACCATGCCGATTTCCTTCTTAGAGTGAACGGGTGATGCCGCCGTCGATGCGGATGTTCTGGCCGGTGATGTAAGCCGCCGCGTCGGACGCCAGGTGCGAGGCAAGCGCCGCGACTTCACTCACTTTGCCGTAGCGCGCCATCGGGATCAGTTCCTTGATGCCGGGTTTTTCCGGCAGGCTGTTGATGAAGCCCGGCAGGATATTGTTCATGCGGATGTTTTCCGGCGCGTACTTGTCGGCGAACAGCTTGGTGTAGGCCGACAGTCCCGCGCGGAACACGCTCGAGGTCGGGAACGACTGCGACGGCTCGACCGCCGAGAAGCTCGAAATATTGATGATGGCGCCGCCGCCCTGCTGCTGCATCAGCGGCGTCACCAGCCGCGCGCTGCGGACCACGTTCATCAGGTAGACCTCCATGCCGAGCAGCCATTCTTCATCGCTGAGTTCGAGCACCTTGCCCTTGGGACCGTGGCCGGCGCTATTGACCAGCACGTCGATGCGGCCCCAGCGCGCGAGGCAGGCGTCGACCGCTTTTTTCAGGTCGGCGACCGAACGGTTGGAGCCGGTGACGCCGACGCCGCCCAGGCTGTTGCCGAGCGACTCGCCTTTTCCGGAAGAAGAAAGGATGCCGATGCCGAAGCCGTCGGCCGCCAGTTTTTGCGCCACGCCGGCGCCCATGCCGCTGCCGCCGCCAATGACGAGGGCTACTTTGGTTGTGCTCATTTGCTGCTCCGTATGGATGCGACCGGAGAACGATCCGATCAGAACGCGACAGCGTACACGATCACCCGGATGTTTGCCGTACGCCCTCCTTTCCGGAAGAGAACGGCTCGGTTGCGGCTATCCGCAATTGACATTTTTTTGCCGGGCAATTTTGTAGATGATTTACAACGCTTGGAGCAAGCGCAGACGGGCATTGGCTTTCAAGAGCCTATCAAGATGCATGTTTGGTTTGATCATGTAAATGCAAATGGTTATTATTCCTATCCGTTGCAGATGCTTGCGTTTTCTTTGCATGTATCCGTCCGCGTCGGCTGAGGGAATCGCCGGCCCCTGCACTACTCGCTTTTTTACTTTTCAGAAATCACCATGACATCACTTCCGCTTTCTCGCGCCATTGCAGCGCAAACCCGCTGCGCCGCCGCCATCGCCGCTGCATTGATGACGCTTTCCGGCGCTGCCCATGCGCAGCAGGCCACTACGCCGGCTGAAACACCAAATACGCTCGAGACGATTCAGGTCAGCGGCGACTGGCTGGGCACCGGTCTGCAAAACAGCGTGCTAGTCATTGCCGCCGCCGGCGTCTTGCGTTGCGGTTTGTGCAGACGCTGCGCAGGCGCCGCCGAGGGTGACGCCAAAAACGATGGCGCGAAGGACAACTGTGGTGTGCCGCATGAAAACTCCCGGAGATCGTGATGGATGGAATGCGCCACGATCATCGGGCAGGCTGACTTACCGGTTACTTACCGGACTTCCACCGTTTTCTCCAAAGGAGATTTTCCAGCATTATGGATGGCAGCACCGCGAGTACGGCAGGCCATTGCACCATGCCGATTTCCTTCTTAGAGTGAACGGGTGATGCCGCCGTCGATGCGGATGTTCTGGCCGGTGATGTAAGCCGCCGCGTCGGACGCCAGGTGCGAGGCAAGCGCCGCGACTTCACTCACTTTGCCGTAGCGCGCCATCGGGATCAGTTCCTTGATGCCGGGTTTTTCCGGCAGGCTGTTGATGAAGCCCGGCAGGATATTGTTCATGCGGATGTTTTCCGGCGCGTACTTGTCGGCGAACAGCTTGGTGTAGGCCGACAGTCCCGCGCGGAACACGCTCGAGGTCGGGAACGACTGCGACGGCTCGACCGCCGAGAAGCTCGAAATATTGATGATGGCGCCGCCGCCCTGCTGCTGCATCAGCGGCGTCACCAGCCGCGCGCTGCGGACCACGTTCATCAGGTAGACCTCCATGCCGAGCAGCCATTCTTCATCGCTGAGTTCGAGCACCTTGCCCTTGGGACCGTGGCCGGCGCTATTGACCAGCACGTCGATGCGGCCCCAGCGCGCGAGGCAGGCGTCGACCGCTTTTTTCAGGTCGGCGACCGAACGGTTGGAGCCGGTGACGCCGACGCCGCCCAGGCTGTTGCCGAGCGACTCGCCTTTTCCGGAAGAAGAAAGGATGCCGATGCCGAAGCCGTCGGCCGCCAGTTTTTGCGCCACGCCGGCGCCCATGCCGCTGCCGCCGCCAATGACGAGGGCTACTTTGGTTGTGCTCATTTGCTGCTCCGTATGGATGCGACCGGAGAACGATCCGATCAGAACGCGACAGCGTACACGATCACCCGGATGTTTGCCGTACGCCCTCCTTTCCGGAAGAGAACGGCTCGGTTGCGGCTATCCGCAATTGACATTTTTTTGCCGGGCAATTTTGTAGATGATTTACAACGCTTGGAGCAAGCGCAGACGGGCATTGGCTTTCAAGAGCCTATCAAGATGCATGTTTGGTTTGATCATGTAAATGCAAATGGTTATTATTCCTATCCGTTGCAGATGCTTGCGTTTTCTTTGCATGTATCCGTCCGCGTCGGCTGAGGGAATCGCCGGCCCCTGCACTACTCGCTTTTTTACTTTTCAGAAATCACCATGACATCACTTCCGCTTTCTCGCGCCATTGCAGCGCAAACCCGCTGCGCCGCCGCCATCGCCGCTGCATTGATGACGCTTTCCGGCGCTGCCCATGCGCAGCAGGCCACTACGCCGGCTGAAACACCAAATACGCTCGAGACGATTCAGGTCAGCGGCGACTGGCTGGGCACCGGTCTGCAAAACACAAGTAGTCAAGAAGGAAGAGATTCAAAGCACCGGCGCCGTCACGATCGGCGACGTCATGCGCCGCATCCCGGGCGTGCAGGTCACCGACAACTCCGGCACCTCGGGCGGCGCCATGTCGCTCAACATTGGCGTGCGCGGGCTGACCGGTCGTTACTCGCCGCGTTCGACCATCCTGCTGGACGGCATTCCGATGGCATCCGCGCCTTACGGCCAACCACAAATCTCGTTTGCGCCGGTCAGCCTGAACAATATTGAAGCAATCGACGTCGTGCGCGGCGGCGGCGCCGTGCGTTACGGCCCACAGAACGTCGGCGGCATCATCAACTTCCGCACGCGTTCGATCCCGACCACATCCGGTATCAGCGGCGATGCGAGCCTGCGTTACAACAGCTACGAAACAGGCGGCTCCAGCAAACAGTACACGGCGTTCGCCGGCACCACCCTCGACAACGGCCTGGGTCTGGCCTTCCTGTATTCCGGCACCGACGGCTCCGGCTGGCGCGCCTTCAGCAATGAACGCATCAATGACTTCGCATTGAAATTCCGTTACGAAATCAGCTCCAGCTCCGAGATCTACGGCAAGGTTTCCTACTACGACGTCATGTCGCATACGCCGGGCGGCCTGACCGTGGCGCAGTACAACGCCGATCCATTCCAGAACACGCGCAAGCGCGACTACTGGAAAGGCAATCGCCGCGGCGTCGACTTCGGTTATCTGAACACCATCTCCGATACCCAGGAATTCGAAATCCGGACCTACTACAATGAGAGCTACCGCGAGAGCGCGCTGATCGGCAGCTCGACCACGCAATTAACGCATCAACCGCGCTTCTACGAAACGACTGCCATCGAACCACGCTTCACGCAACGCTTCAACCTGGGCAGCGTCACCAATGACGTTACCGTCGGCTATCGCTACATCGCCGAACGCGGCCATGACGACAGCTATACCGAAACCATCGCCACAGGCGCATTGGGCGTCGCCACCAAGAACAGGAACAAGACCGATGCTCAGGCCGCCTACATCGACGACAAGATCTCGTTCGGCGCGTGGCGCATCACCCCAGGCGTGCGTTTCGAGCATATCCAGACCACTCGTCAGAACATCGCGTCGACCACCAAGTTCGAAGTCACCAATAACAAGCCGCTGCCGTCGCTGAACATCGCCTATCTGGCCACGCCTGAATTGACGTTGTTTACCAACTACGGCACCTCATTCGGCGTGGTCCAGAACACTCAACTGAGCGCAGCCTCGGCGCCCAACAACCTGGCGCCGGAACTGGCCAAGACCGCTGAACTCGGCGCCCGCTGGAAGAGCAACAACCTGTCGGCGGAAGTCACGTATTTCAACATCCGCTTCGACAACCAGATTCTTCTGATCGCCTCGCCGGATACTTACCAGAACATCGGCAAGACCAAGCATGACGGTATCGAAACCGCCGTCGACTATACATTCGGCCAGGACAGCCTGCTGCGCGGACTCAACGTATACGCCAACTACACCTACACCCGCGCACTGCAGGAATCGGGTGCCACCGCAGGTCTGGACGTGCCGTTCTACTCGCGCACCACGGACACCATCGGCGCGCGCTATCAGGCCGGCCCATGGGGCTTCAACCTGTCGACGACGCATCAAAGCCGCCAGTTCTCCCTGGAGAACAACGTGATCGCGGAAACCGCCGACGGCAAGGATGGCGAGATTCCGGGCTACCGCCTGTGGAACGCCCAAGTGGATTGGAAGGTGCCGAACAGCAAGGGCTTCGACGTGGTCGCCGGCGTCAACAACCTGACCGACCGCCGCTATTATTCGCGCACCCGTGACGGCAATCCGGGACGCATGGTCGGCGCACCACGCACGATCTACGTACAAGGCCGCTACGCGTTCTAGTCAGCGCACAAAAAATCGCCCCGCATTCCGGTCATGCAGTCGACCGGATGCGGGGCGATTTCTTTTATGCCAAGCCTTGTTGAATCAACTCAACGCCAGCCGCGATGCCAGCCGTATTGCGGATGGTGCCAACCCCAGCCGTAGTGAGGGTGATAAACCCAGGCATAACCGACGCCGGGCGATGCATAGGCCGGTTCGACATATACCACGCCGGGCGGCGGCGCGACAGGTGCGGCATAGACGGGACGTACGCTCGGTGGCGTGACCACGCAGCCGCTGACGGCGACCACGACGGCCGCCGCAGACAACAGGCCTGCAATTCTGATCATTCGGGTATTCATTTTTTCTGGCTCCTCGTCAGGAAAATCGGGAAGGGATACCAGCCTTGCATTGCTTTTCCGATGGCATCGGATGCAATGAGGCTGCTGCTCTCTTAACGTGGAGATGCAGGGAAATGACGACTGTAAAGTTGTATTAATCTGTAAGAGGAATCAGCAAATTGTCAGGTCGCATGCGGCTCGATATCGGTCGAACACGTCAGCGTCTCCCACTGCGCCAGCTCCTGCGTCAACTCCGCCAGCTTCTTTCTGACCAGCCCCAGCGCATCGCTGCCCAGCAACAGATGCGCAGGCGGCCGGTT
>NZ_AJHH01000373.1 GCF_000256565.1 Herbaspirillum lusitanum P6-12 | reverse complement strand
CAGCATCGCCCGCGCCGCCTTGCGCGGATCGCCGGTCTGCTTGCCGCTGCGCTCGGCGCGCGTGGTGCGGATAGGATCGAACAGCGCGTCGTAGTCAGCAATGCTGCGCGGCGAACGCACCATCGAGCGGCCCGCCCAATCGGTGCGAAACGATCCAGGCGCAACAGCCGTGACGAAGATATCGAAGGCCTTGAGTTCTTTCCCCAAGGTTTCCGAGATGCCTTCCAGCGCAAACTTGCTGCCGCAATAATAAGCAATGCCGGGCATCGTGATGATGCCTCCCATCGAGGTGATGTTGATGATGTGGCCGCGCCTGCGTTGGCGCATGAAGGGCACGAACCCTTTCGTCACCGCCACCGCGCCGAACACGTTGACGTCGAACTGGCGTTGCAATGCCTCCATGCCGGATTCCTCGAAGATGCCTTCGTGGCCGTAGCCGGCGTTGTTGACCAGCAC
>NZ_AJHH01000372.1 GCF_000256565.1 Herbaspirillum lusitanum P6-12 | reverse complement strand
GCCTGATGAAAAAAGTTTTGGATGCAGACATGGCAATTCCTTTGCTGTGCGTGAAAAACAAGAACAAAAACCGACCAGGCCATTATCGATTTCCACGCACGCCGCGGCTGCCGGTTCTTCTCGCATGTTTGCCTGATTCTCTGACGCCGCGATAAACTCAGCGGCAACTACATCGAAACAATGGCACAGTAGCTGCATTGCAAATTGCCGGATTCAATGACATGCCAACCTCCCCGTCACTCAGCCCGCCGAAGGAAGTCCGCCGCCGCATGGTTGAACTGCTGGCGGCGCTGACGCCGCTGGAAGGCTACAACCTGTCGCCGCTGGCCGACGTGCGCTTCCTGCGTTCGAACCGCCCGCTGAAACGCATGCCGGTGCTGTATGAACCGGGCATCGTGATCGTGGCGCAGGGGCGCAAGCGCGGCTATCTCGGTTCGGAAGTGTATTTGTACGACGCCCAGCACTACCTGGCGGTATCGGTGCCGGTGCCGTTTTCGATGGAGACCGACGCCAGCGAAAAGGAGCCGATGCTGGCGATTTACCTGCGGCTGGATTTCAAGGTCGCAGCCGAGCTGATGATGCAGATCGACGACTGTGTCGGACCCAGCGCGGCCAAACCGCGCGGGATGGTGTCGACGCCGATGGAGACGGAACTGGGTATTTCCGTGCTGCGCTTTCTGGAAGCAATGAACGATCCGCTTGAAGCTGAAGTATTGGGACCGTCGCTGCGGCGCGAAATCTATTTCCGCGTGCTGACCGGTCAACAAGGTGGAACAATGCGCGCCGCGCTGACCATGCAGGGCCAGTTCGGCAAGATCTCCCGTGCGATCAGCATGATTCATCGCAGCTATGACGAAGCGCTCGGTATCGATCAACTGGCGAAGGAAGCCGGCATGAGCGTGCCGACCTTCCATGCGCATTTCAAAACGGTGACGGATACCTCGCCGCTGCAATATCTGAAATCGACGCGGCTGCATCAGGCGCGCCTGCTGATGCTGCGCAACGGCATGACGGCGGGCGCCGCCTGTGCGCAAGTCGGCTATGAAAGCGCGTCGCAGTTCAGCCGCGAATTCAAGCGCCTGTTCGGCCGCACGCCAGTGGAAGAAGTCGACCGCATGCGCAAGAGCTTTGCGCTGCCGCCGCACGAGGACGGCGCGCAGTTCGTTTCTTCACATTGATCGCGTGAACCTCAGGTCAGGCAAATACTGCAGCTGTGTCCCTTGCAGTTATGCAGCACGCTGCTGCGCCCCGCACCCGCATGCGCGCCGGGACCTGCTGCGCCCTGTCCTGCGAGCTGCTCGGCGCCATTGCGCGGACGCCAGCGTTGCGTCACCTGCACGCCGACGCGCGCACCGGTCAACATCGGTGCGGCAATGGTGTCCTCCTTGCAGTAGGGGCATGCGACCTGACCGTGCAAGGCCTGCATCTTGAGTAATTTTTCAAAGATGCCTTCGCAGTGGCTGCAGCGGATATCGTATAAGGGCATGTTCTGCTCCGGTGTAGCGATGGTTCGGATAGACGAATTGCGGACGGAATGCAGCCTCCATCCGCAACAGGGGCTAAAGGACTGAACGACTAGGGCTTTCGTCCCCAGTACGACTTGTCGTTCAGCATGCCTTTCGGCGTGATGTCCTGATCGAAGATCGAGGTCGGCAACGACACCGTACATGCGCAGTTCGGGATATCCACGATGCCTCCGATGCGTCCCTCCACCGGTGCGGCGGTCAGCAGCATGTAGGCCTGGCTGCCGGTGTAGCCGAAGTGGGTCAGGTAGTCGATCGCTTTCAGGCAGGCCTGGCGATAGGCGACGGTGGCGTCGAGGTAATAGTTGACGCCGTTCTCGACGCTGATGCCTTCGAAGGTCAGCCATTGCTCGTAGTGCGGCTTGACGATGCTCGGCATGAAGATCGGCGAAGTGATGTTGTACTTCGCCATGCCGCCCTTGATCAGGTCGAAGCCGACGTGGCTGACGCCGTCCATTTCAATCGCGCCGCAGAAACCGATCTCGCCGTCGCCTTGCGAGAAGTGCAAATCGCCCATCGAGAAGCCGGCGCCCTTCACATACACCGGGAAGAAGATGCGGGTACCCGCCGACAGGTCCTTGATGTCGGTATTGCCGCCATGCTCCCGCGGCGGCACGGTGCGCGCCGCCACCTTGGCCATCTCGTCGAACTTGGCCCCGGTCAGGCCGCGCAGCACGGCGGTGCTGGGGTTCGGTGGCTGCGCCAGGCCCTTGGCGGCCAGCGGAGCTTCGCGCCGGTTCCATTCGGCCAGCAGATCGTGCGACGGCAGACATCCCATCAGGCCCGGATGCGTGAGACCGGCGATGCGCACGCCGGGGATGTGGCGCGAGGTGGCGTACAGGCCCTTCAGGTCCCAGATGGCCTTGTCGGCATCGGGAAAATAATCGGCCAGGAAGCCGCCGCCGTTTTCCTTGGAGAACACGCCCGAGAAACCCACCGGCGTGACCGGCTTGATGTCGAGCAGATCGATCACCAGCAGGTCGCCCGGCTCGGCGCCTTCGACATGGAAAGGACCGGTCAGCGGATGTGCGCGCGTGAGGTCGACGTTCTTGACGTCGGAGATATCGTCGGTGTCCTTGATCTGTGCATCGAGGAAATCCAGCGACTCGATCAGGATGGACTCGCCCGGCTTGACCGACGACAGGAAAGGCAGGTCGGGATGCCAGCGGTTGTGGCCGAGTTCAGGCTGCTCTGCCAGCGGTACGCCGGGCTTGATCTTGAAATGTTGCATGCGACTCTCCTTGTCGTGTGGAATAAGGGTGAATTGACGATTTATTCGTTGGGAATGCCGGGCACCGGACATTCCGGCGTGCCGGCGGTCTTGCGCGTGATCGCCTCCACCTGGGCGCGTGCCGCCTGCGGATCGTTGACCCAGGTCTTGTAGAAATCAAAGGGGCAATCGGCCACGCCCGCCGACGACTCGCCGGAATTGATCTTGCCGGTGTAGCCGCGGTGCACCAGCTTGAACAGATGGTTCTGCGACTGCCAGTTGCGGCGCGCATCGCGGATCGCGCCGACCGACAGTTCGGCGTACTGGATGCCCATCTCTTCGGTCTCGCATTCGCCCAGCGTGCGACCGTCGAAACCGACGATCGCCGAGTGGCCGAAATAGGAATACACGCCGTCGAAGCCGGCCGCGTTGGCGACGGCGACGTAGACGTTGTTCATCCACGCCATCGCCTTGGACACCAGTATTTGCTGTTCCTTGGCCGGATACATGTAACCCTGGCAGCGTACGATCAGTTCGGCGCCCTTCATGGCGCAGTCGCGCCAGATTTCCGGATAGTTGCCGTCGTCGCAGATGATCAGGCTGACCTTCAGTCCCTTGGGGCCGTCGCAAACGTAAGTGGTGTCGCCCGGATACCAGCCCTCGATCGGCGTCCACGGCATGATCTTGCGGTACTTCTGCACGATCTCGCCCTGGTTGTTGATCAGGATCAGCGTGTTGTACGGCGCCTTGTGCGGATGCTCTTCGTGGCGCTCGCCGGTCAGCGAGAACACGCCCCAGACATCGGCGATGCGGCAGGCTTCCGAAAACACGCGGGTCTCTTCGCCGGGAATGCTGGCGGCGGTGTCGTACATTTCCTTCTCGTCGTACATGATGCCGTGCGTCGAGTACTCCGGGAAAATGACCAGATCGAGGCCCGGCAAACCTTGCTTCATGCCGATCAGCATGGCTGCGATCCGGTTGACGTTGTCCATCACTTCAGCGCGGGTGTGCAGGCGCGGCATCTTGTAGTTGACGACCGCCACGCCCACCGCGTCTTTACTGCTTGATATGTCTCCATGCCTCATGACGCCACTCCTTTTTCAAAACGGTTGCAGAACAACTTCTTAAACAGACAAGTACTTGCTGATGGTTGGCGCATCGACGTTGGCGCGCGTGTCTTCATAGACGAAGCGGCCCTTGTCGATGACCAGGAAGCGATCGGCGATGTCCAGCGTGAAGCTCAGCACCTGTTCCGACACGATGATGGTGAGCTCGCGGATCTTGCGGATTTCTTTCAGGCTGCGCGCGATGTCCTTGATGATGGACGGCTGGATGCCCTCGGTCGGCTCGTCCAGCAGCAGCACGCGCGGATTGGTCGCCAGCGCGCGCGCAATCGCCAGCTGCTGCTGCTGGCCGCCCGACAGGTTGCCGCCCTTGCGGCTGCGCATTTCGTACAGCACCGGGAACAGCGCGTACAACTCGTCCGGCACCTTGCCGCGCGCATCGGCGGCGAGACCGGTCTGTATGTTTTCCAGCACCGTCATGCCGGGAAAAATCATGCGGCCCTGCGGCACGTAGGCGACGCCGCGCGAGACGCGCTGGTGGCTTTCCATGGCGCCCAGTTCGACGCCGTCGATCTTGATGCTGCCGTCGCGCAGCGGCAGGATGCCCATCAGCGTCTTGAACAGCGTGGTCTTGCCCATGCCGTTGCGGCCCATGACGGCGACGATTTCTTCCTTCGCCACCGACAAGTTGATGTCGTGGATGACGGCGCTCTGGCCGTAGCCGGAGGCGAGATGGGATACGTTGAACATGGCTGGCTCCGAAATTGAATGAATGGCCGACTCAGTGACCTAAATACACGTCGATAACTTTGGGATCGGACTGCACCTTGTCCATGCTGCCCTCGGCGAGGATTTTTCCCTGATGCAGCACGGTCACCTTGTGCGCGATGCTCTTGACGAAATCCATGTCGTGCTCGATCACCACCACCGAACGGCCCTGGCTGATGCGGCCCAGCAGCTGCGCGGTCTTTTCGCGCTCGGACACGCTCATACCGGCGACCGGCTCGTCCAGCATCAGCAGTTCCGGCTCCTGCATCAGCAGCATGCCGATCTCCAGCCATTGCTTCTGGCCGTGCGACAGCAGGTCGGCCTGGGTATACAAATGCTGGTCGAGGAAGATCTCCGCCGCCACCGATTCGACGCGCGCCACCACGTCGGCGGTGCGCTTGAAGGTCAGCGCGCCGAACACCTTGCGGCCGCGCGGAAAGGACATCTCCAGGTTCTCGAACACGCTGAGGTTTTCGTAGATGGATGGCGTCTGGAACTTGCGACCGACGCCGACGCGCACGATGGCGTGCTCGCTCATCTTGGTCAGCTCGTGATTGTTGAAACGGATGCTGCCCGAGGTGGCCTGGGTCTTGCCGCAGATCAGGTCCAGCACGGTGGTCTTGCCGGCGGCGCCGTTGGGGCCGATCACCACGCGCACTTCATTGCGCTGGACATACAGGTTGAGCTTGTCGACCGCCTTGAAGCCGTCGAAGGAAACCGTCAGGTCTTCAATCGCCAGAACCGGGTGATCGGTCGATTCGAATCCGATGGGTGCGTTGCTCATTTGCTGGCCTCCAGGTTGGCGCCGTCGAGATGGATGTCGGTCGGATCGGTCTTGGCGGCGGCTTTCGGCTTCGCCGGTTCGGGCGGCGCCGCTTTCTTGCGCGAGAACTTCGCCAGGAAGTTGGCCAATAATTTCTTGCCCTGCTTTTCATACACGCCGGCCAGGCCGTTGGGGAAGTACATCACCACCGCGATGAACAGGCCGCCCATCAGGAACAGCCACAGCTCGGGGAAGGTCTCGGAGAAATAAGTCTTGCCGAAGTTGACCAGCAGCGTGCCGTACACCGCGCCCAGCAGCGACATGCGACCGCCGACCGCGGCGTAGATCACCATCTCGATCGACGGCACGATGCCGACGAAGGACGGCGACATGAAGCCGACCTGCAAGGTGAACATGGCGCCGCCGATGGCCGAGAACATCGCCGCCACGCAGAACACGAACACCTTGAAGCTGGCGACGTCGTAGCCGGAGAAACGCACGCGTTCTTCCTTGTCGCGCATCGCCATCAGCAGGCGGCCGAGCTTGGAGGTCAGGATGTAGCGGCCGAACAGGATGCAGGCGAACAGCAGGCCGGCATTGACGAAGTACAGGATCACCTTGGCGCTGTCGGTGCGGATATCCCAACCCATCAGCGTCTTCAGGTCGGTGATGCCGTTGACGCCGCCGGTCAGGCCTTGCTGGCCGATGATCAGGATCGACAGGATCGCGGCAATCGCCTGCGTCACGATGGAGAAGTAGACGTCGCCGACACGGCGCTTGAACATCGCCGTGCCGATGATCAGCGCCAGCAGTGTCGGCACCGCCAGCACTGCCAGCACGGTGAAGCTGAAGCTGTGGAAGGGCTGCCACATCGCCGGCAGCGAGGTAATCTGGTTCCAGTCCATGAAGTCGGGGATGCCCGGCGTGGACTGAATTTTTGTGCTGATCGGGTCCGAGGCTTCCAGCTTCAGGAACATCGCCATGCAGTAGCCGCCAACGCCGAAGAACACGCCCTGGCCGAGGCTCAGGATGCCGCCGTAGCCCCAGCACAGCACCAGGCCGACGGCGACGAAGGCGTAGGACAGGTATTTGCCGACAAGATTGAGACGGAAGATATCCAGGCCGAGCGGAAAGACCACCAGCAACAGCACGCCCAGTATCAGCAAGCCCATCAATCCGGACCTGCCTCCCAATAATTTTTCGTATGCTGCATTCATTGTTGAGCCTCGCTGAGGGAAATCTGTAAGACGATTCATTTACGTACGCGCACCGAGAACAAGCCCTGCGGACGCAGCATCAGGATCAGGATCACCGCCGACAGCGTCAGCACCTTGGCCATCGAACCGGTCAGGAAGAACTCGGCAGTGGACTGCGTCTGCGCAATCGAGAAGGCCGAAGCGATCGTGCCGATCAGGCTCTGCGCGCCGCCGAACACCACCACCAGGAAGGTGTCGACGATGTACAGCGAACCACTGGTGGGACCGGTCGAGCCGATCGTGGTGAACGCCGCGCCGGCCACGCCCGCCACGCCGCAACCGAGGGCGAAGGTGGTGCGGTCGACCTTGCGGGTATTGATGCCGACGGCGCCGCTCATGACGCGGTTCTGCATGGTGGCGCGCACTTGCAGGCCCCAGCGCGAACGGAACAGCAGGATGAAGATGGTGCCGGTCAGCAGCAGCGTCAGCACCATCATGAACAGGCCGTTGATCGGGATGTCGATGTTCTCGGTCGGCTTGAACGAGCCGAGCAGCCAGTCCGGCAAGGTCGCGCTGACTTCCTTGGCGCCGAAAATGGAGCGGAAGGTCTGCTGCATCGCCAGGCTCAGGCCCCAGGTCGCCAGCAGCGTATCGAGCGGGCGTTTGTAGAGCCGGCTGATCAGCAGCAGCTCGGTCAGGTAGCCAAAGCCGTAGGCGACGATGAACGACAGCACCACCGCGCCGAAGAAATAGAACGGTTGCAGGCTGGGCGCATAAGTCGTGGTCAGGTGCGACAGCAGATAGGTGATGTAGGCGCCGATGGTCAGGAACTCGCCATGCGCCATGTTGATCACGCCCATCTGGCCGAAGATGATGGCCAGGCCCAACGCCATCAGCAGCAGCACGCAAAACACCGAGAGGCCGTTGAAGCCCTGCATGGCGAAGATGGCGAAAAATTCGGATAGAGAAACCATGTTGACTCCCGCCCTGGGTGATTGATAAGCAATGTCTGGGTACTTCAACTGTTCAACTTCAACTTCAATTTCAACTGCATGGGCGGCAGCGCCCGCATGTCACTACAGACGCCGCCGCTTTGCTGCCAACAAAAATTACCGCCGGGCGATTATTGATAGCCCTTGGGGAAAGGATTCGGCTCGATCAGGTCGGATTCATAGATGACCTTGAACTGACCGTCCTTCTGCGCTTCGCCGATGCGGGTCTTGCTCCACAGGTGATGGTTGGCGTGGACCTTGACGTAGCCTTCCGGCGCGGTCTTCAGCTCCAGGCCCGGCGAGGCGGCGACCACCTTGTCGACGTCGAAGCTGCCGGCTTTTTCAACCGCGGCCTTCCACAGCCACGGGCCGAGGTAGGCTGCCTGCGTGACGTCGCCGATCACTGAATTGGCGCCGAACTTGGCCTTGAACTCGGCCACGAATTTCTTGTTGTTCGGGTTGTCGAGGCTTTGGAAATATTTCATCGAGGCGTAGAAGCCTTCGACGTTTTCGCCGCCGATGCCGAGCATTTCATCTTCGGTCACGGAGATGGTCAGCAGGTTTTGCGTCTTGGCGGTGACGCCGGCTGCTTTCAGCTGCTTGTAGAACGCCACGTTGCTGCCGCCGACCACGTCGGCAAAAATCACGTCCGGTTTTTTCAGCTTGATCTTGTTGATCAGCGAGCCAAATTGCGTATTGCCGAGCGGGTAATACTCTTCGCCGACCACCGACCCCTTGAGCACGTTCTCGATGTGCTTGCGGGCGATCTTGTTGGAAGTGCGCGGCCAGATGTAGTCGGAGCCGATCAGGAAGAAGGTCTTGGCCTTCTTCTCTTTTGCCACCCAGTTGAGGCCGGCCAGCACCTGTTGCGTGGCTTCCTGGCCGGTGTAGAACACGTTCTTGGATTGCTCCAGGCCTTCATAGAAGGTCGGGTAGTAGAGCAGGCCGTTGTCCTTTTCGAAGACCGGCAGCACGGCCTTGCGCGAGGCCGAGGTCCAGCAGCCGAACACGGCGGCGACGTGGTCGTTCTCGAGCAGCTTCTTGGCTTTTTCGGCAAAGGTCGGCCAGTCGCTGGCGCCGTCTTCCTGGATGATCTTGATCTTGCGGCCGAGGATGCCGCCCATGGAGTTGATCTGATCGATCGCCAGGCGCTCGGCCTGGATCGAACCGGTTTCGCTGATCGCCATGGTGCCGGTGGCCGAGTGCAACTGGCCGACCGTGACTTCAGTGTCCGTGATGGCCAGCTTGGTGGTGTTGACCTTGGCGGTCGGGAACTGCTGCGCCATGGCCAGGCCGGGGAACGCCATGGCTGCACCGGCGGCGCCTGCGACGATGCCCATCATGATCTTGCGGCGTTGCGATGAAGGCGGTTTGGAAGAGGAACGGTGCGACATGCGGTACTCCTTTCGAGCGTTATTGGAAGTAATCGGACGTGGTCGTGTCGATCAGGCTGAATCGATTGAAACAAAACGAGGCGAAAGCCGGGACCGACATGCGAGTGTTCTCTCCCTCCCGCTGTGCTTCCTGCTCGTTCTGGGATGGAGAATAGGTTTTGCGGTGCGGCGCAACAATACGTTGTTTGACGTAAAACCGGATGACCGGTGGGCGTGATCCCTTGCGCCCGGTCGCACAGGTTTCGCTCGTGCACGGCATGGTATTGGTGCGTTTTCCGGCCGCAAGAAGGCGATGCCGGTGCCGTGTTTTGGTGAATCGGGAAGGAACGCCGGGGAAACACGCGGGGTGCAGGCGCGATGCCTGCCTGTCCGCATACGTCATTTGACGTATGCCGCAGTTCGCCGATTGGTTTGAAAATTGCTTCGTCGGGAAGAAGTCGCGACAGTTGCACCCGGAGTGTCGGAGTCGCCGCTTTCACCCTCACCCCGGCATTGATCACCAACGCGAGCAAAAATTGACCAATCCCGCCATCCAACGCATCGTCAAGGTCCGGCGCGACTACAACACCTGGGTCGCCAACGAGACGCTGGAAGACTACGCGCTGCGCTATACGCCGCGCTCGTTCCGGCGCTGGTCGGAATTCCGCCTGGCCAATACGGCGCTGGGCGCGACCTCGTTCCTGGCGCTGGAGGCAATCAGCGGCGCCATCACCCTGAGTTATGGATTTACCAACACCTTCTGGGCGATCGCCTGCGTGGTGGTGCTGTTCTTCCTGACCGGGTTGCCGATCAGTTATTACGCCGCCAGGTACGGCGTCGACATGGACCTGCTCACGCGCGGCGCCGGCTTCGGCTACATCGGCTCGACCGTCACCTCGCTGATCTACGCCAGCTTCACCTTCATCTTCTTTGCGCTGGAGGCGGCCATCATGGCGCAGGCCATCGAAATCTATTTCGGCCTGCCTCTGGTCTACGGCTACGTGCTGTGTTCGCTGATCGTGATCCCGATGGTGGCGTACGGCATCACGTTGATCAACCGGCTGCAAATGTGGACCCAGCCGTTGTGGATCGTGCTGCTGACGCTGCCGTATATCTGCGTCCTCTATAAGGAACCGGATGCGCTCACCAACCTGATCACCTTTTCCGGGCGTGCCGAAGAAGGCGGTTCGTTCAACATCTATCTGTTCGGCGCGGCGGCGACGGTGGCGTTTTCGCTGATCGCCCAGATCGGCGAACAGGTCGACTTCCTGCGCTTCCTGCCGGAGAAGACCCAGGCCAATCGCGGCCGCTGGTGGACCGCACTGCTTCTGGCGGGACCGGGATGGATCCTGCTGGGCGGCGCCAAGATGCTGGGCGGCGCGCTGCTGGCCTTCCTGGCCGTGCAACATGAAGTACCGATGGGCAAGGCGGTGGAGCCGACCCAGATGTACCTGATCGGCTATCAGTACGTGTTCTCCAATCCGGCGCTGGTGCTGGCTGCGGTGGCGCTGTTCGTGGTGGTGTCGCAGATCAAGATCAACGTCACCAACGCCTACGCCGGCTCGCTGGCGTGGTCCAACTTCTTCGCGCGGCTGACGCACAGCCATCCGGGCCGCGTGGTGTGGCTGGTGTTCAACGTGCTGATCGCGGTGCTGCTGATGGAGCTCGGCGTGTTCAATGCGCTGGAACACGTGCTGGCGTTGTACAGCCTGGTGGCAATCTCGTGGATCGGCGCGGTGGTGTCGGACCTGGTGATCAACAAGCCGCTCAAGCTGAGCCCGGCGCATATCGAGTTCAAGCGCGCGCACCTGTATGACATCAATCCGGTCGGCGTCGGTTCGATGGCGATCGCCTCCATTCTTTCCGCCATCGCCATGTCCGGCGTGCTCGGCAAACTGGCGGCCGCGATGTCGCCGTTCATCGCGCTCGGCACCGCCATGCTGATGGCGCCGCTGATCGCCATCGCGACCAGGAGCCGCTATTACATCGCGCGCAAAGACACCTTGCCTGAACATCTCCATACGGGAAAAAATTCGGATCACCAGCACGCCGCACTCGAATGCGTCATCTGCGGCAACCAGTTCGAGATGCCCGACATGGCGCACTGCCCGGCGTACCAGGGCGCGATCTGTTCGCTGTGCTGCTCGCTCGACGCGCGCTGCAACGACCGCTGCAAGACGCCGGCGGCGCGTTTGCCGAACCAGGTGTTCAGCACCTTGCAGGCGCTGCTGCCGTCGCGCTTCACGCTCAAGCTCAATACCCGCATCGGCCATTACCTGATTGTGTTCGGCCTGCTCTCGGGCGGACTGGCGGTGGTGCTGTGGATGCTGTACTTCCAGCAGATGGCGGGCATCTCCGGGCTGACGCCGAGCGGTCCGGATTCCATCCAGAGCATTTTCATCAAGCTGTTCTGTACGCTGCTGGTGCTGATCGGCGTCGGCTCCTGGTGGCTGATCCTGACCAACGAAAGCCGCAGCGTCGCGCACGAAGAATCCGAACGCCAGACCAATCTGCTGCTGCAGGAAATCGAAGCCCACAAACAGACCGACGCCGAACTGCAACGCGCCAAGGAAGCCGCCGAATCCGCCAATCTGGCCAAGAGCCGCTTCGTCACCGGCATGAGCCATGAACTGCGCACGCCGCTCAACAGCATCCTCGGTTACGCGCAGATCCTGCATGTCGACGCCACCATCCCGCCGGCGCGCAAGGATGCCATCGCGGTGATCCGCCGCAGCGGCGAACATCTGCTGAGCCTGATCGACGGTTTGCTCGACATCGCCAAGATCGAAGCCGGCAAGATGCGCCTGGCCTCGGATGAGCTGGCGCTGTGGGAGTTCCTCGAACAGATCGCCGGCATGTTCGCGCCGCAGGCGGAACAGAAGGGCCTGAGCTTCCGCTTCGAAAAGACCGGCCGCATCCCGCACATCGTGCACGCCGACCAGAAGCGCCTGCGCCAGATCCTGATCAACCTGCTCGGCAATGCCGTCAAGTTCACCGACAGCGGCAGCGTGACGGTGCGCGTGCGTTACCTGCGCGAGATCGCCTACTTCGACATCATCGACACCGGCATCGGGATTGCCGACGACGACCTGGAACGCATCTTCCTGCCGTTCGAGCGCAGCAACGCCGCCAACCTGCGCGAAGACATCGGCACCGGCCTCGGCCTGGCGATCAGCAGCATGCTTACCCACATCATGGGCGGCGAGCTGGCGGTAAAGAGCAAGGTCGGCAGCGGCAGCAGCTTCCACCTGAAGATCTATCTGCCGGAAGTGCACGTGCCGCGTCCGCGCCTGAAGCTGGAAGACCAGATGTCGGGTTACATCGGCCCCTCCAAGCGCGTGCTGGTGGTCGACGACCAGGCTTCGCAACGGCTGCTGCTCAAGGAGATGCTGCTGCCGCTGGGCTTCGAGGTGGTCGAGGCCGACGGCGGCATCGCCTGCCTGGAAGAACTGGCGCGAGGCATACCGGACCTGGTGCTGCTCGACATCGCCATGCCGCAGATGGATGGCTGGAGCGTGGCGCGCGCCATCCGCGCGCGCGGACTGGCGCAGCTTCCCATCCTGCTGGTCTCGGCCAATGCGTTCGAGAGCGGACACGAGCGCAGCAACGACGGCGACGGCCTTGAGCCGCCGCTGTACAACGACTTCGTGGTCAAGCCGGTGTCATACACCGAATTGCTGTCGAAGATCCGGCAGCAGCTGCGCATCGACTGGGTGTCGGCGGCCTTGCCTCCTCCCCTGTCTTCGGCGCCGGTGAAGGAAACCGTCGTCGCGCAGCCGATGATGCTGATGCCGTCGCAGGAAAAGTTGCAGGCGCTGCTGGAGCTCGGCTCCATCGGTTACGCCAAGGGCATCCTCAAGAAGATCGACGAGATGGAACAACAGAGTTCGGCTTACCTTCCCTTCACCACGGAACTCAGGCAACTGGTCAAACAGTTCCGCCTGAATGAATATGTCACCCGTATCAAGGAGATGATTCGTCATGATGTCAACAACGTTTGATCGGCATGTCGTCCTGATCGTCGACGACAAGCCAGACAACCTGGCCATGCTGTCCGACTCGCTCGACGAGAGCGGCCACATCGTGCTGGTCGCCACCGACGGCATCAGCGCGCTGGAGCGGCTCGACTACATCACGCCGGACCTGATCCTGCTGGACGCCATGATGCCGGGCATCGACGGTTTTGAAACCTGCAAGCGCATCAAGCTGATCAAGAGCGTCAACCACGTGCCGGTGGTGTTCATGACCGGCCTGACGGAGACCGAGCACGTGGTGCGCGGCTTCGAGGTCGGCGGCATCGACTACGTGACCAAGCCGATCAAGCCGCAGGAAGTGGTCGCGCGCATCGGCGCCCACATCAAGACCGCGCGCATGATGTCGCAGGCGCGCGGCATGCTCGAACACGCCGCCCATGCCGTGATCGTCCTCAGCGGCAACGGCCTGCCGCTGTGGCAAACCAGCAAGGCTTCGCTATGGCTGGAAAAATATTTCCCTGCCGGGGCCGGCGCCAATGCCACGCACAAATTGCCGATGATGCTGCAATCCTGGCTTAACGAAAGCCTGGTGCGTCAACGGCAAGGCAATGGCGACATCCGCCCGCTGGTCGTGACGCAAGGCGACTGCGAACTGCGCGTCGCTCTCTCTGCTGCGGGACAAGGACACGAGATCACCTTGCTGCTGGAAGAAAAGAATCTTGCCGCCGACATCGCTGCGAGCTCGTCGATTGCGGCGATGCGTCCGACGCTCGGCCACGACGCCTCAGCCAATCCGCCGGCGGGATGCTTTCACCTGACCCCGCGCGAAAGCGACGTGCTGGCATGGCTGGGCAAGGGCAAGACCAACCGCGACATCGCCGAGATCCTCGGCATGAGTCCGCGCACGGTGAACAAGCACCTCGAACACATCTTCGTCAAACTCGGCGTGGAGACACGCTCGGCGGCGGCGGTGCTGGCGAGCAGCCTGCAACAGATGCCAACCCCGAGGAGCGGCGGCGGCCTCCTGCAGTAAGCGGCATCCGGCTCAACGCTTCTTCGCAGGCCCTTGAACGCGGGGCGAAAAGTTTTCATCGACCGCATTGAAACCACCGGCGCTGATTCTGTATTCGCCTTTCCGGAACAATCGTGGTCGGCCGCTGAAACGTGCACGAAAAATCGGCGGATTTATCCGAACAATACCGGTGATTATCCGTCCGCCATGAACAAAGGCCTTCAGTCAGACGATCTGTGTATATCAGTCATTCTCTTTTCAGATAACGCAAAAATAAGTGGTTGCAAAACAAAACTCTGAACCTATCTCGGTAGTGCGCCCGGCAGTACAGGAAATTTTCTTCACCAGATTTCTGCCGGCATCGCTGTTGTTCCAACCAGATACTTCAACTTAATTGCAACTTACTCAGAGAGAATAAAATGAACATCGCCAAAATTATCGCTGCTACTGCCCTGATCGCCGCCGCCGGTTCCGCACTTGCTGAAACCCCCTATCCGCCACAACAAGCTTTCACCTCGACCAAGACCCGCGCTGAAGTCGTCGCCGAAGTGAAGCAAGCCGGTGGCGACCTGGGTCGTCGCAACTACCAGGACACCTTCAATCCTGCTCCTGTCGTATCGAACAAGACCCGTGCCGACGTCCTGGCCGAACTCAGCCAGACTCGCGGCGACGTCGCCCGCAACAACTACATCAACACCACACGTTGATCGACCGCTGCATGTCGATGACAGACAGTCCGCCCCGGCGCCACGCCGCCGCGGACTGAAGTTGTTTATTGAAGTTATTTAACTGACCGGCGAACTGCAATCTCTGCAATGACGCCGGTTTGTCGTGTTCTTCCCTCCTTATTTTCCTTCAACTTCCGCTGCTACCCCCACGCGTTTTTCCTGTGCCGTTTTCCGCATAAACAAAGCCGTAAATAGTCGTTCCCAGATCCCGTCACGTCTTCCTATACTCGCTCCCATTTGGTGCATCCGCGCCAACGGGATGTACGACCACGCCGGTTATCCGCCTGCATTGAAATGCATCCCGCCATTTCACGACAACAAGGAAAATATCCATGAAATTGCGTGCTTCACTGTCCCCCTTTTTCTTTGCATCCGCCGTTGCGCTGACCCTGCTGCCGGTCGCCGCCCACGCCGACAAGCTCGACGACATCAGGAAGGCCGGCGTACTGCGCGTGGCGGCTTTTGATGGCAATCCGCCGTTCGGCTACGTCGATGCGACCAGCAAGAAAATCGTCGGCCTCGACATCGACTACGCCAATGAACTCGGCAAGAAACTCGGCGTGAAGGTTGAAATCGTTCCGACCAATCCCGCCAACCGCATTCCGCTGCTGTCGTCCAACAAGGTCGATCTGGTGTTCGCCAATTTCACCATCACCGAAGACCGCGCCAAGGTCATCGACTTCAGCATTCCTTACTTCGCCTCGGGCCAGCAATTCCTCGCCAGGAAGGGCGTGCTGAAGAACGCCGACGGCATCAAGGACATCCGCGTCGGCACCGACAAGGGCACCACCATGGAAACCACCCTGCGTGAGAAGTATCCCGACACCAAGGTGGTGCTGTATGACGACACCCCGCTCGGCCTGGCCGCGCTGCGAAACGGCAACATCCAGGCGTTCAGCCAGGACGGTTCCAAGCTGACCGCGATCCTGGCAGGACTGCCGGACAAGGACAAATACGAAATCCCGGCCTTCGCCATCTCGGAAGAATATGAAGGCGTCGGCGTGCCCAAGGGCGAAGCGCGCCTGGTTTCCTACCTGAACGATTGGCTGCGCGATCTCGAGAAGAACGGCACCGCGCAACAGATCTACGACAAGTGGTTCGGCCCGCAAAGCAAATCGCCGCTGCCGCGCCTGTTCAAGATCGGCGACGCCAAGCTGCGCGACAAGTAAGCGGATCGCCCGCGATGAGAACCAGCCGCCCTGTGCGGCTGTTCTCGTTTGACTGCGCCAATGATTTCCACCGGTTACTGAATGCTCTCCCATTTCGACACCAGCCAGCTGCTCGCCCCCAAATACCTGCTGTGGATGTGGCACGGCTTCCAGACCACTTTGCTGCTCAGTGCCGCGACGGTGGTGCTGGCGACGCTGCTCGGCTTCTTCCTGGCGGCGGCGCGTTCAAGCGCGCATCCCGGCTTGCGCGTGCCGGCCGCGGCCTACACTTCGCTGTTCCGCAACACGCCGCTGCTGGTGCAATTGCTGTTCTGGTATTTCGGCGTGCCCGGCCTGTTCCCCGAAGGGGCGATGGAGTGGCTCAACGCCGCCCACAGCATCCGCTTCCTGGGCGTGCTGACGCTGAGCTGGCCATCGTTTGAATTCCTGGCGGCGATGATCGGCGTGGTGCTCTACTCCACCGCCTACGTCAGCGAAGAAATCCGCGCCGGCATGCGCGGCGTGCCGGCCACGCAATCGCTGGCGGGCGCCGCCATCGGCCTGACCCGCTTGCAGGTGGTGCGCTACATCGTGCTGCCGCAAGCCGTGCGCATTGCGCTGCCGCCGCTGCTGGGCCAATACATGAACATTCTCAAGAACACTTCGCTGACGATGGCCATCGGCCTCGCCGAACTGTCGTACACCTCGCGTCAGGTGGAGGCCGAGACCTTCCGCACCTTCCAGGCCTTCGGCTTCGCCACGTTGCTGTACATCGTCGCCATCGCGCTGATCGAGAGCGTCGGCCACTGGCATCTGCAGGCGCGCCTCGCACATGACGGCAAGGGGAGGCATTGATGGAATTCGCCGTGCTGCTCGACAACCTGCCCTATCTGCTGTGGGGTTCGTACCCTGACGGACCGCTCGGCGGCGCCGCGCTGACGCTGCTGCTGAGCATAGGCTCGGCGCTGCTGTCGGCGCTGCTGGGCGTGGTGTTCGGCGTGGTGCTGGCGATGAGTAGCGGCGCGGTGCGCAAGCTGCTGACGCTGGCGCTGGGGTTCTTCCGCGCGATTCCCGTGCTGATGCTGATCTTCTGGACTTACTTCCTGCTGCCGATTGCCTTCGGCATTGACGTACCCGGCGTGCTGTCGGTGATGTTTGCGTTGTCGCTGGTGAGCGCCGCCTATCTGGCGCATTCAGTGGCGGCCGGCATTGCCGGCATCCGCAGCGGCCAGTGGGACGCCGGCCTCTCGCTCGGCCTGCCGCGCCTGCATGTGCTGCGCTGGATCGTGCTGCCGCAGGCGCTGCAGATGATGCTGCCGTCCTTCGTCAATCAGTGGGTGACGCTGATCAAGGACAGCTCGTTGGCCTACATCGTCGGCGTCGGTGAATTGTCGTTCGTGGCATCGCAGGTGAACAGCCGGCTGATGATTTATCCGATGGAGATTTTCATGTTCGTCGGCGCCATTTACTTCGTGTTGTGCTCGGCGCTGGAACAGTTTGCGGCGTGGGTTGGACGCTACTTCCATCCTGAGGCAATCGCTGCACGACATGCGACTCATACACTCAAGAAAGAACCGGAAAAC
>NZ_AJHH01000371.1 GCF_000256565.1 Herbaspirillum lusitanum P6-12 | reverse complement strand
TAAAGGACGCGTCAGGAAAATGTGATACATTCTTCCGCTTGCTGTTCCCCGTTGTTGGTTACAATCGCAGCCCCCCATAAGAATAATCGACCATGAAATCGAACACACAGACATCTCACGCAACGATCTACGGGCAAGACATCAGCCTGGCGTGCCCGCATTGCGGGCAGCTCATGCTGCAGCTGTCGCCCGACGCCCGCCCGATCCAGGAAAAGAAGGTGGCCTGCCCGTCATGTTGCAAACAAAGCAAGATGGCCAAGCTGAAGACCAGCAGCGGCGACACGTACCAGCTCTACATCCGCCAGATCGATCCGAATGCACGCATCGGCGTGTACAGCTACAAGAAATAAATTATTTGCAAGACTGCGTTCTCACCGTCCTGCGCACCAAAACAAAGAGCCCCGCACGTTGCCGTGACGGGGCTTTTTTTTTTTTGG
>NZ_AJHH01000370.1 GCF_000256565.1 Herbaspirillum lusitanum P6-12 | reverse complement strand
CAAAGACATGTCGTAGCGCTCGTCATGGACCGTCACTTTGCTGTGGCCGGTGACGCTGTTCCAGCCGATACGGCCCTTGTTCATCAGCGACGCGGTTCTTCCCCTTCCTTGCGACCGGCCGCCTTGTCTTCATACATGCCCTGGTCGGCCAGCTTGATCAATGTCTCGGCGTCCTGCGCATCCTGCGGATAGAAGGCCACGCCGACGGAAGCGCCCACCGTCATGTCGGTGGCGCCCTCGACATCCTGCAGGCACACCAGCGGCGGCGCCAGCACGGCTTCGATTTTCCGGCGCACCTTGTCGGCAAAGGCGATGTCGGCGACGCCCCAGAACACCAGCACGAATTCGTCGCCGCCGAAGCGCGCCACCACGTCGTCGTCGCGCATGACGGTGCGCAGGCGCTGGCCGACTTCGATCAGCGTGAGGTCGCCGTATTCGTGGCCGAGCTTGTCGTTGATCGCCTTGAAGCGGTTCAGGTCGATGAACATCACCGTGAACTTGTCGAACAGTTCGGCGGCGCGGCGGCCGCGCTGGTGACGCCGGTCAGCTTGTCGGTGCTGAGCTCGCTCTGCATTTCCATGAAGTTCTGCGCCAGCTGGCCGATCTCGTCGCGCCGCTCGATCTTCAGGGCGACGTTCATCTGACCCTTGCCGATGCGTGCCGCCGCGCGTGACAAGCGGAGCACGTCGCGCACCACCCACTGCACGACGCTGAGGCCGAGCGCCAGCGCGATGGCCACCGCCAGCACCGCGATCACCACGGTCCAGCGCGCGTTCTGGTCGAGCGTGTCGAGGAAGTCGCTGCGCGGTACCGCCACCACCGCGACCCAGGACAGGCCGGCGCCGTCGCGTACCCATGAATAGGCGGCGTAGGTCAGCTCGCCGTCCTGGCCGTTGAAGGTGAACGTGGTGTCGGCGCCGCCCACGTTTTCGATTTCGGCGAGATGCTTCTGCAGCGTTGAATAGGCGTTGCGGATGATCAGGCTCTGGCTGCTCTCGGCGCGCAGGCGGTCGATCTTGCCTTGCTGTTCGGTATAGACATTCTCGCCGTTGGAGGAAGCAATCAGGCGGCCGTTGGATTCCATGATGAAGACTTCGCCATGGCGGCTGACATGCAAGCCCCTGACGAAATCATTGAGCGCCTTGAGCGAAACGTCGGTGGCGACCACGCCTTCGAACTGGCCGTTCTTCGATAGCACGCGGCGCGCGCGCGTAT
>NZ_AJHH01000369.1 GCF_000256565.1 Herbaspirillum lusitanum P6-12 | reverse complement strand
TAATACGGCCGCGCGCGCGGATCGAAGTCGGTGGCGTCGTTCTTCGGCATGCTGAGCTGGCCGTCGATGCTGGTGAAGCGGTAGGCACTGCGATAACCGGTGGTGGCGCGCTTGACGCGCAGTTCGGCGTCGTCGAGAGCGTAGCGGAACAGGCCGACGAAGTCGCCGCTGCGGTTGCCGTAGAACACGTAATTATTGAGTTCAGGATGCAGCGAAGTCGAAATCCAGAAGCGCGAACGCAGGTTGTCGAGGTCGGCGTTGAGATCGGTTGCCGCCGGCATGCCGCGCGGAAAGGCTGATTCCAGTACCGAGGCGGCGCCGTCGATGTGGCGCTCGACGGTCAGCGCCACGCGATCTGCAGTCTGGTCGAGCAATTGCTCGGCCACCGACACCACCGCATGCCGTCCGGCAAAATAAGAGAGCCCGCCGACCAGCAGCGAGACCAGCAGGATCAGTCCGATGAACGGCAACACCAACACCTTCGCCAGCGACGATGATGAGCGAAGTAGGTGGATCATGTGCCGTTCCTTGATTTTTTCTGCTTGTTTTGATGTTTCCGTCATCGCATGATCCCCTGCGGACGGTGTTCCCCTTTTGCTTTATCGGCTCCCGGGCGGGAAAACTGAAGCGGCGGCGCGTCTTTTTTCGCTGGCGATCGAACGAATGACTCTGGCCGGATTTCCTCCAACCAGGGTATCCGGCGGAACGTCCCGTGTGACGACCGAACCGGCCCCGACAACAGCGTTTTCGCCGACTGTCACGCCGCCGATAATCGTTGCGCCGGCGCCGATCCACACATTCTTCTCTATCCTGATCGGTTTTGCGACGACGCAATCACGTCTGCGGGAAGGCTCGAGCGGATGGCCGCTGGTGATGATGCTCACGTTCGGCCCTATCATCACATCGTCGCCGATGTGGACGCCGCCCAGATCATAGATGGTGCAATTCTGATTGATGAACACATTGCGGCCAATGGCAATATCTGTGCCGCCGGTCGTGTGAAAAGGCGGGATCAGATTGAAGCCGTCGTCGACCTGCTTTCCGATAAGATCGCTGAAGACCGCGCGCACTTCTTCCGTGTCATTGAACGTCAGGCGATTCAGCGTCGCGGTGATTGTCATTGCCCTTTTCACGGCTGCCACCATGGCTGCCGATTCCGGTGTCCGCCTTGGAATGATCTTGATGCGGTCGTGGTTCGCCATTAGCTGGTTCCCTGGTGCACTGTTGGTTGAACATCCGGCAATTGTAGCGGCATGGCGCAAGACGTCCTTCATCCTCCAGATGCAGCCCATGTAAAAAATATTGCAGCTTGCACGTCGCCCGTCCGGCGGCTATATTACGCACGTCGAAAAAGGCAGACTTGGTGTGGTCCAGCCCAGGTCCTTCCGTCAACAAGGAAGCTCTGTCCATGCCCGTGCATGAGTCCCACGACGAACATCGGCGCCATCAGGCGCTTTCTGTTCGTCCGTGTGGTTCTCAAGACAACGAACCCGCCCCGGTCGAACGACCACCAAGGAGCCATTCATGCACGCGTCATCCCGTACCGTCGCCCCCTCCATCCATGATGTCATCGTCGCCGGGCGCCGGTCCGGTCGGCTTGTTCCTGGCCTGCGAATTGCGTCTTGCCGGCGTATCGGTGCTGGTGCTGGAGCAGACCGACAATCCGCAATCTCCGCTGAAGCAATTGCCCTTCGGCATACGTGGCCTGTCGATTCCGACCGTCGAAGCCTTCCATTGGCGCGGCCTGCTGGACGCCGTCAAGGCGCCCTCGCCTGTAGCCAACGCCTCAGCCTCCACGCCGCATTGGATGCAACAACCACGTCGCGCCGGCGGCCACTTCGCCGGCATGCAGTTCCATCTCGATCGGATCGACCGCACGAAGTGGCCGTACCACCTGCCCGGGGGGCCCCCGCCCCCCCCCGCGCGCGGGCGGCAGCACATCGAATCGGTGCTCGCCGCACGTGCTCATGCAATGGGCGTGGAGATCATGCGCGGCGCCGGCGTGGATGGTCTCCGGCAGTCGGATGAACATGTGGACATTCACGCCGGCGGTCAGACGTTCCGTGCGCGCTGGCTGGTCGGATGCGACGGCGGACGCAGTACGGTGCGCAAGATCGGCGGCTTTGAATTTGCCGGCACCGAACCGGAGTTCACCGGCTACTCAGTTGAAGTCGCGTTGGCCGATCCGCAACTGCTGCCTCCGGGTCGCCACTACACCGCCACCGGCATGTACACCTTCCAGCCGCCTGGCACCGTCGCCATGGTCGACTTCGACGGTGGCGCTTTTCATCGCACGCAACCGATCACGCGGGAATATGTGGAGTCGGTGTTGCGCCGCATTTCCGGCGTCGGTGCCCTCAACGTGACGGCGCTGAGGCTCGCCGCGACCTGGACCGACCGCGCCTTCCAGGCCGCGACTTACCGCGAGGGCCGCATACTGCTGGCTGGCGACGCCGCGCACGTCCACTCGCCGCTGGGAGGCCAGGGGCTGAACCTCGGCCTTGGCGACGCGATGAACCTCGGATGGAAGCTGGCAGCCACCATCCGCGGCGACGCACCCGATGGATTACTCGACAGCTATGAAACAGAACGCCATCCGGTGGGTACACGAATACTTGATTGGTCGCGCGCGCAGGTCGGCCTCATGCGTCCGGGCGAAAGTTCGCGCGCGCTGGCCGCCGTCATCCGCGATCTGATCGGCACACGCGACGGCGCGACCTATTTCGCCGAACGGGTCTGGGGCTTGTCGCTGCGTTATGAACTCGGTGACAAGCATCCGCTGGTCGGCTGCAGCGCGCCAGATTTCGTGCTGGCCGACGGCAGCCGGCTTGGCGAGCATCTTCGCAACGGCAAAGGTCTGCTACTGGATTTCGGCACTGATGCCTCACTGCAATCCACGGTGCGCCACTGGAGCGAGCGCATCACGTATTGCGCAAGCGATGCCGGCGACAAGCTCGGCCTGAGTGCGCTGCTGGTGCGGCCGGACGGCATCGTCGCGTGGGCCGGCGACGGCGCTGCGGATCCTGAGCAAGTTGCTGAGGCCGCTGCGCGGTGGTTTTGAAAGAAGCTGCAAGCGCTCTTTCAGATTCCCTCAACGCAAGGGCATGTTGATCCCGAACAGGATTGACGAGTAGCGTCCCTGCCCGACGTTCAGATTGCTGCTGTAGTCGACGATGAAGGACGTACCGCCGGCCAGCATCAGGCGCATGCCGATCCCGGCAGTCCAGTTGCCGGTGAAGCTGTCGTCCGAGCGGATCACATATGCCGGCCCCGACGACGCCAGGTCGGCATACGAAATCCCCGCTTCGCCCGCGCCGGAAAACTGCCGGCGATATTCGATGCGGCCGCGCGGCGTCCACATGCCGGCGCGGCTCAGGTACTGGCCTTCGGTGCGCAGGCCGAGCGTGCCGCTGCTGGTGCGCACGCGTTGCTTGAAATAGGTCAGCGCATTATTGCCGGCGGCGGCTTCGGTGTATTGCCCCAGCGTGGTCGAGGCCAGGTCGAGCTTGCCATAGGGTGACCACATCCAGCTATTGCCGCGGAATTCATAGCCGCTCGACAGCGCGACGAACAGTTGATTGCCGCCGGCCGGTGGCAAAGCTTCCGTCATCCGTCACATAGCGCGTCGAGTCGAAATTGAGCACGCCGTAGCCGAGCATGCCGTCGACAAAGATATTCGGCGTCGGCCGGAAGCTGCCGTACACCGTCGCCACCACGCTTTGTCCGACGCTCTTGCTGCCGTTTTCGCCGATGTCGCTGCGGTCGCGGCTATAACCGGTGCCGACGCCGATGGTCAGCTGATCGCTCAGACGATAGTCGGCGCCCACGCTGATACCGTTGGTGGTGAAGCGGAAACCTTCCTGCTGGCCACCGGCGTTGCGCTGGCCGAAGTCGACCGTGCCGGCGATCCACAGCGACAACTCCTGCCTGGCGCTATTGGTAGTCTTGTTCGGCAGTTCAGGCAAGGCATCAAGATCCTCGCCGTTGGGGGTGAGCGGCTTCGCGTCGGACTTGCCGGCCTGACTCAGCAATGGCCAACCCACTTTGCGCATGCCCGCCTGCAACGGTGCACCCACCACGCGATCGACTTCGTCCTCGTTCCATTGCGCCAGCAGCGGCTTGGCCGGCGCGACCGGCTGTGCAAATCCCAGGCCGAAACTGGAACGCGCCCAGCCGTCGCCGTGCAGGCTTTCCAGACGGCGACTGAAGTTGCCCAGCTGCGCCGTAGCGAAACGACTGGCGGATTGGCCGTGTGCCGCGACCAACCCCTTGACCTGGATATCGTTGGCGGCATTGGTGCGTGCGGCGACGGTGATGTTCACGATGACCGGTGCGGATGTGCCGAAAGCATTTGTCAGCGTATAGCTGAACTGCACGCTGCCGCTGAATCCTGCCGCCGCCGTATAGATGATGTCGGTACCGCTCGCCACTGCGGAGCCGGATGCCGGTGCGCCGGCAATCGTGACGGCCGTGACCGGACCGTTGGCGGCCGTCGCACCGACG
>NZ_AJHH01000368.1 GCF_000256565.1 Herbaspirillum lusitanum P6-12 | reverse complement strand
GAAAATCTTTGCCTTGGCGATCGGTGTCGGCGTGCTGCTGTCGATTGCCGATGCCGTCACGGAAAAGCTTCCCGTCTGTGTCGGCGTACCCGAGATCGTCGCACTCGAAGGTGTTCTGGAGAAGGTCAATCCCGTCGGCAAACCGATCACGGTGATGGCGCTGTAGGGTGCGGCGCCACCGCTCCAGGTCAGCGTCTGGGTATAGCTCGCACCTTGCGTGGCAAACCATGTCGTCGATGGCGTAATCACGATCGTTGGCGCGCCGACAGTGACAGTGACGGTCGCTACATTCGACGTACCGATAGCATTGGTCGCCGTGTAGCTGAAGGTATCCGTGCCGCTGTAGCCGGGGGTCGGGGTATAGGTAAATGCGTTGACGCCGTTGGGTGTTGCCGTGCCGTGCGCCGCTCCCGTGATGATGTTCAGGGCAGTCGGGGTGCCGCCGGTAGTCGACGCCGGGATGCTGTTATTGCTGCTGCCGTAGCCGACCGCTGCTCCACTGTTGGCGGTCACCGGTGCACCCGCACCGACGTTGCCGCCGAATCCTTGCGCGCCGGTGAAATTGTTGCTGTCGGTGGCGGTAAGCGTGAACGAATATGAACCGGCGGCGGAAAGTATCCCGGAGATGGTGCCGGTAGCTGCCGCAAGGTTCAGGCCTGGCGGTAACGCACCGCCGGTAACCGCGTATGTATAGGGGGCAGTGCCGCCACTGGCAGTTGCCTGCAAAGTGGCGGCAAGCCCGCGCTGCAGATTGACGGCTCCGATCGATATCGTAATCGGCGGCCCGACCGCATAGGCCGGATTGAACCAGCTCGCCGGCATCAACAGCAGGAGTGCCGTCGTCAATGCGATGACGCTTGGCCATGCTGCTTTTGCAGCGATGCGTGCACGTCGCCCAAGTGAGTTCAATAGCGATGTCAATACCGAGGTCAATCGCCACGACGAAAGAAAGCGATGTGCGACGCCGTTGTTGCCGAGTTGAACATGCGTTCCCCTGGATGATCGTTTTTGATTGTGGTTCATGTTTTTGTCTTGTAAGCGACAGCAGAAATGCGCGCTGCATAGCTGGTAAAGGCTATAGAGAAACTCCCATCCGGTATGTAGCCCAAACGCGCTACATCGCTGGTGACTCTTGCCGGACAAATCGATGAAAAGCGATCAAGAAACCGACGGAAAGTCATCCCACGGATGGACGTTCAAAACCGGCCCCATTCGCATGCCTGTTTTGCGGGGGATACTACAGAGCCGCCAGCCTGCATTTGACCGCCTGTCTCACTTTTTTAAAATTTTTAATTATCAAATGGACAGGCAACGGATTTGCTTCGGCTGCCGCGTCAATTCTGCGGGACAGCTGACGTGAACGAGCGATGTCGCACGAAGGCGGCGGAGATGCGCGATGGCCTCGATTGCTGGCGATCCAACCGCGCTGCCAATGAGCTAAATGCGGCCATGGCGCGACTGAAGCTCCCGGCAACCTACTTGCCGCCGGTGACGTCCAGGAAGGTGCCGGTGATGAAGGACGCCTCCGCGCTCGCCAGCCACAGGATCGCGCGCGCCACTTCTTCGGGCTGGCCGCCTCTTCCCATGGGGATCGAATCCTTGACGCGATCCACCCTCCCCGGCTCACCGCCGCTGGCATGCATCTCGGTGTAGATGTGGCCGGGGCGAATGCAATTGACGCGTATGCCTTCGCGCGCAACCTCCTTGGCGAAGCCGGTGGTGAAGGTCTCGAGGGCGCCCTTCGAGGCGGCGTAGTCGACGTATTCGTTGGGACTGCCGAGCCGGGCCGAGGCCGATGAGATGTTGACCACCACGCCGCCGCGCCCGTTGTGACGCGTCGACATCCGCTTCACCGCCTGCTGCGCACAGAGGATGGGACCGATCGCGTTGACGGCGAAGATGCGCTGCATGCGCGCGAATCCGAGGTCCTCCAGCCGTGACTGCGGCGACAGCATCGCGGCATTGTTGACGAGTACGTCGATGCGGCCGAAGCTGCGGTCGATCGCCGTGAACAACTGTGCGACCTGTTCAGGATCCGCGCTGTCTGCGCGCACCGCCAACGCGCGGCGTCCGAGCGCCTCCACATCCGCCGCCACCGCGAGCGCGGCGGACTCGTTGGAGACGAAGCTGATCGCGACGTCGTAACCTTGGACGGCTGCCAGCCGCGCGGTTGCGGCACCCACGCCGCGGCTTCCGCCGGTGATCAGGATCAGCGGCGCCTGTGACTGTGAGCGTGAAAGGGTATCCATTTTGTAAACCTCCATGTGATGGTGAAGATCGGGCGCGTGCATGCCGCGCCGTCAACCGATGATGATGGTGCCGGCGGCAATCACTGCGCACGCCAGCATCTTGCGAACAGTCAGCGTCTCGCCGAGGAAGAAGTAACCGATCAACGCCGCAAACAGCACGCTGGTTTCACGCAACGCCGACACTGCGCCCATGGGTGCGCCGGACATGGCGTAGATGACGATGCCGTAGGCCAGCAGCGAGACCAGGCCGCCCATGAAAGCCGTGCTGAATCCGGGCCGCATGGTGAATAGATGATTCGCCCCGCGCAGGCCGATGTAGACCGCCGGCATCAGCACGCCCCACAAGGCGCACATCCATACCGTGTAGGCCATCGGCGCGCCGGACAGGCGTACGCCGATGCCGTCCACCACGCTGTAGGCGGCGATGAAACAGCCGGTCCCCAGCGCATACGGCAAACTCGGCACCGCCAGCTTGCGTCCGTTGAAGGCGAGCGAAATGATGCCGCCGGCCACCAGTGCGATGCCGAGCAGAGCGCTCATCGCGACCCGTTCGCCGGCGAAAGCCGATGCCGCGATGGTGATCAGCAAGGGAGAAGAACCGCGCGAAATCGGATAAGTCTGCCCGAGGTCGCCGGCACGATAGCTGCGCACGAGAAACAGGTTGTAGCCGACATGCAGCACCGCCGAAAGTACCGCATACATCCAGCTGGCCTGGGCGGGAGGCGCGAGGAACAAGGCGATTGCGAGGCTGGCCAGCGCCACCGCCAGGCACATGACCGTCATCGACCACAGCCTGTCGGCGCCGCCGCGCAGGAGTGCGTTCCAGCTTGCGTGCAGCAAGGCCGCAAAAAGTATCAGGGCAACGATGTGAAAAGGCATGCGCCATACTAAGCAAAGCAGCGCTGCGGTTAAAGCGAAGTCTCCTCATTGAGGCATGAGCAATTACTCATGCTTCAGCGATAATTTTTCTCGGCTTCGCTCGATTCCGCCAGCAGCCAGTCGCGAAAACTGACGACGTGGGGCTGCGATTCCGTGCCTTTCGGACAGACAAAATAGTAGGCGACCGGAGACGGGAACGGCGCCTTGAACAACCGGACCAGGCTGCCGTCGCTGATCTCGGCTTCCACGTGGCCGCTGCGCGCCAGGGCAATCCCCTGCCCCAGCAAGGCCGCTTCGATGGTCATGTTGGTGTCGGCGAAGCGAACGCTTTCCTTGAGCGCGGACATGCTCACGCCCACCTGTTGGAACCAGAGCGCCCATTTCGGCACCAGATCGGCGCCGGCGCGCGTCAGCAGCGGGTAGCACAATAACTCGGCGGGCTTGCGCGGCGTGCCCAGGCGCGCCAGCAGGTCCGGACTGGCCACCGGGAAAATCTGCTCCCTGAACATGAACTCCGAATGCAGGCCGGGATAATTTCCATTGCCGAAACGGATTGCCACGTCCGGCTCGGTGCTGGAAAAATGAATGGCCTTGTCGGTGGTTTCCAGCGTGACCAGGATCTCCGGATGCAGTCGGGACAGACCGGGCAATCTCGGCAGCAGCCATTTCAGCGCGAAGGAGTAGGTGGTGCTGACCTTGAGCCGGACCCGGCCCTTTTGCTCGCGCAGATCCGTGAGCGTTGCCTCCAGGTTCATGAAGAACTCACGCACGATCGGCGCCAGCGCCGCGCCTGCTGGCGTCAGGGCCAATGATTTTCCACGCTGGAACAGCTGCAGTCCCCACAGTTCCTCAAGATGCTTGAGCTGATGACTGACCGCGCTTTGGGTGACGTGCAACTCCTCGGAAGCGGAGGTGAAGGTGGCGTGGCGCGTCGCCGCTTCGAAGGCGCGCAATGTGGCGGTGGGAGGAAGGTCTCTCATTTTTTCGCGAGCGGCCGGGAGATCGCCTGTCATGAATGAGAGCTCATGATAGAACATTTCCTACCTTGCCGGGATGCACGGCGGCACAGCACCGATTTCTACAGTCCTACGATAGCGACCCCGCGTATGTCTCCCGGCAAACGGCGCGCAAGGCTTCGGCAAACAGCTGGTCCGCTTTGCGCTCGACGCCATCCGAGCGCCTGAACAAGGCGATCGGCGAAAGCGTCCAGTCAAACGAATACGGCACGATCGCCACGCCGGCGACACGCACCAGCTCTTCCGCGATGTCGGAGGGCACGATCGATATCGCCCGCTCATTGGAGACGATCATTTCGCCAATCAGTTTCGCCGAGTAGCTCTCCACCACCGGCGGACGCACCAGATCGGCGCCGGCGCGCGTCAGCAGCGGGTAGCACAATAACTCGGCGGGCTTGCGCGGCGTGCCCAGGCGCGCCAGCAGGTCCGGACTGGCCACCGGGAAAATCTGCTCCCTGAACATGAACTCCGAATGCAGGCCGGGATAATTTCCATTGCCGAAACGGATTGCCACGTCCGGCTCGGTGCTGGAAAAATGAATGGCCTTGTCGGTGGTTTCCAGCGTGACCAGGATCTCCGGATGCAGTCGGGACAGACCGGGCAATCTCGGCAGCAGCCATTTCAGCGCGAAGGAGTAGGTGGTGCTGACCTTGAGCCGGACCCGGCCCTTTTGCTCGCGCAGATCCGTGAGCGTTGCCTCCAGGTTCATGAAGAACTCACGCACGATCGGCGCCAGCGCCGCGCCTGCTGGCGTCAGGGCCAATGATTTTCCACGCTGGAACAGCTGCAGTCCCCACAGTTCCTCAAGATGCTTGAGCTGATGACTGACCGCGCTTTGGGTGACGTGCAACTCCTCGGAAGCGGAGGTGAAGGTGGCGTGGCGCGTCGCCGCTTCGAAGGCGCGCAATGTGGCGGTGGGAGGAAGGTCTCTCATTTTTTCGCGAGCGGCCGGGAGATCGCCTGTCATGAATGAGAGCTCATGATAGAACATTTCCTACCTTGCCGGGATGCACGGCGGCACAGCACCGATTTCTACAGTCCTACGATAGCGACCCCGCGTATGTCTCCCGGCAAACGGCGCGCAAGGCTTCGGCAAACAGCTGGTCCGCTTTGCGCTCGACGCCATCCGAGCGCCTGAACAAGGCGATCGGCGAAAGCGTCCAGTCAAACGAATACGGCACGATCGCCACGCCGGCGACACGCACCAGCTCTTCCGCGATGTCGGAGGGCACGATCGATATCGCCCGCTCATTGGAGACGATCATTTCGCCAATCAGTTTCGCCGAGTAGCTCTCCACCACCGGCTGGCGATCAGTCGCGGCTGCTGACGGTACAGCACTTCGAAGCGGATGTTCTCCAGGTTCACGCCGGACGACGCGCGTCCGATCACCAGATCGAGGGCGTGATCGCTCAATTGCGCCAGCAGCTGGTCGCTGGTGCCCTCATGAATGGTGACGGTCAGCCGCTGGTCGCCGTCGGGCCGGGTGCGCTGGATCGCGCTGGTCAGCAACTGTCCCGAGATGAAGGGCGTGATGCCGATATGCAGGTGGCCGGCATGGCCGGACGTCAGCGTCTCAATGTCGCGCACCAGGTGGCGCAGATCGTGGACCATCGCCCCGGCCCGCTCCAGCACCACCTTGCCCAGTTCGGTGGGCGCCATGCCGCGTGCGGACCGATCGAACAGCGCACCGCCGAACATGCCTTCCAACTCGGACAGCGCGTTGGTGATGGCCGGTTGCGTGCTGGCCATGTGCTCGGCGACGCGGGTCAGCGATTTGTATTGCCGTATTTGCAACAACAAAAGCAGATGGCGCATTTTCAGGCGCGTGCTCAAGCGCCTGAGCAGCGCATTTGCGTCGAATACCTCCATCAGATCCCGGCTTTCATCATGAAAAAGTGATGCACACATAATAAAACAAAATGATCTTGATATACCTCTTCCCTAAAATCGCCTCAAGTCACTGCTTCAAGTCATCCGGTGACGAGCGCAAAAGAAAGCGGTTTGAGCGCCAGAACAAGCAAAAACGCCAAGCCAATAAAACAATGATGGCAGACCGACAACAGACCACCAACAACCTGCCGCCGGCAATTGCCCGGCGCACCTAGGAAAGAGGACGAGCACATGAACACGACAGACCGACAAGCCGCGCTGGATTACCACGAGTTTCCAACCCCCGGAAAGATCACCGTCAACGCCAGCAAGCCCCTGGTCACCCAGCGCGACCTGACGCTGGCCTACACCCCGGGCGTGGCCGCGGCCTGCGAAGAGATCGTGGCCGATCCGCTCAATGCATTCCGCTACACCGCGCGCGGCAATCTGGTCGGCGTCATCACCAACGGCACCGCCGTCCTCGGGCTCGGCAATATCGGCGCGTTGGCCTCCAAGCCGGTGATGGAAGGCAAGGCGGTCCTGTTCAAGAAATTCGCTGGCATCGACGTCTTCGATATCGAGATCAACGAGACCGATCCGGACAAGCTGGTGACGATCATCGCCGGCCTGGAAGCAACCTTCGGCGGCATCAACCTCGAAGACATCAAGGCACCGGAATGTTTCACCGTCGAGCGCCAGCTGCGCGATCGCATGAAAATTCCGGTGTTCCATGATGATCAGCACGGCACCGCAATCACGGTATCGGCTGCTTTCATCAACGGACTGAAAGTCGTCAAGAAGAACATCAATGAAGTCAAAGTGGTGGTCTCGGGCGCCGGTGCGGCCGCCTTGGGCTGCCTGGAGCTGATGATGGACCTGGGCCTGCCGCTGGAAAATATCTGGGTGACCGACATCGAAGGCGTGGTCTACGAAGGCCGCGCTACGCTGATGGATCCGGACAAGGAACGCTATGCGCGCAAGACCGATTTGCGCACGCTGGCGCAGGTGATCGAAGGCGCCGACGTGTTCCTCGGCGTATCCGCCGGCAACGTGCTGAAAAAGGAAATGGTCGCCACCATGGCCGCACGTCCGCTGATCCTGGCGCTGGCCAATCCGACCCCGGAAATCCTGCCCGAGGTCGCGCTGTCGGTACGCGACGACATCGTAATGGCGACCGGCCGCTCGGACTATCCGAACCAGGTCAACAACGTGCTGTGCTTCCCGTATATCTTCCGCGGTGCGCTCGACGTCGGCGCCACCACCATCACGCGTGAAATGGAAATCGCCGCGGTGTATGCCATCGCCGGCCTGGCGGAAGAAGAGCAGAACGATGTCGTCGCAGCCGCCTACGGCAGTTACGACTTGTCGTTCGGCCCCGAATATTTCATCCCGAAACCGTTCGATCCGCGCCTGATCGTGCGCATCGCGCCGGCAGTCGCCAAGGCGGCGATGGAAGGCGGCGTCGCCACGCGTCCGATCGCCGACCTGGACGCCTACGTAGAACAGCTGCAGCAATTCGTCTACCATTCGGGCGCGTTCATGAAGCCCTTGTTCGCGGCCGCCAAGCAACGCGTGCGCGACGGCGACAAGGCCCGCATCGTGTTTACCGAAGGCGAAGACGAACGCGTGCTGCGCGCCGTGCAAGTGATCGTCGATGAAAAACTGGCGCGGCCGATCCTGGTCGGCCGTCCCGAAGTCCTGCTGGCGCGCATCCAGAAATTCGGCTTGCGCCTGCGCCTGGGACAAGACGTTGAAGTCACCAGCCCGGATTACGACGAACGCTTCCATCAATACTGGACCACGTACTGGGACCTGATGTGCCGCGAAGGCATCACCAAGGAAATGGCGCGCGTCGAAATGCGCCGCCGCCTGACGCTGATCGGCGCCATGATGGTGCGCCTGGGCGACGCCGACGGCATGATCTGCGGCACCGTCGGCGCCTATCACGACCATCTGCGCTATGTCGACCAGGTCATCGGCAAGAAGCCCGGTGCGAACACCTATGCCGCGATGAACATCCTGCTGCTCGATCAGCGCACGGTGGCCCTGGTGGATACGCACGTCAACGACGATCCGAGCGCCGAGCAGATCGCCGAATTCACCATCGCCGCCGCGGAAGAAATGACCTGGCTGAACCTGGAGCCGAAAGCCGCGCTGCTGTCGCGCTCCAACTTCGGCTCGGCCAGCTCGGCATCCGGCGGCAAGATGCGTCGCGCCCTCGACATCATTACCGAACGTGCGCCGACGCTCGAAGTCGATGGCGAGATGCATGGCGATTGCGCGTTGGACGAAGCCCTGCGTCTGCAGATCCTGCCGAGCTCCCGGCTGAAAGGCTCCGCCAACCTGCTGGTGTGCCCGAATGTCGACGCTGGCAATATCGCCTACAACCTGCTCAAGACGGCCGCGGGCAGCAACGTGGCGGTGGGTCCGTTCTTGCTCGGCGTGAATGCGCCGGTGCATATCCTGACATCCAGCTCCACCGTGCGACGCATCATCAACATGGCGGCGCTGACGGTCCTGGATGCGAATCGTCCGGCGTGAATGCATCGCGGACCGGCCTTGTCGTCGCCATGAATTGCAATCGGCATTGAACATTCTTCGGTGCAGCGCGTTCATACCTGCTTTCGAGCGGGAAAACGAATGCCATTTATTGCCACGACAACAAGCTTATCCATGCGAAGACGCATGCAATCGCTGGCGGCGCTGATGCTGCTGTCCGCCTCCGGCGCCATCTCACCGGCCCAGGCGGCGGATGCGGATGCTGCGGGCCTGTGCGCACCCGATCTGAAAGTGGACAAGGAAAAGCTGGCGGCGCGCCTGCTTGCCGCCTATCCGGTAAGCACCGCCTACCTCGCTGTGGGAGAACACCCTGCGCCGCTGTCGTCATACCGGGCGCTGGCCTCATGGGTGCTCAAGAAACGCGCCGCCGGGAAATCCGCAGGCGGCGCCTGCACGGGCGACAGTTGCAACGCGGATCACATTGCCGATGACCTGCAACATCTGCTCGACGACAAGGACGCGCAGTTCAAACCGAGCGGTCGCACTACCGTCGCGTCGTTCTTCGACGCCGACAATCAGGGCAGTCTCGCCTGCGTGCAGGGCAACGCGCAACTCAGCTTGCCGCATGCGGCGTCGGCGGCGACCATGACTGCTGCACCTGCACCTGTGGCTACAGCCGCAGCAGCAGAACCTGCCGCTGCTGCCGCTCCCGCAACAAACCAGCCGGTAACCCATGAGCCGGGCTGGATGGATCCGGTGCGCGTGCGCGGCAATCCCGATCAGTTGTCCATCGATCGCAGCAACCAGGCCGCCTATGCCTCGGTCGAGCGGGCGCATCTGACGCTGGCCAATGATGACGTGGCGCAGTCGCGCACCAACGACATCGTGGTGTTTGCCGGCTATTCCTTCGACAAGCGTCCGATGGATGGCAACGGCAGCACGTACGAGGCGGTGCCTTACGTCGGCTTCAAGCAGAATCGCGTCACCAATTACAACGGCGGCGCGATCACGGTGGATACCACGCGCACCGGCCAGGCCGGGGTGCTTTCGTCGTTCCACTTTGTCCATCCGGGATCGGCCAACACCGAAGACCTGACGGCGCGGCCGGACTATCTCGTCAACAGCTCCGACGGCAGCCGCCTGCTCACCGTGAACTTCACCTACACGATGGTGCGTCCCGGCATCCTCAACGATTTCATCCGCTGGAACAACGGCCTTGCCTTCAAGCCCATCCTGATCGGCCAGAGCCGCAACGGCACCTATCTCAATCGCGGTGAAGCGGCGGTCTACGAGCAGCATCAGGACTTCATCCGCCTCGGCGCGCAGGCCGGCTTCACGCTGGCATCGACCAACCCGAAGCTGCCGTTCGACTTCACCACCACCTATACCGGCCTCAAGGCTTTGCAGGGCTCGCGCAGCATCCACTACTGGAAGGGCGCGCTGACCTACAACTTCAACCAGAACGTCGGCCTGAGCCTGGATTATTCGAACGGCCTGCTGCCAGACACCGGCGACGCCGAGCGCAAATGGGGACTGGGTATTGCGACCAAGTTCTGAGCCTGCCATCCGCGTCTGTCGGCGGCAGCAAAAAGGGCACGTGCAATTAACGCACGTGCCCTTTTCGCAAACGATCCTGAAAAAGAAATGTCGTTACGACAATATTGCTACTTGTAAAAAGCTTCGACCTTGCCCTTGACCTTGGTCAGCAGGGGATTACCTTTGCGATCCAGGGCCTTGCCGGCCGGGACTTTGATCCATCCTTCGCTGATGCAATATTCATCGACGTCGGTACGCTCTTTGTCGTTGAGCTTGATGCCGACTTCATGCTCGAAGATGGCGGCGTTGAAGTGAGGGCTGCGCGGATCGATCGAGAGCCGGTCGGGGAGCGGGGGGCGTTGTGTAGTGTCGTTCATGGCGACAATTATCGACGATAAGATTGCGCAAAACAATTCTTTGTTGAGATCGCCGCATTTCTCCGAGGCGTGCCGGCGCTTGTCGGCTACCATTCCCTCTTCGACGACATGAAGAAGAGAAACAGCCATGGGCATACTTGACGATGCGATACGCGAGATAAGGCAGGAAAAACAGGCGGCGGCAGACGACGCCCGGCAGGCGCTGGAAGATTTCGACATGATCACGTCCCGCGCCGTTGACGCGGTGAAGACCACGGTCGCCGCGCTGCGGCTTGAATTGCAGGCGGCAAACTGGTGGAGCGATGAACTGCACGAGGATGGCCACAAGCCGGAATACCTGAGCCTGAGTTTTCGCGTACGTCGCCATGCGCAAACCCCTGAGTCTGCGGCCAACCCCGACTACGTCTATTCCATCAAATTCGACGCCCTGGGCGGCGCCATCCGGATAACCGATTCCATCGAGCCCTTGCTGGAGCCGCTGGAGTTTCGCGGCGTGGCCAGACAGGATTTCGGCGCGGATCTGGAGAGGGATCTCAAGTTTTTCCTGAAGGCAATTCTTTACAAGCATTGAAAAATCTCGTCAGGCCAGCTTCCCGGTGGTTGCTTCAAGCAGGGACCACGCTTCGTCGCCCATGCGGCGCTTCCACTCGCCATAGAAACCGGCCTGGCGCAGCTTCTCCTGGAACGGCGCCCGATCGACCTTGGTGAACTGCACGCCTTTCGTCCCGAGATTGCCGGCGAGTTCACCGTTGAGCTTCTCGACATCAGTTCGCTGTTTTACGGCGGCTTCGTTCATCACCTTGACGACGATATCGCGCGTATGCGACAGCATGTCCGCATCGGTGCCGAGCTGGCTGGAGGGAAAAATGCTGATGTCGACCTGGCCGTTGGTCTGCTCCCTGATCCTGGCGCTCGCCTCGGTGAGCCGCACATTGAGCGGATGATCGGCCGGCATGATGTTGGCGCACTTCATCCTGAACTGGCGGGGCCCCCAGACCAGGGAAGGAAATGCGAGCGCGGCCATTGAAGCGCCTGCTGCGCGCCCACATGTGGTTGGTGTAGGAGAGGTGTTTGGATATCTCATACATCTTGGAAAAATAGATGGTGGCCAGTGCGTTCTCGATGCCATCCGCCATCCTGGTCTGCAATGCCGAGTAGGTCTCGGCCCATGGAATCGACACCGGCGCGGCGCCGAGCGACTTGAACAGCGACGTCCAGAGCGGGCTGGGGGGAACGCGGATCTTGAACGCCTTGAAGTCTTCGGGCGTGCGAATCGGCTTGGCCGAAGACAGCGCCTGACGAAAGCCGTTATCCCACATCTTGTCGAATGCGATCAGGTTGGATTTCAGAAAAGCCGCCTGGATGTGTTTGCCCAGAGGGCCGTCCATCGCCTGCCATACCTTCCCATAATCGGAGAAGGCAAAGCCGATGCCGTTGATTGCGGCCACCGGCACCAGCGACCCGAGGATAAGACCGGACTGGACAAAAAAGTCGATCGCGCCGGCGCGCACCTGCGACAGCATGTCCGCATCGGTGCCGAGCTGGCTGGAGGGAAAAATGCTGATGTCGACCTGGCCGTTGGTCTGCTCCCTGATCCTGGCGCTCGCCTCGGTGAGCCGCACATTGAGCGGATGATCGGCCGGCATGATGTTGGCGCACTTCATCCTGAACTGCGCCTGCCCCCAGACCAGGGAAGGAAATGCGAGCGCGGCCATTGAAGCGCCTGCTGCGCCGGCGCC
>NZ_AJHH01000367.1 GCF_000256565.1 Herbaspirillum lusitanum P6-12 | reverse complement strand
AATGCGAGCGCGGCCATTGAAGCGCCTCTTGGTGTCCATCTTGGTGTCCATGTTTGTCTCCTCGTTTTTTTGGTCAGTTTTCAGCAAAGAAATTCAGGAGCGCATTTGCGATGAACTCGGGCTGCTCCTCCGTTACCCAATGCCCGCTATCGGGAATCAATCCGCCGCGGACGTCCTCCGCCACGCGTTGCAACGATTCAAAGGTTTCCATGCCGCGCCCGAATCCCTTGGCGCCGCCCAGCGCCAGTACCGGCATGCGCAACTTCCCGTCTTTCTGCAGCATCGCGTGGTTGTCTTCCGCGTCCCGGGGAAGCGCACGATAGAAGGAATACATGGCGCGCATGGCGCCCGGTTTGACATAGGTGCGCAGATACTCTTTGCGGTCTTCTTCGCTGATGCAGTTCGGCCGGTGGCCATAGTTTTCGAAGAGCCAGTTGATGATCAGATGTTCGCGATCCTGGAACAGCGCTTCCGGAAGATCCGGAGTGCGGAAAAGCGAGTGGTGCCAGCGCCGGCCGTTTTGCGAAAAATCGGCGCCGTCGCCGGGAATCGCGACGTCGAGAATCGCCAGCTTCCTGACTGCATCCCGATGCTGCGCCGCCAGCGAGAACGCCGTCGGTCCGCCCCAATCATGTCCGACCAGATAAAAATCGCTGATGCCCAGCGTCGCCAGCAACTGCCACACATCGTTGGAAACGGTCTTCTTGTCATACCCCCCGGCC
>NZ_AJHH01000366.1 GCF_000256565.1 Herbaspirillum lusitanum P6-12 | reverse complement strand
GGGGGGGGGGGGGGGCCGGGATGAGTCGCCCAGGCCGCGCAAATCCGGCGCAATTACCCGATAGTGTTTTGCCAGGTGCGGGATGACATAGCGCCATTCGTGGGATGTCTGCGGGATGCCGTGCAGCAAGACCACGGGGAATCCGCTGCCGGCAGTAACGTAGTGCAGCGTGACCTCGTCGAGGTCGGCAAATTGGTGGCTGAGGTGCGTCACAGTGTCTCCGTGTCAGGGCAAAGGAAAAAAACAAGGCCAGGTAACAGCGATCCGTTGCGGTCGCCAGGTCGGTTGAATTTTTCTTCTTGCCGCTTTTTCTTAAAAAGTGATAATCATCATAGGTTGCAAATTTGCCGCTTGCTACGGCAGAAAATGGAAGACGGTTATGCAAATATGGATAACCAAGAACCACGGACGAACGACTGGCGGAGATGAAAAGTGAGCAATTTCGATTGGGATGATTTCAGGGTATTTCTTGCGGCGGCGCGTACGCAATCGGGGCTGGAGGCGTCTCATCTGTTGAAGATGAGCCAGTCCACCGTCTCCCGGCGACTCGGCAAACTGGAGAAGGATGTCGGCTCGAAACTGTTTGATCGCAGCGCGCAGGGGTTGCGCCTGACCACCGCAGGCCATCATCTTTTCGAGCACGCAGAAAAGCTGGAAAGCACGCTTTCGGCGATCGAGTCGCAGGTGTCCCAGGGCGATCGCATGGAGCTGAGCGGCGAGATAAGAATCGGCGCCACCGAGGCTTTCGGCACGTTCTTCCTGATGCCGCATCTCTCCCATTTTTGCCAGCGCCATCAAGCCGTGAGCATGGATGTTCTACCGCTGCCGCGGTCGCTGAATATTTCGAAAAGAGAAGTGGATACCTCGGTCGCGCTTGACCGCCCCAGGACCAACAGTTTTGTCACGCGAAAACTGGGCGAATATCGTTTGCTTCCTTACGCGACGCCTGAGTATCTGGAGCGCCATCCGCCGATCAGGCGCGTTGAGGATTTTCAGGATCACCGCTGGATCGATTTCGTGGATGACCTGCTGTTTTCGCCGCAGCAGTTCCACTTGCACAAATGGAGTTCATCGCTGCAACGCTGCCTGCGCAGCACCAGCGTGGTCGCTCAGGCGCAGGCGGTGAAAGCGGGCCTCGGCATTGCCATCATTCCCTGCTTCCTCGGCAGCGTGACGGACAACCTGGTGCCGATACTGCCGGACAAGGTCGACATCACCCGCTCACTGTGGCTGGTCGCTCCGCCGGAGCGACGCGAGCTGGCGCGCATCCGGGCGCTGTGGGATTACGTGCGCGATATTGCGGAACTCAATGCGGATTATCTCGATGGGAAAACGACGGAGATGTCCTGGTTGAAATAGACAGATTGAGGCAGATTGCTTGCCCTTCGTTGAGAGCACTCCGGGCAGCCGGATTCAATCCGGATTCTCGGTAATTGGCGTCCCCTGATGGAATACGATTTTCCATTTTCCGCCCGTCTTTTGCCACAGTGTCGTTCTACGGGTGAGCCTGTCGGGTTGTTGTAAAACATAGTTGAGTTGATAGAGATCTTCCGCCAGCCGGCGCAACTTGAACTCACTACAGACAAGATCGTCCGCTTCCGCGCTCTTGTATCTCTCCAGCAGCGTCTCTATGACGAAATTGCGATCGTAGATATTGCCGCTTGCGCCGATCTCCCAAAAATCGTCCGTAGTCATGCCAAGGAGATCGTCGCGGCTGGTTCCGAATTCGCGGCGATGAAAGATGGGTTCGCGAACACGGAGCTCGGCAAGCACGGCATCAATTTCTGGTATCGACATTCATATTCCTTGCGGCGTCATCAATCAACTCTTTTTAGAATAGCATGCCGACCCTGATCAAAAAACACGGGATAAGGGCAAGCTGCATTCGTTCTTTTCAACCCGGAACGGCAAGCAGCAATGTTCTTATCCGATCGGACCACAGATACAACTTCCTCGATGCATGAACCAATGAGAAAATAGGCGTTGTCCAAAGCCACGTCGCAGCTTTCCCTTCACTCCCCAAGCCATGTCATCACTGAAGTACCTGAGCGCCTATTCCGAACAGACGCGTGCACAAGTTTCGCAACTGATCGCGGAGGATCGCCTGCGCGACGTGCTGCTCAAGCGCTATCCGAAGACGCACGACCTGCGCACCGACAAGGCCTTGTATCAATACGTGCAGGAGTTGAAAACCGAGTTCCTGCGTAACGCGGAGCCGATCAACAAGGTGGAATACGACAGCAAAATTCACGTGATCAACCACGCGCTGGGATTGCACACGTCGATCTCACGGATTCAGGGCGGGAAGCTGAAGGCCAAGCATGAAATTCGCGTCGCCACTCTGTTCAAAGAGGCGCCGATTGAATTCCTGCGCATGATCGCCGTTCACGAGCTTGCGCATATCAAGGAAAAAGAACACGACAAGGCGTTCTACAAGCTGTGTTCGTACATGGAACCCGATTACCATCAATACGAATTCGATTTGCGCCTCTACCTCACGGAAATCGATCATTCCGGACGGCGCATCTGGAGTGCCGAAAAGTAGAGGTCCGTGCACGTTGCCCAGGAAAACGCCGGGACAACGCGCAACACCTTCGTGGAAACAGGTACCGATAAAAAAGCCCGCAAAAATGGGAATCAGGCGCAGGCGCTGATTGTCTTTTCCTCGTTGTGCAGATCTTCTGCGTCAAGAAATTTGAAATGCTTGTCGACCGAAAAACAGGCCCACACGAGGAGCACGTCGAGAATGATGATTCCGATGCTGGTCACGCTGAGGCTGGAGCCCATGATTAAGTCCTTTCGGTCAAATGTTGCGGTGGGAAACGCTGCATTTGAATTAATCATACTTAACCGAATGTCTTGGTCATATCAGTCAAATCCTGATTTCCGAGGGGCAACGAGGTCTACGCCCCGCAGCGATACGCCGACGCGCTGCAAGTAGTCCTTCAACGACTCCAGATGGTCCGCTGCGACAATCGCGCCGATATAGCCATCCGGTCGCACCAACATCCACTCTCCGCGCTGAAGTCCATAGGCATCGTGGAAATGGCCGTCACAATCCACCAGATTTCCTCCAGGTCCAAAGAGATGAACCTGCATACCTTTGGCTTCCAGGGAGTGAAGGAGCGGTACGTGAAATCCGATCAATGTCCAGTGGGTGCCGCGGAACAGGTCGAAGAGACGCAGCGGCGTACCCGGGAGCGTCGCGACAGGAGCATCCGGGGCGCGGTCGCCTGCTCGCGGCCCGTGCTCGCGCACAGAGGTTTCCAATGCCAGCGATGAGCCTGGATAACCGAGGTCGAGTTGCTGCACTTCTCTTCCGCGACGCATTTCTCCCCGCTTGGCTTCCTCCAGCAATCTGGTCGACAAACCCAGCATGGATTCCGCGATCGGACGCCGCTCTTCTTCGTAGGTATCGAGGAGCGTTTCGTCGGCGCCGGCCAGCACGGCGGCCAATTTCCAGGCGAGATTGTAGGCGTCCTGAACGCTGGTATTGAGGCCCTGGCCGCCCGTCGGCGGGTGGACGTGCGCCGCGTCTCCGGCCAGCAAAACGCGACCGACGCGATATCGTTGCGCCAGTCTTGCATGCATCTGGAATGCCGATGCCCAGTGGACGGCGACAACCGGGATATCCGCGCGGCCGGTGCGTTCCAGCACCATGCTTGTCAAACCCTCGGCCGAGAGGTCAGGCTCTTCGTCCTCTGCCAACGCCGCCTGCAATTGAAAAAGATCGGTTCCAGCCAACGGGCACAAGGCGATTTGCCGCTCCTGCGTTCCACCGCTGAAGCGATGCCAGACGTCCCGGCTCGAGCCTTGCAGGGATACATCCGCGACTACCGCCCTCACTCCCAATGTCTTGCCGGGGAAGTCGATCTGCAGCAGATTACGGACAAAGCTGCGCCCGCCATCTGCGGCAACGGCATAGCGTGCCCGCAGCACTTGCTCCCCGCATTTGCCGGTGATCCGTGCGTTGACGCCTTGCTCCTGCGACTCCAGCCCAATCAGTCCGCAGCCGAATTCCACCTGATGCCCGAGTTCGCCAAGCCTGGTCCGCATCGCCGCTTCGGTCAGAAACTGCGGCACCATCCAGGGCGTCAAATAGGGCTCCGAGGGCGTCGGCAGCCTTTGCTCGCTCGTCGGCGAGTCGTGCCAACTGCCGTCATCCTGGTACTCACGCTGCGGCGGATAGGGGGCGCCTGTCGCCATGATGGTCTCAAGGATGCCCAAGTCCTCAAAGATTTCCAGGGTGCGAGGTTGCAAACCCTTTCCTCGCGAGCCGTGAAAAGGGGCTTCCATTTTTTCGATGATGCGGAAAGAGACACCCCGTTGCGCGAGAACAAGCGCCAGCGTGAGACCAGTTGGGCCTGCTCCGCAAATCAATACATCAGTTTCATTGTTCATCAGCATTTTCGGCCTCATAAGTGTAATATGCACATAATCAAGGAGAGTGTATGCCAATGAATAAAAATGTGCAAGATACACATATATCGTCGCAACTCAAGATTCTGCATGGAGCGCTGATCAGTATCGCCAGTGCGATGAATCGGCCTCAGCGCGATGAGGCGATGATCAGGGAAGCCGGAATTCCTCTGGATCGGGCGCTGTTTCCTCTGCTCGTCGGAATAGAAAAACTCGGTCCCATCGGCGTTGTGGAGATCGCGGATCGCGTCGGACGCGACTACACCACCGTCAGCCGTCAGGTCTCGAAACTGGAAGAACTGGGATTGGTACGCAGGGAAAGCAGCGCGGCCGACCGCCGCATCCGCATGGCATCGGTCACCGCCAAGGGCAAGGCGATGACCGAGCTGGTCGACGCCGCACGCGAACGCATGGGCAGAAAAATTTTCGCATCCTGGGAGCAAACCGAGATGGACGATCTGGTGCGCCTCATGCGCAAGTTTGCAGACGCCCTGGACAAGGTTGGTGAATCATGAGGTGGATGTTGCGCGCCCCCAAGGCTGACCGTACAGGCTCAAAAGCTGCAAGGCGCGCGAGCTTCATCGCCGGGGCGTCCGCATGACGAACGCCCCGGGACATGGCCGAACTCCTGCCGCCAACCGGGACTTTAGCGTTATTTCAACCAGTCCCTGATGCGCCTGCTCAGCACTTCGCAGCTGATGCCGTAACGGTCATGCAGCGTCGGCAGCGCACCCGCGTCAAGGAAGGCGTCCGGCAAACCAGCCATCTGGAAACCGGCAGGCTGCACACGGTTACGCATCAGCGTGCTTGCCACGATTTCACCCAGTCCGCCGATGACCGAATGATTCTCGGCGACCACCACGAGACGAGTTTTCTTTTTTACCTGCTCCAGCACGGTCGCTTCGTCGAACGGTTTGATGGTCGGGCAGTGCAATACGCCCACGCTGACGTTGTCGGCTTCAAGCGCCTTCGCCACTTCCAGAGCGCGCATCGTCATGAAGCCGCTGGAAATGATGAGCACGTCGTTGCCGTCCCGCAGCTCCTTGGCTTTGCCCAGTTCGAACTTGTAGTCGTATTCGTCCAGAACCAGCGGCACGTTGCCGCGGGCCAGACGCATGTAGACGGGGCCTTTGTGTTCGGCGATCTGCGGCACAGCCTGCTCCAGGTCCAGGGCGTCGCAGGGATCCACGATCGTCAGGCCGGGGATGGCGCGCATCATGGCCAGGTCTTCGGTGGCCTGGTGGCTGGGGCCATACCCGGTTGTCAGTCCTGGCAAGGCGCAGCAAATCTTGACGTTCAGATTTTCTTCGGCAATGACCTGATGGATGAAATCATAGGCGCGACGGGTGGCGAACACGGCGTAGGTCGTCGCGAACGGCACCAGGCCTTCCTTCGCCATTCCCCCTGCGGCAGCCATGAGCAATTGTTCTGCCATGCCCATCTGGAAGAAGCGCTCGGGATATGCTTTCTGGAATAGCTGCAAGTCGGTGTACTTGGCAAGGTCGGCGGTCATTCCGACAATTTCCGGCCGGTCGGCGGCATACTCCACCAGGGCTTTGCCAAACGGAGCCGCCTGGACGCGTTGCCCTTCGGCGGCAATCGAGGCAATCATTGCCGACGTCGTCAGGCGCGGTTTCTTTTCGGCTACGGTATTCATGCTGGGCTTCCTTCCTTGTATGACTGATCGAGAATGTTCAGCGCCTGCTGCCATTCGGGCGGGTCGACGCGGATGAAATGATTCTTCTCGCGCTGCTCCAGGAACGGCACGCCTTTTCCCATCAACGTATCGAACAGGATCACGCGCGGCTTCGACTCCGGCAACTGGCGAGCCTGGTCGAACGCCGCGATCACTGCGGGCAGATCATTGCCGTCCACGCGCTGAACGTGCCAACCGAACGAAGCCCATTTATCGGCCAGAGGTTCGAAGCCCATGATCTTGCCGGAAGGACCGTCGGCCTGCTGATTGTTGATGTCGACCAGGCAAATCAGATTACCGAGATTGTGATGCGCAGCGCCCATGGCGGCTTCCCAGGTAGCGCCTTCGTCCAACTCGCCGTCCGACATCGAGTTATAAACGAACGACGCACTTCCCTTGTGACGCAACGCGAGCGCCATGCCGACGCCGATAGCCAGTCCTTGACCCAGCGAACCGCCGGAAATTTCCATCCCCGGCGTATAGGCCGCCATGCCGGACATCGGCAAACGGCTGTCGTCGCTGCCATAGGTTTCAAGCTCCTCCTCGGGGAGGATGCCGGCCTCAATCAGCGCTGCGTAGGCCGCGATGGCGTAGTGTCCGTGCGACAGCAGGAAGCGATCGCGACCTTCCCACTCCGGCTCCATCGGGCGGATTTGCATGGCGCGCTTGTACGCGACCGCCAGTACATCGGCCCAGCCGAGCGCCTGACCGATATAACCTTGCCCTTGCACTTCACCCATGCGTACGGCGAAGCGGCGGATTCGATATGCGCTTGCACGCAGACTTTCGAGATTTTCAGACATATGAATTCCTTCGTTGATAGATGCCATGCAGGTCAGAGGAAACCGATGGAGAACCACGGCACGAACGCCACGATAAGCAGTCCGATCACCAATATTCCCAGATAGGGCCAGATGCGCCTGACCGCGACGTCGGGATGAACACGCCCGATGGTGCAGGCTGCGTAGTAGCCCAGACCGAATGGCGGTGCGAACAGGCCGACGCCCATCGACAGGATGATGACCATGGCGTAGTGAACCTCATGCACCCCGATGGCCTTGGCCACAGGGAACAGCAGCGGCGCGAACAACACCATCGCCGGAATGCCTTCCAGCACGCTGCCGAGCACGATGAACGCCGCGATCGAGACCAGCAGGAAACCGTATTTCCCGCCCGGCACACTCGTCATCGCCTCGGCCAGGCTATGCGAAAAGCCTGACTGCGTCAGCGCCCAGGACATGCCCGTGGCGGTACCGATGATGAACAGAATGGCGCCGGAGAGAGCCGCGGTATCCACCAGCATCGGATAGATCCGCTTCCAATCGAATCTGCGGTAAATCAGCAGACCGGCGACGACCGCATAGGCAATGCCGATGGTCGAGACCTCTGTCGCGGTCGCCACGCCTTCGACAACGGCAGTGCGAATCAGAATCGGCAGCAACAGTGCGGGCAACGCAATCGCCAGAGTGCGCAAGACGACCTTGCCAGGCGCGCGCTGGTAGCCGTCCATGATCTCTGCACTGCGAAAGCGCGCCAGGATCGCCAGCAAGACTGCCAGAACGATGCCGGGCATGATGCCGCCGGTGAACAAGGCGGCGATGGAGACACCCGCGACCGATCCGATGGTGATCAGCACCAACGACGGAGGAATCGTTTCGGCCATGGCGCCGGAAGCCGCCAACAATGAAATCAGTTCGCCCTCATGGTTGCCGCGACGTTTCATCTCCGGCAACAGAACCGGCGCCACGGCCGCCATGTCGGCGGTCTTGGCGCCCGAGATTCCCGATACCAGTAGCATCGCGCCCAGCAATACGTAGTTCAGGCCGCCACGTACATGGCCCACCAGCGAAGCGAGAAAATCCACCATTGCCTTCGCCATGCCGGTCATCTCAACCAGATGTCCCAATAGAATGAACAACGGAACAGCCAGCAGAATCAGCGAACTCATGCCTTCATCGAAACGTCCCGCGACGACCGCCAGCGGACTGCTGGTGACGGTCAGCATGAACGCCACGGTCGCCAACCCGAAGCAGAATGCGATCGGGATGCCCAGCAATACCGACATGCCCAACAGCAGGCCAAAAAAGATGACGAGGTTCCAGTTGCCGATTCCTTGCAACCACGCAGACCCAAGGTACATCGCGGCGCCGAGGATTGCGATGGCGACGACGACACCGATAAAATCGGCCAGGCGGTGCCGGGAAATCCGCAGCAGGCAGATGACGATCATGAACGCGGCGCCGACCGCGACTGCGGCCGCACGCACGGTATTGGGCCAACCCAGCGCCGGCGTCTGTATGAACATTTCGTCTTCGGCGTATTCCCACATCGGCCCCATCAGAATGAGCAACATGAGGCAAGGCGCGATGATGGCCAGCGCTTCCGCCCAGGCCTTGCCGCGTTCGCTCAGGAAGCCCACCAGAACCGTAGTGCGCATATGCGTGCCGCGGCGCAGCGCAACCGCCGCGCCCAGATTCGCCAACCAGAGGAACAGGATGGAGGCCAGTTCATCCGCCCACGGAATCGGGTTGTTGAAAATGAAGCGCATCACTACGCCGGCCAACAGTACCGCCACTTCGCCCACGACGAGTGCGGCGGCGGGAATCTCGATGGCGTGCCCCAACCAGTTCTCCAGGCGCACGGACAACGACGTGTCCGCAAGCGCCGGGCGCTCAAGCGACAGCGCGCTCATCCCAGGCTCCCCACGCTGTTCTGCAGCAGTTTCCAGGCATCCTCTCCGAACTTGCTGCGCAGATCCTTGTAGAAGGTGCCTTTGGCCAGCGCATCCTTGAAGGAGTTCTTATCCGGCTCGATGATCTGCACGCCTTTGGCGGCCAGGTCATTGCGGGCGGAAATCGAGAGCGATGCGATGTCGGCACGTTCATCGGTTGCTGCTTTGTCCAGCTCGCGGCGCACGATTTCCTGGATATCCTTCGGCAGGCGCTCGATGGCGCGACGGTTGCCCAGAATCCAGTAGGCATCCCACACGTGGTTCGACATCGCACAGAATTTCTGCACTTCATACAGCCGGGCCGTACTGATGATGGCTAACGGATTCTCCTGTCCCTCCACCAGCTTCGTCTGCAGCGAGGAATACACTTCATTGAAGTTGATCGGAGTCGGACTGGCGCCCAGCGCCGTGAACAGCGAGGTCAGCATCGGCGCCGCCGGCACCCGCAACTTCAGTCCTTTCAGATCTCCTGCGGTCTTGACCGCTTTGGTCGACGTAGTGATCTGGCGGAAGCCGTTATCCCAAGGCCTGGACATGGTGAGCAAGCCGGCCTTTTCGATCTGTGCGCGGGCCCCCAGCGGGCCGTCCATCGCGGCCCAGACTTCCTTGTAGTCGTGGAATGCAAAACCCGTATTGACGATACCGGCCGCCGGCACCAGGGTCGACAACACCACGCTGGCCTGATTGAAGAATTCCACACCGCCATTGCGGATTTGCGACATCAGGTCGGTATCCGAACCCAATTGGTTTGCCGGAAACAGTTTGATCTCCAGACGACCGTTGGTGGCGTTGCGAATGCGCTCAATCGCCTCCTGCGCCCGCTTGTTCACCGGGTGAGTCGGATCCTGTCCGGTCGCGAATTTGTACGTAAATTCAGCCGCGTTAGCCGGGCGCGTCATGATGGAAAATAACGGCAACGCCGTTGCAGCCGCCCCTATCTTCAACACTTGGCGACGGGTGATATTCTTTTTTGCGTCCTCGATCTTGCTCATGTCTTGTCTCCTTTTATGATGTCGTTGAATCCGTGGCAACCGGCTTAGTGAATCAGCATGCCGCCATTCACGTCGAGCGTGATGCCGGTGCAATACAGCGAAAGGTCGCTGGCCAGGAAGACGCAAGCGCCGCCGATATCGTCTGCGCGGCCAAGGCGCGCCAGGGGAATCGTTTCGGCAATGTCCGCTTTCTTTTCCTCGGTCAGTTTTCCCTTGATGATGTCGGTGCCGATCAGGCCCGGTGCAATGCTGTTGACGCGAATGCCATCCGGTCCGAATTCGCGCGCCATTGCACGCGCCAGGCCGAGTACGCCGGCCTTGGCAGCCGAGTAATGAGGTCCTCCCAGGATGCCGCCGCCGCGCCGCGGCCCAGACTTCCTTGTAGTCGTGGAATGCAAAACCCGTATTGACGATACCGGCCGCCGGCACCAGGGTCGACAACACCACGCTGGCCTGATTGAAGAATTCCACACCGCCATTGCGGATTTGCGACATCAGGTCGGTATCCGAACCCAATTGGTTTGCCGGAAACAGTTTGATCTCCAGACGACCGTTGGTGGCGTTGCGAATGCGCTCAATCGCCTCCTGCGCCCGCTTGTTCACCGGGTGAGTCGGATCCTGTCCGGTCGCGAATTTGTACGTAAATTCAGCCGCGTTAGCCGGGCGCGTCATGATGGAAAATAACGGCAACGCCGTTGCAGCCGCCCCTATCTTCAACACTTGGCGACGGGTGATATTCTTTTTTGCGTCCTCGATCTTGCTCATGTCTTGTCTCCTTTTATGATGTCGTTGAATCCGTGGCAACCGGCTTAGTGAATCAGCATGCCGCCATTCACGTCGAGCGTGATGCCGGTGCAATACAGCGAAAGGTCGCTGGCCAGGAAGACGCAAGCGCCGCCGATATCGTCTGCGCGGCCAAGGCGCGCCAGGGGAATCGTTTCGGCAATGTCCGCTTTCTTTTCCTCGGTCAGTTTTCCCTTGATGATGTCGGTGCCGATCAGGCCCGGTGCAATGCTGTTGACGCGAATGCCATCCGGTCCGAATTCGCGCGCCATTGCACGCGCCAGGCCGAGTACGCCGGCCTTGGCAGCCGAGTAATGAGGTCCTCCCAGGATGCCGCCGCCCGCCGCCGCGCTGGGCGGATACCGACGAAATGCAAATGATCGATCCGCTCCGCTGTTGCTGCATCGTCGGCAGGACCGCCTGCGACATGTACATCGTGCCGCGCAGACTGACATCCAGGATACGATCGTAATCAGCACCGGATATCTCAAGCGTCTTCGCGGCCTGGGTAATGCCGGCATTGTTGACTAGGATGTCGATCCGTCCGAATTGCTGGATGGCTGCGGCCGCGGCTGCGTCGCAGGATGCCTTGTCCGTGACATTGGCGACCAGTCCGAGATGACCGTCGCCGATGCGTGCGGCGGCTGCGGCAGGCTCCGCTTGCGCAAGGTCCAGGATGACTACGCGAGCGCCGTGCGACGCCATCAGACGTGCCGCGGCAAAACCCAGACCGTTGACGCCGGCTGCGCCGGTGATGACGGCGACTTTATCTTTGAGCAACATGAAATACTTCTCCGGTTAATGATCATTCTTGAGAGAACGCCGGAGACAGGCATGTGGAATGCCGCCGCGTGCGGAGCTTGCCTCTGCGCGCGACCCGTCTCCTTTCTTGTTCTTTTGACGCATGTTCGGCCTTTGCCGACCTGACGACAAGCGAAGTATCATCATGCTAAAGTGACGAATCGTCATCTTAGATCCGGAGCTGTCCATGGCTGCATTGCCGCCCATTCCCAATCTCCAGGCATTCGAGGCTGTTGCCCGGCGCAGGAGCTTTGCGCTGGCTGCAGGAGAACTCCATCTCACTGCGTCGGCTGTGAGCCACCAGGTGGCGCGACTTGAATCCTATCTTGGCGTTCGCCTGTTTGAACGCAGTGCACATGGCGTGCACATCAGCGCCGCCGGCGAAAGCTATCTGGCGCGGATTCAAGGCGCGATCTCCGCCATCACGGCAGCATCCATGGATGTCAAACATGGCGTCAGCAACAGCCTGTACATCCATTCCGCCCCGAGTATCGCCAGCTTGTGGCTGATGGAACGATTGAATGGTTTCGCCCGCGCCTATCCCGACATTTCATTCAACCTGTCTGCAGCGCACACGCCCAGCAATTTCGAACTCGGCGAAGTCGACATCGACATCCGCTACGGCATACCGAACTGGCCCGGCCTGCAGGTCGAACCGCTGTTCGAGGAACGCATTGTCCCGCTCGCCAGCCCCGAGTTCATCCGTCAGAATAAATTGAAAAAACCCGAGGACCTGCTGAGGGTCCGGCTCATCCGCAGCAACGTCAGCGTCGTTCAGTGGCCGGACTGGTTCGCGATCTATTCTCCCCTGCGTACTCCCAACCAATTTGCGGTGCGCTTCGATCGCGCGCAAATGTCGTTGGACGCGGCGACTCAGGGCTTGGGCGTGGCGCTGGAGAGCACCACGGTTGCAGGACGGCATATCAGAGAACGACAGCTAAAACCCGTGTTCGGGTTGGAACAATGCATCAAGGTGAAAGCACATTTTGCCGTCTATCCTGCGCGCCACATCAAGCGGCCTGCGGTTGAGGCATTTCTGGGATGGTTGCGAGAACAGGCGGCGCTGGAATAGTGAGCCCTTTGTTTGCATTTGGAAGTTATTTACCCAGCCTGTCCAGTCAAGGCAATTCCCGGGCGCTGTCGGCGCCGCGCGAATGGCGACTTCGCAGGCGGTCGCGGGCGACCTCAAACAGGAAGCCGATTGCGCCGGCGTAGTTCCCGGATCACACCGCTGTGATCGAGATCGCCGTCGCCGTGGTCCAGCATGTCGGAAAACAGCCGGTCGGCCTTGTTGAGCATCGGCAAATCCAGTCCGACGCTGGCGGCGAAACGGATCGCCGTGCCGGTGTCCTTGACCTGGTAACGCGCCGGACCGCCCGGCGCGAAATCGCCGCTGATCATGCGCAGCGCATGCTGGCGCAATATCGTCGAGTCGGCAAACCCGCCCAGCAGCGCCTCGCGCACTTTTGCCGGATCTGCACCGCCACGCTCGGCCAGCAACAACGCTTCCGCCACGCTGGCGATGTTGTTGGCGACCATCATCTGATTGACCAGCTTGGCCAGTTCGCCGGATCCCGCCGGACCGACGTGCGTCGGGCGCCCCATTTTTTCCAGTAGCGGCAACGCCTGTTCGTAGGCTTGCACCGTGCCGCCGGCCATGATCGCCAGGCTTGCTTCGATCGCACCTTTTTCACCGCCCGACACGGGAGCATCGACGTAGGCCACGCCGCGCGCGGCAGCTTGCTGCGCCTGATGGCGAGCGGTCTCGACCGGGATCGAACTCATGACCACCAGCAATGACCCCGCACGCATGCCGGCGATCAGGCCCTGCTCACCCAGCAGCAACGCATCGCAATCGGGACCGGAACTCAGCATGCAGACCAAGGCGTCCGCGTCACGAATGACATCACCGGCCTCGGCAATCACCTCGGCGCCGAACGCGGAAAGCCGCCGCGCTTTGTCCGGCGTGCGATTCCATGCCTGCACGCGATAACCCGCTTGCGCCAGATGACGCGCCATCGGGAAACCCATGATGCCGGTGCCGATGAACCCGATGGTCTTGATTTTTGCGGCAGCCGTCATGTCGCTTCTCCGGTACCGTTGCTACCGAAGCGCACCGGCAATTCGCGCTCGATGCAGGCCGGGAAGCCCGCCCTGAAACGCGCCAGGTGCGGCGTCTCCAGATGCAGATCGAATGCCTCGCGGTCGTCATACACCTCGTAGAAAAGCACCCGCGACGAACCCGGAAAACGCACCACGTCGAACTGGCGGCAACCCGCTTCGTCGGCCACCGAATGCCGTGCATCGTCATGCGCCAGCGCGAGGAAATCCGCCATGCCGGCGGACTTGACCTCGAACTCTGCAATCACGACAAATGCTGTTTGCGTTTCTATTTTCATTCCTGCATTTGCCATACGCCGCTCCTAAGGCAGCAAGATGCTGCCGCCCGGATTGGCGCGAGCGTGCCGTTCCATTTCCTGACGCAGCTTCACGACGTCCAGATCGTTCGACAATTCGACGTCCTCAAAGCGGACCACCGTGTCCTTCCTGACGGGACGCTTGAGCTTGACGTTATGCGCCAGGCCGATCGGCAATGCGCCCAGCGCCAGGCTCTTCGATGCGGGAATCGCGTTGGCCCACACCGCATAGCCGCCTTCGCCGTCCAGCATCTCGCCGGCCTGCAGGTCGCGCTTGGCGGTGGCGACCGCATCGCCGCGGAACTCCTTCGAACAGCCGGTGGACTCGCCGCGCAGCACTGCCGACAACACGCTGATGCTGGTCTCGAGTCCGATCATGTGGAACGGCCGCCACATCGAGCCGTACCAGCCCGACTTGTCGACCAGCAGGCCATATTGCTTGAAGCAGGCGCGGGCATATTCCGTCGGCGCCTTGAAGGTGACGAAGACGCCGTAGCGGATGTTGTTGAAGACTTCGCGACCGTCCGGCTCCTGGCTGGCGGCGATGTCGACCAGACCGCTGCGCGCCAGCCG
>NZ_AJHH01000365.1 GCF_000256565.1 Herbaspirillum lusitanum P6-12 | reverse complement strand
ACCCCCCCCCCCCCCGTCGGCGGCAGGACGGAACACGCTGGCCAAATCATGCAAACCGGTCGGCGGAAACGCCAGGCCGTCGTCCGGACAATCGAGGCCGGTGCCGTTGGCGACCGCCGCCATTTCAATCGCAGCCTTGGTGCCATCGGTGAAGGAGTTGTACATCTTGGGATTGAAATCGCCCTTGGCGACTTCTTCGTCGGTCCAGCCGAAAAATCCCCAGACGGTGTCCGGCGTCGAATAGCGATAGCGCGGTTCGTAGTTCATGCCCTTGCCGGCCGAGACCAGCTCGAAGCCGCAGGAACGCGCCCAGTCGACCAGCTCGCAGATGATGGCCGGCTGGTCGCCGTAGGCCATCGAGTAAATGATGCCGGCTTCGGCCGCACGGCGCGCCAGCAGAGGTCCCGCCAGTGCGTCGGCTTCGACGTTGACCATCACCACGTGCTTGCCGCCGTCGATGGCCGACAAGGCGTGGCGCACGCCGGCGATGGGGTGGCCGGTGGCTTCGATGATGCATTCGATTTCCTGGCAATCGGCCAGTGCGGCGGCGCTGTCGAGCACGCAGGTGGTGCCGTTCCTGACCGCGTCGCCGAGCGTTTTGGCCTGGTATCTGTCCTTTTCCCAGCCCACCCGCTCCAATGCCGCATGGGCTTTTTCCACATTCAGATCGGCCACGCCGACGATGTGCATGCCTTCGATGAGCCGGGCCTGCGCCAACACCATGGAGCCGAATTTACCGGCGCCGACCAGGCCGACGCGCACCGGGCGGCCGCCGCGCGTTCGCGCAGCAAGCTGTACAGATTCATTGTTAATCCTCGTCAATAACGGCAGGCATCGCCCGTGTCTCTCGCGTTCCGGGCTTGGGGTGCGATACCTGAAAGCGTGAAATTGTCGTCATGCCTTGCGCCATTACGCGTGAAACAGATGAACCAGCGCCATGGGACAAACCAGCCGACAGACTCTTACGCAACGGACGAACTGCTTTTGCTGCAGCTTGAACTTCGCCCGATGTGTGCAAAAAAGTTTACTCAGCGCATCCTGTTAAAACAATTAACATTTACGAGAGAAATACTTAGTTTTTCTAATCGATAGAAAAGCGGGGGAGGCGAAGGAAATGCGGAGGAAGGGATTATTTTGAAAACGGCAAACGGAGATATTGCGCTTGCTCCGCCTGCCATTGCGCGACTTCGACGCGCAGCCAGTCGATGAAGACGCTGACCTTGTTTTTGCGCAGATGATCGACCGGGCAGACAATCCATTGGGTAGTCTGGGAAATTCTGGGCGGATTGCGCACCGGACAAACCAGGTTGCCGTCGCGCAGTTCGCGCCACATCATCAGGCTGCTTTCAAGCGCCAGGCCGATGCCGTCGGCGGCGGCGTCGACCGCCATGTGGCTGCGGTCGAACAGCACCCGGCGCATCTGGTTCGGCGGCGTTATCTTGCTCATGGAAAACCAGTACGGCCACTGCACCTGCGACTTGACCGACTGGATCAAGCGATGCTGCGCGACGTCGGCCACGCTCATGCTGCCGGCAGCGGCATAACCGGGGCTGCACACCGGGAAAAACCATTCCTCGGTCAGCCCTTCCGTGAACAGCCCCGGCCATTGACCGCGCCCATGGCGGATCTCAACGTCGACCGTCTCGCGCGTGAAGTCGGTCACCTCATTGGTGCCGTTCAGGCGCACTTCGAGGTCGGGGTGGGCGTCCAGGAACGAACGCAGGCGCGGCAGCAGCCATTTACTGGACAAGGTCGGCGTCGCCCGCACCGTCAGCAGCGTGACGGGACGCAGGCCGCGGATGCTTTGGGTGGCTTCGGAAATGCGGTCGATCTCTTCGGCGATCATCGAGAAATAACGCTCGCCTGCTTCCGTCAGCGCAACCCCGCGGCCGACCTTGACCATCAATGAGGTGCCGAGATGCGTCTCCAGCGCCTGGATCTGCTGGCTGACCGCCGAAGGGGTGACATTGAGTTCTTCAGCCGCGCTCGAGATGCTGCCGGAACGGGCCACCGCATGGAAAACACTGATCGAGCGCAGAGGAAGATACATGGCGTCAACTCTTTAAATTTTCTACACGATACTTAAAAATAAATTAATTGTACTTCACCAACAAACCTTTTACATTCAATCACGGACTCCCCAGGCAAGCTCACAGAAAGCGACCGGGGAATCTCGAAAGCACCCGGCCAGCGTGCCGATTGCCGCAGCCGACCTATAAAAAACTGGAGACAACAGCATGAAGCAAACCACACCGCCACGCGGCGATTTTTCATCGGACTCGTCGTCAAGCTTGCCTTCCGCCAAACGCCGCAGCTTGCTGACCGCAGCGGCGACGTTGCCCTTGTTCACGGTCTGGTCGGGCCCGGCGCGCGCCGCCGAATTCAATTACAAGCTCGCCACCGGCCAGTCGCTCGACCAGCCGGTCAATGCGCGCCTGAAGCAAGCCACCGATCGCATTCGCGAAGCCAGCGCAGGCCGGCTCGACATCCGTTTCTTCCCGGCCAGCCAGCTCGGCTCGGATACCGATCTGCTGACGCAGGTGCGCTCGGGCGGCGTGGAATTCCTGAACATCGCCGGCTCGGTCATTTCGACGGTCGTGCCGCTGGCCGCAATCACCAACGTCGGCTTTACCTACTCCGATTATCAGCAGGTGTGGAGTAGCGTCGACGGCGAACTCGGCAAGCTGATCCGCGCGCAGATCGACAAGAGCGGCTTCGTTTCCGTGGCGAAGGCCGGCGACAACAGCTTCCGCCAGATTTCATCCGCCTCCAAGCCGATCAAGACGCCGGCCGACCTGCAGGGTTATCGCATCCGCGTACCGGTGTCGCCGATGTTTACCTCGCTGTTCAAATCGCTGGGCGCCAATCCGACCTCGATCAACTTCAACGAGCTGTACACGGCGCTGCAAACCAAGCTGGTGGACGGCCAGGAAAACGGTCTGGTCGCCATCGATTCCGGCAAGCTGTACGAGGTGCAGAAGTACATCACCCAGACCAATCACATCTGGGATCCGTTCTGGATGCTGGGCAATCGCCGCGCATTCGCCGCCTTGCCCGACGACCTCAAGAAAATCGTGCAGCGCGAGTTCGATCGCGCCTACATGGAGCAGCGCGGCGACGTTGAACAGCTCAACACCACGCTCAAGGAACAGCTCACCAAGAAGGGCATCGTCTTCGAGACCGCCAATCGCGACTCCTTCCGCAAGGCCTTGTCCGACGCCGGTTTTTATAAGGAATGGCGCGACAAGTTCGGCGCCGCGCCATGGGCTGCGCTGGAGGCCGTCGTTGGGAAAATGTCGTGAGCGCCGTGCATAGCGCCATACCGCCGATGCCGTTGAACGGCCCGGCCGGCAACATGCTCGGCAGCGCGCAGCACTGGCTGGAAAAATCGGTGGAAATACTCACCGCCACCGTAGTCGTCGCCGAAGTGGCGCTGCTGTTCATCGGCATCATCGCGCGCTCGGTGCTGCACAGTTCGCTGATCTGGAGCGATGAGCTGGCGTCGATCCTGTTCCTGTGGCTGGCGATGCTGGGCAGTGCGCTGGCGGTGCAGCGCTCCTGCCACATGCGCCTCACCTTCTTCATCTCGAAGCTGTCGCCGCGCGCACAAGCGTGGGCCGAGACGCTTGCCGTGGGGGTCACGGCCGTGCTGCTCCTGATGATGATCCATCCGAGCTTCGACTATGTCGAAGACCAGGGCTTCGTCGAAACACCGGCATTGGGATGGAGCGGCATGGTGCGGGCGCTGGCCGTTCCGGTCGGTTTCCTGATCGCCCTGGTAAGCTGTGCGCTGCGTCTGATGCATCACGACAAGCGCGACATCTTCACGGTCGCGGCGTTGCTGGCCGTGATCGCCGGCGCCTGCTATCTGTCGGCGCCGATGCTCACGGCGATGGGACAAAGCGCGCTGCCGATCTTTTTCATCGGCTTGCTCGGTGCTGCAGTGATGGCCGGTGCGCCGATCGCCTTCGCCTTTGCGATCGCCACCTGTGCGTACCTGCTGACCACCACCAGCACGCCGGTGGTCATCGTGGTCGGCCGCATGGATGAAGGCATGAGCAGCCTGATCCTGCTGGCGGTGCCGATGTTCGTGCTGCTGGGCCAGCTGGTGCATGCGACCGGGCTGGCGCGCGTGATGGTGGAATTCCTGGCGGCGCTGGTCGGTCATGTGCGCGGCGGCATGTCCTACGTGCTGCTTGGTGCGATGTTGCTGGTGTCCGGCATCTCCGGATCCAAGACGGCGGATATGGCGGCGGTGGCGCCGGTGCTGTTTCCTGAAATGCGCAAGCGCGGCATGCAGGACAGCGAATTGATTTCCTTGTTGGCGGCTTCCGGCGCGATGAGCGAAACCATCCCGCCTTCGCTGGTCCTGATCGCCATCGCCTCCGTGACCGGGATATCGATTGCGGCGCTGTTCACCGCCGGCATCATGCCCGCGTTCGTCCTTGCCATCGTGCTGGCCGTGGTCGCCTGGTGGCGTGCCGGATCGGACCATGTGACGACCAGCCGTGCGCCGCTCAAACGCGTGCTGAAAACCTTTGCCATCGCCGTACCTGCCCTGCTGCTGCCTTTCGTGATCCGCACTGCGGTGGTGGAAGGCGTTGCAACCGCGACTGAAGTGTCGACCATCGGCATCGCCTACTCGCTCATTGTCGGCCTGATCATTTATCGCGGCAGCCTGAAGTGGCATATGGCCTTGCCGATTCTGGTGCAGACGGCGGCATTGTCCGGCGCCATTCTCTTCATCGTCGGCGCCGCCAGCGCAATGGGATGGGCGTTGACGCAATCGGGATTTTCACATGACCTGGCGGCCATGATGACGGCCGTGCCGGGCGGCGCAACCGGCTTCCTGCTGGTCTCCATCGCGGCCTTCATCGTGCTCGGCAGCGTGCTGGAAGGCATCCCGGCCATTGTCTTGTTCGGCCCCTTGCTGTTCCCGGTGGCGCGCCAGCTCGGCATCCATGAAATTCACTATGCGATGGTGGTGATCCTTGCGATGGGCCTTGGCGTCTTCGCGCCACCCTTCGGCCTGTGCTACTACGCCGCCTGCATCATCGGCGAAGTCAAACCGGAGGTGGCGCTGAAACGCATCTGGCTGTATCTGGGAATGCTGCTGCTCGGGTTGATTGCAATTACGTTCGTGCCCTGGATATCAACCGGATTCCTTTGAATCGTCGACGGGAAGTGCGCAGGGCGACTCATCTCGGCTCAACCACGATCCGGCGCCTTGCCCACCATCTTCACCGCACGCAGGAAATCAAAATCCACGCCCTGGTCCGCTTGCGTCACGGTGTCGAGGAATAATTTGGCGTAGCCGCGCCCGGCGCTGGGAATCACGACCGGCGTCTCCTGCACGCGCCGCGCCAGTTCCTCATCCGCGACCAGCAAGGCGATTTCCCGGTTCGCCACGCTCAGGCGGATGCGGTCGCCGTCTTGCACGTAGGCCAGCGGTCCGCCGATGGCCGACTCGGGGGTGACGTGCAACACGATGGTGCCGAAGGCGGTGCCGCTCATGCGTCCGTCCGAAATCCGCACGATGTCCTTCACGCCCGTGGCCAGCACCTTGGGCGGCAAGCCCATGTTGCCCACTTCGGCCATGCCCGGATACCCCTTGGGACCGACGTTCTTCATGACCAGCACGCAGCTGGCGTCCACATCCAGATCGGGATCGTTGATGCGTTCCTTGTAGTGGTTGAAGTCTTCGAAGACCACCGCGCGGCCGCGATGCTTCATCAGCTCAGGCGTGGCCGCAGAGGGCTTCAAGACCGCGCCGCGCGGCGCCAGGTTGCCGCGCAGGACGGCGATGCCGCCTTGCGCATTGCTGGCCGGTGAAGTCGACGCCATCGACAGCGTGCCGCCGGCCGACGTGCCGAAGCTGAAGACCAATCCGAAATTCAGCCTGGTGCAGCGCACCTCGTGGCGCACGATTTTCTGGACGCTGGACCAGTCGCGCGACAAGACGCCCGACATCACCGACAAGTCCGGCAAGCCGCTGGACAAGAATCCATTGAAGGACATCCGTGTCCGTCAGGCGATTTCCAAGGCCATCAACCGTCAGGCCCTGACCGAACGCACGCTGGAAGGCCTCGGCACACCGGCCTCCAATATCGTCGCGCCGGGCATTCTCGGCTATGCCGACAATCTGAAGGTCGAGAAGTACGATCCGGAAGGCGCCAAGAAGCTGCTGGCCGCCGCCGGTTATCCGAACGGCTTTGCGCTGACGCTGCATGGTCCGAACAACCGCTACATCAATGATGAGCGCGTGGTGCAAACGGTGGCGCAGTTCCTGAGCCGCATCGGCATCCAGACCAAGGTCGAGACCTTCCCGCTGTCGGTCTACTTCGGCAAGGCGCGCAACGGCGACTTCAGCGTTGCGCTGCTGGGCTGGGGCACGCTGGCCGGCGACTTCGGTTTGCGTACGCTGGTGGGCACCACCGACGCGAGCACCGGCTGGGGTTCGTGGAACTGGGGCAAGTACAGCAATCCGCAAGTGGACAAGCTGGTGCAATCCTCGCTCGGCTCGGTCGATGAAAAGCAACGCCAGGAGTTCGCCAAACAGGCCGCCACCGTGGCGCTGAACGACTACGCCGTGATCCCGCTGCATCACCAGTATGCAACGTGGGCAGTGCGCAAGGGCCTGAAGTACACCCCGCGCATCGATGAATTCACGTTCGCGCATCAGTTCCATCCGCAGTAAGCACAGCACTGATGTCAAAAGGCCTGCCGGTTATCCCGCAGGCCTTTTTTCTTTTTTGAACGCATGTCGTTGTAATATCTCGCCAACTCGCACGACTCATGTGCGGCGTCCCGCCTTCTTCCATGATCGGTAACAACATGACCAGACATTTCCTCCGGCCGCTTTCAGTCTTCGTGGCCGCCTGCTGTGTACTTTCTCCGGCGCACGCGCAAGCCACCGGCGACGTCGTCGAACTGCCGCTGGTCTCCGGCTGGTACGACGGCAAGGTGGTGCGCTACGTCACCACCGACGTCTCCGACAAGAAAGCCGCAGCCGAGATGGGCGCCAACTACGTGCCGCGCCTGGCCAACGCCATCAATCAGCAACGCCAGCCCGGCCAGCCAAGTGCGGTCGAACGCATCTATTCATTCGTGAATTTCAGGCAAGGCGGCGTGCTGCCGTCGCTACCCTCGCCGATCGGCGCAGCCAACGCCAACCTCAACTATTCGCCGTTATGGCAGGTGCACAAGGTCACCTGGCTGGCAGGAAAGCAACCGCGCGTATTGAAGTCGGAAGAGCAAGTGCTGGCCGCAGAAGAAGCCGGCCAGGTCAGTATTGAAAAGACCAATCTGGTGGTCAATTGCCCGGTGGTGTTTTCGGAAGCGGATGGGCCGCTGCCGCATGTGAAGATTCATCTCGCCAACCAGGACCCCGAGCCCTGAGGTCAATGCTGAGGTTAATGCTGATGTCGATGGCTTGATTATTTTTTTCCGGTGTTGTCGACCAGGCGATCAACATGGAACAACTGCGGGAACAGCCTGATCCACAGCGCCACCACCACCAGCGTCCCGATGCCGCCGATCAGCACCGCCGGCACCGCGCCGAACCATGCGGCGGTCAGTCCTGACTCGAACTCGCCGAGCTGATTCGAAGTGCCGATGAAGACCGAATTCACCGCGCTCACGCGGCCGCGCATGTCATCGGGCGTCTCCAGCTGCACGAAGGTCGAACGCACCACCACGCTGATCATGTCCGAGGCGCCCAGCACCACCAGCGCCAGCAAGGACACGACGAACGTTTGCGACAACCCGAACGCGATCGTCGCCAGACCGAAAATCCCCACCGCAATGAACATGGTGCGGCCGATACGGCCCTTGAGCGGATTGCGCGCCAGGAAGATCGCCACCGACAACGCGCCCACCGCCGGCGCCGAGCGCAACAGCCCCAGTCCGACCGAGTTGGTGTGCAGGATGTCGTGCGCATACACCGGCAACAGCGCGGTCGCGCCGCCCAGCAGCACGGCAAAAAGGTCGAGTGAAATGGCGCCGAAGATCGCCGGCTTGCTGCGAATGTAGGCGATGCCGGCGAACACCGATTTGAGCGTGGCGTTTTCGCGCCTGGCCGGCGGCGTTTCCACCTTGATCATCGACACCAGCACGCTGCACAGCACGAACAGGACGCAACTGGTGATGTACACCGTCGATGGGCCGGCCACATACAGGAAGCCGCCGATGGCCGGTCCGATGATGATCGCCACCTGCGTCGCCGATGCCGAGCCGGCCACCGCGCGCGGCAGCAGCGACGGTTGCATCAGCGTCGGCAGCATGGCCGACATGGTCGGCTTGCTGAAGGCGCGGCCGGCGCCGATCACGAACACGATGGCGAAGATCGCTTCCTTCGTCAGCCAGCCGCCGAGGCTGCCCGCCGCCAGCAAACCGGCGGCGATCGCTTCCACCAGGATGCTGAAGCGCGCGACCTGGCGACGATCATGCCGGTCCGCGACATGGCCGACCACGAACACCAGGAATAGCGAGGGAATGAATTGCACCAGCCCGACGATGCCCAGGTCGAAAGGGCTATGCGTGAGTTGATAGACCTGCCAGCCGACGGCGACGATCTGCATTTGCAGTGCAATCGTGGAGGTTACGCTGGCGAGCCAGAACAGTCGGAAAGAGCGATGATGCAACAGCTGTTCTGGCGCGATGGCGGAGGTCATTGGCGAGGATTTTCTTGTGCGGGGTGGTGCGTGGAAGCGGGCGCTGCGAGGTTTGCAGCGCGCGGATATACTACTTCATTTCCCGCACGCCGTCTTTCGCGTTTGCTCCGACTTTCCCAAAGGATTCATTCATGCAATATCGCCCTCTTGGCCGCACCAACGTCAACGTCAGCCTGATCACGCTCGGCACCATGACCTGGGGCGAACAGAACACCGAAGCCGAAGCGCACGCGCAGCTCGACTACGCCACCGAACGCGGCATCAACCTGATTGACGTCGCCGAAATGTATCCGGTGCCGCCCAAGGCGGAAACCCAAGGTCTGAGCGAACGTTACCTCGGCACCTGGCTCAAGAAATCCGGCAAGCGCGACCAGTTGCTGATCGCCACCAAGGCCACCGGCCCCGCGCGCAAGCCGCACAACCCGCGCCACGTGCGCGGCGGCATCAACAACTTCGACCGCAAGGGATTGACCGAGGCGCTCAACGGCAGCCTCGAACGCCTGCAGCTCGATCACGTCGACCTGTACCAATTGCACTGGCCGGATCGCAGCGTCAACAGCTTCGGCCAGCTCAACTACAGCCACATCGCCGATGAAGAAACCGTGGCCATCGAAGAGACCCTGAGCATCCTGTCCGAGTTCGTCAAGGCCGGCAAGATCCGCCACATCGGCCTGTCGAATGAAACCTCGTGGGGCGTGGCGCAGTTCCTGCGCGCGGCCGAGAAATTCGATCTCGAGCGCATCGTCACGATCCAGAATCCTTACAACTTGCTGAACCGGACCTTTGAAATCAACCTCGCCGAATTCGCCCATCGCGAACAGGTCGGCTTGCTGGCCTATTCGCCGCTGGCCATGGGCATGTTGTCCGGCAAATATGAGAACGGCGCCCGCCCCGCCGCAGGCCGCCTGACCATATTCGAGCGCTTCACCCGCTATTCCAACCCGCAGGCGCAAACCGCCACCACCGCCTACGTCGCGCTGGCACGCAAGCACGGCCTCGATCCGGCGCAACTGGCGCTGGCCTACGTCAACAGCCGCCCGTTCGTGACGTCGAACATCATCGGCGCCACCACGCTGGAACAGCTGCGCAGCAACATCGACAGTCTGTCGGTGCAACTGTCGCAGGAAATCATCGAACAGATCGACGCGATCCACAAGACGCAGCCGAATCCGGCGCCCTGAGTTTCAACTCAGCGCTCCAAGCACAAAGCCCGTCGGTTTGCGCCGACGGGCTTTTTCAATAGTGCAGAGAGTTACTTCAGATTACTTCGCGCCGAGATTGGCAGTCTCCTTGTAGATTTCCTGGATCAGGTCCTTGCCGACGCGCGACTCCATCGATTTGTGCACCGGCAGCAAGGCCTTGCGCCATTCGGCCTTTTCGGCGTCGGTCAGGTAATACACCTTGGTCTTGCCGGAAGCCTTGATCGCCGCCAGCGCATCTTCGTTCTCCTGCTGGGCGATGGCGTTGGCATAGCGCGTGGCATCCTTCATCGCCGACTCCAGCTGGCCGCGTACATCCGGCGGCAGGCTTTCCCAGAATTTCTTGTTCACGATCACTGCGTAACCGATGTAGCCGTGGTCGGACACGGTCAGTTGCGACTGCACTTCATGCACTTTCTGCGAGTAAATGTTGGACGGCGTGTTCTCGCTGCCGTCGACCACGCCGGTCTGCATCGCCTGGTACACCTCGGAGAACGCCAGCACCTGCGGATTGGCCTTTAACGCGCGGAACTGCTCGTCCAGCACCTTGGACGACTGGATGCGCATCTTCATGCCACGGAAGTCGTCGACCTTGTGCAGCGGCTTGTTGGCAGTCATCACCTTCATGCCGTTGTCCCAGTAGGCCAGGCCCTTGATGCCCTTGGCTTCCAGTTTCCTGAACAGGTTCTGGCCGATCGGTCCTTCGGTGATGCGCGCCAGCACCGCGCGATTGGGGAAGATGTACGGCAGGTCGAAGACCTCATATTCCTTCACCCCCAGCGGACCGAATTTCGCCAGCGACGGCGCCAGCATCTGCGGTCGCCTGACGCTGTTCGAACGTTTCACCCGTTACACCAACCCGCAAGCCGAAGCGGCGGCCAAAGCCTACGTTGCCCTCGCACGCAAGCATGGCATCGATCCGGCGCAACTGGCGCTGGCCTACGTCAACAGCCGCCCGTTCGTGACGTCGAACATCATCGGCGCCACCACGCTGGAACAGCTGCGCAGCAACATCGACAGTCTGTCGGTGCAACTGTCGCAGGAAATCATCGAACAGATCGACGCGATCCACAAGACGCAGCCGAATCCGGCGCCCTGAGTTTCAACTCAGCGCTCCAAGCACAAAGCCCGTCGGTTTGCGCCGACGGGCTTTTTCAATAGTGCAGAGAGTTACTTCAGATTACTTCGCGCCGAGATTGGCAGTCTCCTTGTAGATTTCCTGGATCAGGTCCTTGCCGACGCGCGACTCCATCGATTTGTGCACCGGCAGCAAGGCCTTGCGCCATTCGGCCTTTTCGGCGTCGGTCAGGTAATACACCTTGGTCTTGCCGGAAGCCTTGATCGCCGCCAGCGCATCTTCGTTCTCCTGCTGGGCGATGGCGTTGGCATAGCGCGTGGCATCCTTCATCGCCGACTCCAGCTGGCCGCGTACATCCGGCGGCAGGCTTTCCCAGAATTTCTTGTTCACGATCACTGCGTAACCGATGTAGCCGTGGTCGGACACGGTCAGTTGCGACTGCACTTCATGCACTTTCTGCGAGTAAATGTTGGACGGCGTGTTCTCGCTGCCGTCGACCACGCCGGTCTGCATCGCCTGGTACACCTCGGAGAACGCCAGCACCTGCGGATTGGCCTTTAACGCGCGGAACTGCTCGTCCAGCACCTTGGACGACTGGATGCGCATCTTCATGCCACGGAAGTCGTCGACCTTGTGCAGCGGCTTGTTGGCAGTCATCACCTTCATGCCGTTGTCCCAGTAGGCCAGGCCCTTGATGCCCTTGGCTTCCAGTTTCCTGAACAGGTTCTGGCCGATCGGTCCTTCGGTGATGCGCGCCAGCACCGCGCGATTGGGGAAGATGTACGGCAGGTCGAAGACCTCATATTCCTTCACCCCCAGCGGACCGAATTTCGCCAGCGACGGCGCCAGCATCTGCACCGCGCCGAGCTGCAGGGCTTCCAGTTCTTCCTTGTCCTTGTAGAGCTGGCTGTTCGGGTAAACCTCGACCTTCACGCGCCCTTTGGTGCGTTCTTCTGCCAGTTGCTTGAAACGCTCCGCGCCCTTGCCCTTGGGTGTGTTGTTCGCCACCACGTGGCTGAACTTGATGACGATGGTCTGCTGCGCCAGCGCCGGTGTCGTCTGCAGTGCGAATGCCAGCAATGCTGCGGTCGTGGCCGCAGCGAATAGTTTTTTTGTCATGCCTTGTCTCCTTTGTGACGCCATTACAAAAACAAAAAAGCAATCAGAAAACGATCAGATCGCGCAATCCTTCCCCTGAAGCCAGACGGTCGAAGCCGCTGTTGATATCCGACAATGCCAGTCGCTGCCCCATCAGTTTATCGATCGGCAAGCGGCCGCTTTTATACAGGCCGATGTAACGCGGGATGTCGCGCAACGGTACGCAGGAGCCGATGTAGCTGCCCTTGACCGTACGCTCCTCGGCCACCAGGCTGACTTGTTGCAAGGCCCATTTCTGGTCCGGTGCAGGCAGGCCTGCAGTGACCGTCATGCCGCCGCGGCGCGTCATCCGATAGGCGGCTTCCATCGCCTGCACCGAACCCGCCATTTCGAAGGCATAGTCGACGCCGCCCTTGGTCAGCGCCCTGACCTTTTCCACCGCATCGGGATCGCGTGCGTTGACTGTCGCCGTGGCGCCCAGTGATTTCGCCAGCGCCAGCTTGCTGTCATGCAGGTCCACCGCAATGACCTCGCGCGCGCCCGACGCCAGCGCTCCCAGCATGGCGCACAAGCCCACGCCGCCCAGGCCCAGCACGGCAGCCGTGGTGCCGGCCTTGACCTCGGCCGTGTTGACCGCCGCCCCCACGCCAGTGAGCACGGCGCAGCCAAACAGCGCCGCCTGGACCGGGTCGATATCGGCCTCGATCTTCACGCAGGAACGGCGCGATACCACGGCGTGATCGGCAAAGGCCGACACACCCAGGTGGTGATGCACCGGCTGCGTCTTGTCGCGCAGACGGCGCTGCCCCGACAGCAGCTCGCCCACCGTATTGGTCGCCGCGCCCGGCTCGCACAGGGCGGGCCTGCCTTCCATGCAAGGCAGGCAATGGCCGCAGCTGGGCACGAACACCAGCACCACCAGATCGCCCGCCCGTAGATCATTGACGCCGCTCCCCACCTCCACCACCTCGGCCGAGGCCTCGTGGCCCAAGGCCATCGGCACCGGACGCGGACGCACTCCCGTGATGACCGACAGGTCCGAATGGCACAGGCCGGCCGCCTTCATCCTGACCAGCACTTCGCCGGGGCCGGGCGGATCCAGATCGAGCTCTTCGATACGCAAGGGACGGCTGCTGGCGAAAGGCTCGACGGTGGTTGTTTCCCTCAATACTGCTGCCTGAATCTTCATGATGTCTTCTCCGGTTTGAATGAATCCTCAGATGATACGACCACCGTCGACCGGCACTTCCATCCCGGTCAGAAAATGCGACGCGTCGGTGGCGAGGAAGACGGCCACGTTGGCGACGTCGGCGCCTTCGCACATGCGTCCCAGCGGGATCGTGGCGATGAAGCGCGCGCGGTTCTCCGGCGTGTCGGGCACGCCCATGAACTGTTCGAGCAAGCCGGTCGCGCCCATCACCGGGCAGATCGCGT